>NZ_CP007766.1:0-342273 GCF_000816785.1 Campylobacter peloridis LMG 23910 | reverse complement strand
TAATTCTTCAAATTTTATTTCTATATTTTTATTTTCTTTTTCAATATACGCATTTAGATTAAAATTTTGTTCTAATTGCTTTATAAGCTCTTTCATATCTTGACTATCTTTAGAACTTTTTAAAATATTTTGCCACTCTTTTTCATTCCAAAAACAAATATTAGCTTTTTGCTCTTTGCCGTATTTTAAAATGGTTAAATTCGCAGTCTCTGGGACATTAGACACTCCTAAAAAATCTTCTTTTAAAAGTGCGTTTAGCATGCTTGATTTTCCTGCATTTACCACACCCGTTACTGCGATAGAAAAATCAATATTACTAAATTTAATTAAAGCTTCTTGTAAAAGTTTTTGAATTTTTTCATCTTCGCAAAGATTTTGTAAATTTTGGTTGATATGATCTAGTGTTTGATGGGAATTTTTAAATTCTTGTTTATAATCTTTTTGCATAATCTTTTGCTTAGAAACAAAGGTATGCATTAAAGTATTATCAGTGATTTTTTGAAGTTTTTCTAAAGCTTTTAAAAGCTCATTTTTATCCAAAATTCCTAATTTCAAAGCATTAATAAAACAAACTTGTGCATATTGTATACCATAAAGATCTAAGCGTAAATTTAAACTTTTCATCAAATTTTTAAATTCATTCAAAGCACTAAATCTTTCATAGTTGCTAAGATTTGCACTTAAAATAATTGCTGCTTTTTGAGTATCAATCAAGCCTTCATCAAAAAGAGTATTTGTATCAAGATAGACACTATGATTTTGCCAAATTTGTTCTAGTAATACTTTTAAAGCCCCCTTTTCTTGGGGGCTAGGATTATTTGTTTCTTTGAGCGACAAGCTGTCTTCTCATATAAGCGATTTTGCTTTGTAAAGGTAGTTCTTTTGGACAATTATCCTCACATGCAAGCAAAGACATACATCCAAATACCCCATCATCATCACCTACTAATTCATAAAAATCTTCTATACTTCTGTGATCATGTGGATCTTGTAAATATCTAGCTGTTCTTAAAAGTCCAGTAGCTGCGATAAAATCAGGTCTCATCAGCTTAGTAGCACAAGAAGCAACACAAATTCCACACTCTATACAACGATCAAGCTCAAAAGTCTCATCAGCAACTTCTGGCTCAATACGCTCTTCAAGTTTAGAGATATCTGTTTCTTTTTCATTATGCACCCAGCTTTCAACGCGTTTGCACATACTATCAAACCACTCACCTGTATTAACACTTAAATCTTTTATATGTCTAAAAGCAGGTAATGGCATAAGCTCTATAACTCCATCTGGATAATCTTTTGTTAAAGTTTTACAAGCAAGTTTTGGCTTACCATTGATCATCATAGCACAGCTTCCGCAAATCCCTGCTCTACATACAAAATCAAAACTCAAATCTGCATCCATTTTTTCTCTAATTTGAGTTAAGCACACAAAAATTGTCATAAATGGAGTTTCTTCAAGCTCATAAGTAACAAAATGAGGCTTAGAAATTTTACTTAATGGATTATATTTAAATGCTCTTATTGTTAATTTTCTACTCATAATCAACTCCTATTCTTTGGTTTGGTGCTTTAAATTTAGCCTGCAATTCATAAGGCATTAAAGCATGTTGAATTTCATATCTTCCTTTACCTTCTGCTTCCATTTTCTCACGGATTGCATCAACTTCAGCTTGGCGTTTTTCGCTTAATGGATTTTCTATGATATTTCCTTTAGCACCATAACCTCTAAACGCAGGTGGAATTTCCATTTTCATAATGTCAAGATCTTCATACTCAACTCTTGGCATACTTTCACCTTCTACCCAGTAAGTATTTGTTCTTTTCATCCAATTTAAATCATCTCTTTTTGGATAATCTTCTCTATAATGAGCTCCTCTACTTTCTGTTCTTAAAAGTGCTCCATAAGCAACACATAAAGCAACTTTTAACATTCTTGGAACTCTGTAAGCTTCTTCAAGCTCTGGGTTTGCACATTTTAATTCTTTATCATGAACTTTCAAATCAAGTGATTTTTGATATAATTCTTCAAGCTCTTTAACAGCTTCTTCAAGGCCTTGACCTGTTCTAAAGATAGCTACTTTTTCCCACATAATATCTTTCATTCTATTTTTGATTTCAAATACATCATGTTTTCCTTCTTTACTTACAAGAGATTTTAAATAATCATATTCTTTAGAAAGGAAGGATTTAACTATATTTGTATCAATATCATTGCCATTTTCTTTGCAATATTGAGCAAAATAATCCCCTACTATCATACCTGCAACAACCGTTTCTGAACATGAATTTCCACCCAAGCGGTTAAATCCGTGCATATCCCAACAAGCTGCTTCACCGCAAGCAAATAAACCATTTAACCATTGACTCTCACCAGTTGGTTTTGTTCTAATACCACCCATTGAATAATGCTGCATAGGTAAAACCGGCGCCCAACCTTTTGGACCCTCATCAGCAGGATCAATACCATTAAATGTTTTACAAATATCTTGAACATCACGAAGATTTTTTTCAACATGAGCACGGCCAAGGATAGAAATATCAAGCCATAAATGATCACCATATGGGCTTTTTACGCCTTTTCCTTTTCTAATATGCTCCATCATTCTACGACTTACAACATCCCTACTTGCAAGTTCTTTTTTCTCAGGCTCATAATCAGGCATAAAGCGGTATCCATCAACATCTCTTAAAATACCACCATCACCTCTACAACCTTCAGTTAATAAAATTCCACTTGGCACGATTGGAGTTGGGTGAAATTGCACTGCTTCCATGTTTGAAAGTCTGCAAAGTCCAGTTTCTAAAGCAATAGCTGCTCCAGTTCCTTCACAAATTACTGCATTAGTAGTTTGCTTATAAATTCTACCATAACCGCCCGTTGCTATCATAGTTCCTCTAGCAACATAAGCAATTAATTCTCCATTAGTTAAATCTCTAGCAATAGCCCCTAAACATTTTTTACCATCATGGATCAATCTTACTGCTTCCATTCTATCAATGATTTTTACTTGATGTTTAATCGCTTCATTTGCCACACCATAAAGCATACAATGCCCTGTTGCATCAGCTATATAACAAGTTCTCCATTTTTTAGTTCCACCAAAGTCTCTTGCATTTATAAGACCATGTGCTTCTTCTTTTTCTTCTATAGTTGTTTTTTGTGCATTAATTACAACTGTTCTTGGACCTTTTGTAACCCTAGTCCAAGGCACACCCCAAGCAGCTAACTCACGCACTGCTTTTGGAGCAGTTTGTGCAAACATTCTTGCAACTTCTTGATCACAGCCCCAATCTGAACCTTTTACTGTGTCAGCAAAATGCACATCTTCATTATCACCTTCGCCTTTAATACTATTACCTAAACTTGCTTGCATACCACCTTGAACAGCAGCAGAGTGTGATCTTTTAACAGGACAAATACTTAATAAAGTTACACTTTGGCCACTTTTTGCAACTTCAATTGCTGCCCTAAGTCCAGCAAGACCCCCACCAATAACTAAAGCATCACTATATTGTATATTCATATTTAGCTCCATCATAAGTTTTTACTATTTGTGCTACAGAATTATTTTGATAATTATTTAAACCTATTTTTGCAAAAGCAGCTAAGCTTAATAATCCTAAAACTAAGAAGAAAATACTAATAAACCATTTTGCTTTTTTTAGTTTTTTACGACTTTCTTTAGCATCTTTTCCTTCAAACCAACCCCATTTTACACAAAGTCTATAAAGACCAATACTTCCATGCAATTCAACACTAATTAATAAAACAAGATAAAAAAGCCACATAAAATGACTAACAACTCTATCGCCTGACATATCAGCGCTAATTTTGTCTGCATTAGTAATAACAAAAATTAAATGTGCCGAACCTAGGAAAAACATAATAAATCCAGTTGCTGCTTGAACCCACCATAAAGAAGAGTCGCCATGATTCATATATTTTAAATGAGTTCTACAAATTTGGTATTGTCTAAAATTTATAGGAAATTTTCTCATTGCAAGGCCAGCATGCACGAAGAAAATTACCAAAACACAGGCAGCTAAAAAAGATGTAATATAACTCATAGCTGGACTATTGATGATAAATTTGAGTTCTAAAAAATGAACAACTGAATCAAAAAAATCATCACTAACCAAAATGGTAGAGACGAAAAACATATGTGCCCACATGAATAAACCTAAAATTAAGCCCGTTGCACTTTGGATATAGTCAAGTTTTGCTGGCATTTTACTTTTTTTGCCATCAATGCTCTTGCCTAAAAAACCTTCAATGAGTTGGCTCATATTTGCTCCTTTTATAAAATTGATAATTTTTTATATCAAAATAATTATAGAACTTTTATTCTTAAAAAAATAAAAAATTATAAATTTTTTTTAATATTTCTTAAATAAAAAGATAAAAATACTCCTAATATAAGCATTAATAAGCTTAGAATTTGCCCCATACTCATACCAAAAGCTATAAATCCTATGCCAAAATCAGGCTCCCTATAAAATTCACACACAAAACGCGCCAAAGCATATAAAATCGTATAATATGCAATTAATTCTCCATTGTATTTTTTATATTTTTTTATAAATAATAAAATTATAAATACAACCAAACCTTCCAAAAATGCTTCATAAAGTTGAGAAGGATGACGCAGTACTCCATCTATATAAATACCCCATGGAACATCAGTAATCCTACCAAATAATTCTTGATTTAAAAAATTTCCTATACGCCCAAAAATATAACCACATGGCACACTAATGGCAACTAAATCAAGATATTTCCATAAATTTTGTTTATGCTTTTTACAAAATAAATAACTAGCAATTAAAAATCCAAACACAGCACCATGATAACTCATACCTCTAATTCCTATAAATTCTCCATTATAAAAAGGATTAAAAATTTGCCAAGGATGTGTGATATACCATAGCGTGTTTGCATCATAAATTAAGATATAACCTAATCTTGCCCCTAAAATCACGCCTATTTCAACCCAAATAAAATAACTATCAAGCATGGCTTTGGAAATTCCCATATTATCTTTAATGGCATAGTATTTTGCTACCATTAAAGCTACCAATAAAGCCAAAACATACATAATGCCATACCAATGCACTTTTAAACCAAAAATTTCAAAAGCAACTACATCAAAATTTGCATAAATATTTTGCCAAAAATCCATAAAATACCTTTAGTAAAAAAACAAATAATATATCAAAAAATTGTTATAATTATAAAAAACGAAGGAATAATAATGAAAAAAATTTTATTATTTTTTAGCGTAATCTTATTTTTTAGCGCTTGCACAAGTAATCAAAAAACATATCATATATCAATGCCCAATTTTAAAAGTTCCATACAAACGCAAAATACAACAAACGAAAATGCACCAAAAGTTAAAATTAGTGGTATTGAGATTGTTAAAAATACTTTTTATAGCTCGTATTTTGAAGAATCAACATTAAATCAAAGAATAAACAAAAGCTTAGAATTACTAAAAAATCAACTTTTAAAAGACAGCAAAGCTTTGCTTGAAAATAAAGGATATATAGTTAGCGATGATAATCCTGATTATACCTTTCATCTAACCATTAATGCAAATTTGTATGAAGATAAGGTTTCAAGAAGTTCAAGTTTTGGTGGAAATAGTGTGGAATCTTCTTTCATGATGATTTTAGAATCTCATAGCAATTTGGTTAATTTACATCAAAACAATACATTTAACACCTCAACAAGTTCTACCAAACTAGATGAGCCTATTATTATTAATTACCCTATAAAAGGTGATGCTAGTTTAGAAACTTTTCGCCAAGTATATAGTGCCATACCTACACAAGTTAATGAAAGTATGGCAGCTAGTGCATTAAAAATCGATAAGGTATTTATAACTTTTTATAAAGAAATTACTACGAATTTAAATACTTCATTACCTCAAAATGAAAATTTAGACAATCAATTAGAGCCAAAAGAAGAAAAAATTATCCAAGAACAAGAAAAATCCAAAAACGAAACAACTCCATATCAAAACAACGAAGTTATCATTTTTGAATAATAGGTGCAAAAAATACATTAATTTTAAATTCAAGATTAATGTATTTTTTTTCTGATTTAAACTTTACAGGGGTAGTAATTTCTACTAAATTTTTATATTTTTGCAAATCATTTAAAAAAGAATAAAACGCTTGAGGATTTAGCATTTTTACCTGTGCATGAAATTGATATTTAAGATATTGAGATGATTTTTCTATGGGTATTGATTTTAACGACACATCTTCAAAATAATTTTTCATAAATTTTATAAAATCATCTTGTGAAAATTCTGTGTTAATTTGTGCTAAATTTTTAGCATTTGTATTTTTAAAATTTTGTATAGTTGTTTCTATAGCTTGTAGTTCATTTAAGGCTTTTATGTTTTGACTTTGCTGAACTACTAATCTTGAGTGTTCTAGTTTATAATCCCTTAAAAAAGGAACAATTAAAAATAAAATTAAAATAGCACAAAGTGCAATAAAAGAAAAAGAATAAATCAGTATTTTTAATACATCTGCTTCTTCAAGACTCTTATCATTTTTATTCATTGTTTTCCTCTAATGTAGTATTGATACTTACAAAGCGATACCAACCATTTTCTAGTTGATAATAACTTGTTTGCGAATTTGTAAATACACTCCTTAATGGAGCTTCTAATAATAAAGCAAATGTTTCTTTAGTTGGCGTCACACCCCTTATAGTTAAAGAATTATTTTCCAACACAACCTCATCTAAAGAAATATTTTTAGGAACCAAGGTAAAAAGATTTTTAATACTATTTAATAAAATTAAATTTTTACCATCTTCGTTTATTCTGCCTAATACCATCTCTGCTTGATTATTTTGCCTTGATAATTCTTTGTATTTATCTTTATTTATTTGAATTTGCTTTGTAATGTGTAATAATTCTTCTTTTTTATTATTTAGCTCAAACGCTGCATAGTAGCTTTTAAAAACAACCACTATAAATACAATCAAAATTAAAGAAATACTAATCATAGTAAAGTAAATCCAAATCCTTGTAAAAAGGTTAAATACAGGTTTTATCTTAGGCGTAATTAAGCTGTATTTCATAGTTTTAAATCCTTTACCATAAGTTCATTCATCAAATCAAGTGTATCAACAAGCTCTACTTTAGGTTTGATAAATAATTCATTTTCTATATAATCTAAAGAAGTATGACTAAAACTTTCTTCATCAAAGATTACCATTTCTTCTAAAAAAGTATTATCATATAAAGGATTATTATAAAATTCTTTTACACTTGAAATAATATATTCTATCATTTTCATATCTGAGCTAAACCCTTCTAAAGAATCTTGGACAATTTCTTCACTTTGCTCTTCTTCTATCTCATCAAGCTTATCAAGCTCTTGGCTCATTTCTTCTAAGCTTTTTAAATCATAATTTTCATCATTGTTTTCACTAGTACTTTCTTCGCTATTATCAAAAATTTCATTTTTTTCTTCATCTTCTATATCTAAATCATACTCTTCTTTAACATCATCATAAAAATCATCTTGATAATTTGAACTAGCAATGTTAAAATAACTTCCAAATAATATATTCTCACCCTTGCAAATAAGTATAGCTACAAATTCATGATATCTATATACATAAAGCCCTATTTTATCACTAAAACCTTGTTTTTGCATACAATAATAAAGTATGCAAAAAGGAGAATAAAGCAAATCAAGTCCACCAAAGGCATCGTATTCTTTTTCATAGATATCTAAATAAGTATTAGAAGCATACATTAAAGCATTATTAAAAGTGATACATTTTACATTAGTAGAATCAACACCAAATTTTGAAAGCTCTTTAAAATTAGTACTTGGAACAATCCCTTGAGCAATAGGTGTAAAAAAAGCACAAATATAATAAATCTGAAAATCTTTTGTTAAATTTTTTACATATTCTATAGCTTTTTCTTTATCTTCAAAACTTTTTTCAAAAGTATTAATAGCTTGGGATTTTTTCCATGTATGACATCTTATAATGTATTGTTTTTCATCATAACATATGCAAACTAAAAGTTGTAAAATGTATTTTCTAAAAAAAGATAACATCTGCTTATCCTTTGTCTAATTGACTTATCATATCAAATTTTTCTTTTATCAATACTTTAGCTTCTTCTAAATTTAAATTTTGTATTTTAATTTCTTCACTTAATCGATATTTTAAAGTTGAAAAAGGTTTAGGTAAAATCATTTTATCCCAACTTTTAAATTCCCAATATGAACTTGCTTCGTAATTTAATAAAAAAAGTGGAACATTTTTTTTCAAAGCTATCATTACAGAACCATCTGAAATACTATGATAAGGTCCCCTTGGTCCATCAGGGGTAATGATAACATCATCTCCTTGATCTAAAATTTTAAAAGATTGCTTAAGCAAAGTTAAAGCACCTTTACTTGTACTTCCTCTTAAAGTATTTAAGCCAAAAAGTGCGATATTTCTAGCAATAATTTCTCCATCTTTATGATGAGATATCATCACATAAGCTTTTTTTTCTTTAATACCCATTTTTTTATACGCAAAAGGCATTAGAGCAAGACGTCCATGCCAAAAAAGTATTACACAAGAATTTGGTGGTAATTTTTGCCCTAAATATTTTTTTTTACAAGTTAAAAAAATTAGCCATTGTAATAAATAAATTCCAAAAGCTATAAAATTAATTTTAAAGGATTTCACCATTTAACACCATACGCCTAGGATTGGTGATTTTCACTTTTTTCATTTGCCCTAATAATTCTTCACTACCTTTAACTTGAACTAAAAAATTATTATCACTTCTACCTGCTACAAAACCATCATTTCTTAACTCTTCAAACAAAACCTCAAATTCTTTATCTTTTTGTTTTGCAACAATTTCATCTAAAATTTCTGTATGTCTAGCTTGCAAAATGCTTAATCTTTTAGAAGCTATATCATCAGGAATTTGATTTGGCATAGTTGCAGCTTTTGTTAATGGCCTTTTGGAGTATTTAAAAGAAAACATTTGCTCAAAACGCACCTTTTCAAGTACATCCATGGTATCGTTAAAATTTTCATCACTCTCACCTGGAAAAGCAACTATAACATCAGTAGAAATACTTACATCTTTACACATAGAGCGGAGTTTTAAGGCTCTATCTAAATACCATTCTTTAGTATAACCGCGTTTCATAGCTTTTAAAATTTCACTTGAACCACTTTGCAAAGGCATATGCATGGACTTACACACTTTAGGATTTTTAGAAAAAACCTCTAAAAATCTATCATCCATATGCAATGGATGTGGGCTTGTAAAACGAATACGCTCTAAACCTTCGATTTCACTTAACTTTTCCAAAAGATCTGAAAAATTAATCTTTTCATGTGCATTAGAAAATCTTTTACCATAGTTATTAACATTTTGCCCTAGTAAAAAAATTTCTTTAGCCCCATTTAAAACTGCTTTTAAAGCTTCATTTTTAATAATCTCAAAAGGTATAGAAATTTCATCTCCTCTTGTGTGAGGCACTATACAATAAGTACAATGTTTATCACAACCTATAGAGATATTAATATAAGTTTTATAAAGACTATTTCTAAAATCTGCAAAAGCATAATTACTTTCATCAAAATCTATATCATTGCCTAAAAATTTAGGAGTATTAACAGCTTTTGTGATTTTAGAAACATTTCTAGCACCCAAAACAAAATCCACATTAGGAGCACGCTTAAAAATTTCATCTCCCAAATGTGAAGCAGTGCAACCGCAAACTCCTATCTTAGCTCCATTTTTTTTAATTTTTTCAAAACTTCCAACTTCTGAAAAAAGTTTATGCACTGGTTTTTCACGCACTGAGCAAGTATTAATTAAAATCAAATCTGCTTCTTTTGCATCTTGAGTTAATTCATAATTTTCTTTTTCTTTAAGTTCGGCTATCATGTGCTCAGAATCTCTAACATTCATAGCACAACCTAAAGTCTGGATAAAAAGTTTTTTACTCAAAGAATATGCACCTCATACATGAAATCTGCATCGTCTAAACCATATTTAATTGTTCTATGATATACGCATTTTCCTTTTTTTTCAAAATGCTCTACCAAGGCAATTAATTGTTTATGTGCATTGTCTTTATCAAAATAAAAAAATTTTTGACCTTCTTTATCTATAGCCTTTTCAATACTTTCTAAACTTATGCTTTTTGGCTTTTCATCAACAGAGGTTCTTGCTATTTTTAAATCCATATCATCATCCTCAAGTTTTTTTAATCTGAAATTATAACAAATTTTACTTTTAATTAAACTTATTAAAGATATAATTTTATTCTTCAAAATTTAAAAATCCAAAATTAAGGTTGTATTGTTATTATGGAAAAAATCACAGATATAATAGAATCCATTGCTAATGAGAAAAATTTGCAAATAGAAGATGTAAGAGAAAGAGTTAAAAAAGCACTTATTAACACTGCAAAAAAAATTTATGGTGATAAATATGAATTTTTTGTTGATTCAGGAAAAAATTTACAGCTTTACCAAAAAATCATTGTTGTAGCTGATAATGATGAAAGATTGGAAAATGAAAATGAACATTTTATCGCTCTAAGTAAAGCAAAAACTGAAGCAAAAGATGTAGAAGTTGGCGATGAGTTAACTTATGAATGTTCTTTAGAAAATTTAGGACGCACTGCAGCAAATATATTACATAAAGAATTAGAATACAACATACAAAAACTTTTAGAAGAAAAAATCTATGAAAAATACCAAAAAATGGTAGGGCATATGGTTTTTGGTAGTGTTGTAAGGGTAGATAATGAAGAAAATACTTATGTAGAAATTGATGAATTTCGCGCATATTTACCAAGAAAAAATCGTATCAAAGGTGAAAAATTTAAAGTAGGTGATGTGATTAAGGCTGTAATTAGACATGTTTATATTGATAAATCAGGTATGAGAATGGAACTTAGTAGAACTAGTCCTAAATTTTTAGAAGCTTTGTTAAAAGCTGAAGTTCCTGAAATCAAAGATGGTCTTATAAATATTTATGCAAGTGCAAGAATTCCAGGTGAAAGAGCAAAAATCATCTTGCAAGCTAATAGCCCAAGCGTTGATGCAGTTGGAGCAACCGTAGGCATAAAAGGAGTTAGGATTAATGCAGTAAGTAAAGAGTTAAAAAATGAAAATATTGATTGTATAGAGTATTCTAGTGAAATGGCAATTTTAATCACGAGAAGCTTAGCTCCTGCTATTATAAACTCAGTTAATATAGAAGATAAAAAAGCCATAGTAACACTAAATAGCGAGCAAAAAAGCAAAGCCATAGGAAAAAGCGGAATTAACATACGCTTAGCTAGTATGCTACTTGGTTATGAAATAGAATTAAACGAAGTAAATGCAAAAGACAAAACTAGCAATCAAGAAGAAGCATTTAAAAATCTTAAAGCCTTGTTTGGAGAAAATTAAAGTTGCTTACCGACGGTTTGTTCGGTAAGCTTTCTTTCTAAAACTAAATCCACTATAGGTTGCTCTCTTTTGTTAGCCTTTTGGCAGTGATTTTTGTCAAAAAAATCTGTGATTTTTATGACTATTTTAGCCCATCTTTTATCGCGTTCTCTCCAAGCATGAGATGATAAAGACTCCCAAGCATAGCCATTAAACAAAGTAGCATTAACAAAATGATCAAGTGCCCTCACACCTTGTCTAACCCTAGCAGGGTTTCCAAAGGTTCCTACTACAACTATAAAAAGATAACTAATCACTGCCAAAGGAACAATAGCACAAAGTAGTATGGTTCCTGCTAATTTTTCTTTCATTTTTGCCTTTTTATAAATCTTATATTCATACCATTAGCTGATCTTATAGTAAGTCTTCCTACAATATCAGGCACAAAATTCTCTTGTAATTCTAACTTATAAGTCCTTAAAATATTAGCTAAAATCAAAATTGCTTCTTGCATAGCAAAACCTTGACCTATACACACACGCTCTCCCATACCAAAAGGCATATAAGTGTCTTTTTTAATCTTACTTTTATCTTCATGGCGAGTTGGATCAAACTCATGTGGATTTTCCCAAAAATTATCATGCCTGTGAATGAGCCATGGAGCCACTACTACACCAGAACCTTTTTTTATAAGTTTATCTCTCATTTTGCTTTCATTTCTTGCTTCTCTAGCAAAAAATCCAACTGGTGGGTATAGTCTTAAACTTTCTTTAAATACATTTGTTAAATATTTCATCGCTTTAATATGTTCTATTTTAAACTCATCATTACCTGCAATTTGCATGATTTCTTCATAAGCTTTTTGCTGCTCTTTTGGCGAAATACTTAAAATATAAAGCGTCCAAGTTAGCGAACTTGCAGTAGTTTCATGGCCTGCTAAGAAAAGCATGGCAACTTGATCTAAAATTTCATTAAAAGAAAATCTCTCATTTGTATCTGCATCTACTACCATAAGTAATGAAGACAAAATATCTTCATATTTTCCTTGATCATTTATTGCATTATCATATCTTGGTTTTATAATATCTGATAAAACCTTGCGTATAACTCCACCTGCTTTAAGTCTTTTTCTTTCTCCTAAAAGATTTGAAAGCCAAGTTGGAAAGCGAAACATTCTTCGCATAGCAGTTTTAACGGTTTCTTCTTGCACAGTTACAAAAGCATCTAAAACAAGTTTACCTTTTTGTTCATCAAGTTTTGAAGACATGATAGTTCTAAAAATCACATCTGCAGTTACAAAAGTCATAGCCTCATCTACTTCTATAATCGCTTTATCTTCATATTTTGCAAATCTTGCCATCATGTCAGCAGCAGCTTCACTCATCAAATTAAAAACCTTAGAAATCCTTGTCATTTCAAAAGAAGGTCTTAAAAGTTCTCTTTGTTTTTCCCACACTCTATCGTTTGTAGTGAAAATACTTACACCTAAAAGTGGCTCTAAAAGCTCATGCAAGAGTTGGCTTTTTGGATATTCTCTAACCTCATCTATCATAATGCGTCTTACTTCTTTTGGATCATTTACTACATAAAGATCAAATCCAGGCATTTTAACTCTACCCATCATCATTTTATAACTACGATCATAAAGTCCATCAAGCCATGATCTTCTTTTTAATAAAAAAGTAGTTAGCGTGGAAGCTTTGTTTTTATAAGGTTTTGGATGAAATGGACATTGCCCCATGATGTTTACCTCCTATTTGATTTTTTCTTCTAGCTTATTTTTCCCTATAATAAATTCAAAAAAATTATACACTCCTTGAATTTGTGTAGCAAACAAATACAAAAAATGTGCTTTATATTTGTCTCTTTTGATTTTTTTATAATCTTGCTTTGTGTATAAGGTATGAAATTTAGCCGAAAGGTATCTTGGACTAAATTGTGCTTTTACTCCACTTGTGCGTATGAAATCAACCTGTGCAAAACAAGCCCCATCGATAATAGAAGTAAAATCATACCATATTAAATTTTTACTTCCTAAATACTCTAAATCTTTTTTAAAATCATAAGATATTTTTTGATAACTTACTAAAGGTATACATTCACCTAAGGTTAAAATTTTTAAATTTTTAAAAGAGATATTTTCTTTTTCACATTTTTTTAACACTTTAGCTAAAACATTTATACAAAGCACCGTTCCTACACTATGTGCACTTAAGATGAGTTCGTAGTTTTTATCATTTTCATTTTCTTTTAGTTTTTCAAAGATAACTCTAGCAAAATCATCCATTCTTAATTCAAGCTCACCTTGAGAATTTTTCTCCCAATTAGCACAAAAAGAGCAAATTCTAGCTATCCAAAAAACAGCTAATTTTTTTCCTAATCTATAAAGCATTTTTGGTAAAAACACTAAACACGCAATAAAAGCTAAAATGCCAAAAATTATATGAAAATTTTGCAAATAAAATAAACTTCCAAAAGCACAAAATAAAGTAAAAATCAAACTCAAAAGCACATAAAAAAATGGGTAATAACCTGTAATAAGCTGATAAGGGGATTCTTTACCAAATTTTATAAAAAGCCCTGTTATAATAAAAATTCTAAAAACATCATAACAATCACTCAAGGCGTCTTTAATGCCCTCTGACCAGTTTTTTTTAACTATATCATTCCAGCTTAAAAAAGTATAAGTAGTGTTTGTATGCGGAGTTTGAATTTGCCAAAAAACATATGTATTAACTTGAGCTTTTGATAAAGTATAATCATAATTTAAAAGTTCATTTTGTAAAGCTAAGTTTTTTTTAAACATAGCATAATAATGCCTATATCCTCTAGGATCATAACCAGCTATATAAAAAACATCTCTTTTTTGGCACATTTTATCCATCAAAATCCTAAACTAGTTTAAAATGAATTCAAAAATATATCTAAAGTTATTATCTTTGTCAAATGCTTAATTTAAAAGGTTTAATGGAGATTTTTACTCTGAAATTATCTATTAAATAATATTTTATAAAATGAATAAATTTTTATAAAAGAAAGAACTTGAATGGATATAGTTTTACTAGGTGGTAGCAATAGCGTAGTAAAAAACGGACTTAGAGTAGGTCTTGAAGATAAAGATATCACTTTGCATAATTATGCTTTAGGACTTAGTTCTTCTTTGCAAAATCTTTATGAGTTAATACGCCATAAACAAACTATACAAAAAAGTGATTTTCTCATCAGTGAATCAAATATTAATGATTACTTAAGCCCTATAAGTTTGAAAATTATACTTAGAAATATTGACTATTTTTACGAAGAACTTTATAAAGCAAACAAAACTACTATAGTGCTTATACTTCCTATACCAGCTTGCAATGATAAATCAAAAGCTATCAATGAAACACATAGAAAAAATTGTGCTTATTATGGTTTTAATGTAATTGATGTGGATGTGTATTTTCACCAAAATAACCTTTATGCTTTTAGCAAAAATTACAATTTTCATCCTATGCCACTTGCTATGCAAGAACTTGGTAAAAACATTATAAAAAATTTAAAAACTTTTAAGAAATCTAAAGAAAATATCCCATGCTCTAAAAGGAATTTTTTTATATACTTCCCTTCAAATTTTCCTAAAATATGCCATAAAAATTCCTTCTTTTGCGAAGAAATAAGAAGAATTAATTCTAAAGAAAAATTGATTTTTCCAAAAGAATTTATTGGTAATCAAATTTTAGGTATACATACTTGGAATCACACTAGCTCATCAACCCATGCTATATCATCTATAAGCATTGAGAACTCATCTTTTAAATTAGTAAAAAATTTTGGACTTATCAATACTTTTCAAGATATACAAAATGAAAAAGCAATTTGTGATGAGCAAACCTTTTTGTATGTTAATACGCAAATTATCAAGCAAAGCGAGGAAAGTTCAGGCTTAAGCATAGCAAATGAAAAAACACCAAGGCTTGATTATGTAGACTTAATAGGAATTTTACTTTTAGAAAATGATAATGATAAAAAGATTGAATGTAAAAATTATCTTACAAATACCCATGATTCTTTAATACCACCTATAGCATTTTATAAAGAATTAGCACTAGAATACCATGAACTAAAAAAACTTGATATGCAAATATGCAAACTTTTTTACAAAGTCAAAATCATAATCTTTTGCGTTTTTTAGACCACAAAGACTTAAAAAACGAATATGAGATATTTATTCATCAAAACAATAAACTTTATGGAGCTAGCTTAAGGATAAAAGAAAGGCTAAGCTATAAGCTTGGGGAAGCTATCATGAAAAATAGCAAAAGTTATTTAGATTGCTTTAAAATACCTTTTGAACTAAGAAAAATCAAAAAAGAGCATTTTAAAAATCAAAAATATCAAAAAAACCTACCGCCACTAAAAGCTTATGCAGACTATAAACACGCTCAAATAGCCAAAACTCACTTACCTTATCTTTTAGGCAATGCACTTTTACAAGCCTCAAGAACCCCTTTTAAAATAGGCTATTTAAGCTTACCTTTTAAACTAAAAAAGATTGCAAAAAACTATAAAAAGAAAATTTAATCTAAACTAGTATTTTTGAAAAAATTCCCATTAACTTGGGTTTTATATATCACATAATTTCTAAATTTAGCGTGTAAAACAGCATCAGGCTTATATGCCCTGCACTCTTTCCAAAAAGTATGCAAGCTTTTTTGATAAGTCAAACCTTCTATATCATAAAAGGCTTTACCCATTACCTTTAAGGGGCTATTGTGATATAAAGCAGAAAGTCCCACTGTGCTGTTTATAACAATGGTTCCTTTTGTATTGATTAAAAGTGTAGGCAAGTGTAAATCATGCACATATAAGATTCTACCCTCGACATTGTATTTTAAACTCAAATCTTTTATAAGCTTAGTATAGTCTCTATAACCACGATCCATAGGATGATGTTTAAAAATTAGATAAGACTTTACTTTAGCATGATTTGCAAAAGAAACAATCACTTCTTCTATAAATTTTTCTGTAGTTTTTTTATAATGATGTGAAAGTTGGGTATCATTATGCACTTGTAAAATAGCTAAAAAATACTTTTGCTTTAATGAAAGAATTTTTTCATTGATTGCTTTTTCAGTAATTTTGTATTTTTTCTTTCTGTATAAAGATAAAAACCAAGGTAAAAAGTCAAATAATTTTAAGCTTCTATGGTGTAAAGAATTATTAAAATACCAAGAAAACAAAGCAGCAAAAAGCCAGTATAAAAAAGAAGCAAAAGCCATATTTTTAAATGAGCCAGAAAAATTCTTTGTTTTGAAATCTTTGTTGAATTTATTTTGGTTTATATAAAATTCTTTTTCTCTTGGTAAAGTTGAGTTTGCATTCACTCCGCCTTTTTCAAAAGTAATGAAATTTGGTCTTATATAGCCTTCTTCAAAAATCCATACTTCAATACCCATTTGCTTGGCAACACTAATGGCGATTTCATGCACTTTTCTACAATCATTATACATAATGATAACTTGAATTTGCTTTTCTTCAAAAAGCTTTTGATAAAAGTCTTCAAGCTCGGCTAAACTTTTAGTATAATTAATGCTTTTAAAAGGATAAAAGAAAAAATCCCCGCCATTAAAATTTACTTTATAAACCTTAGCTTGTGGAATTTTTGTAGCAATTTTACGAAAAAATCCTCCCACAGGTCCTTGGAGCAATAAAACATTTTTTCCAGAAAATTTTTTTAATTTTTTACTTAAATTCATCTAATCAAAATAAATTCTACTAATCTTCGTATTTTTCTTAATATATAAATTCTAACATCCATAAACCAACGCAAATAAAACTTGGAAAAATAATCTTTTTGCATTTTTAGCATTATATCTAATGCAAGCTCAACTTCACATAAATTTTTGCTCTTTGGGTGAATGTATCTTGGATAAAGGATCAAAACTCCCGCAACTAACTCTTCTAAACTAAGCACTCTTGTACGTCTTGGGATTTCATGCAAATCTGTAGTCAAACCCCAACCTGCATAAAAAGGCTTACCATAAACTACTACTTTTTTACCACGCAAAAGAGCGTCAAATCCACTTGTAGAAGTTATGGTATGCACTTCATCGCATGCATTTATAGCACTATCTATGCTGACATTTTCTATAATTTCATCGCAGTATTTTAAAATAATGCTTTTATCTTTTAAGCCTTTGCGGTTGCCACTTAAAACATCAGGGTGGGGTTTAAAAACTATGAAGGCGTTTTCATTGGCCTTTCTTACGCTTTGTAGAAGTTTTAAGGTATCAAAACCGCCACCCCCTAAAATCATAGAAGCATCATCTTCTACTTGAGCGGGGATTAAAATGATTTTTTTGTTGGTATTAAAATTTAGCTTTTCATGTTTTAGGCCATTATACTTTGAAAATTTATTTTGCGTGATGGTGGTGATAAGCTTTTTAGCTCTTTGTTTTAAACTCTCATCAAATTCATGATTTTGCAAAATATCTTCTAAATCACTTGGTTTGCTTGGATCAACATACAAACCTTTGCAATCTACTATCAAAGAAAAAGGGCGCGTGAGATCTGAGCCCAAAAAAACTGAGCGTAAAAAGCCATCTTCTACTAGAAAAATTTCATTATTAAAATCTTTAGCTAGTAAAGTTTTATCATGCTTTTTACCCCAAATAAAAATTTTATCTTCAGGATTTAAATTCGCTTTATAAAGCCCGTCAAGTGAGTTTAAAAAAATGATTTTATTGTTTTTGGCTTTGAAAAAAGGTTTTATATATTCTCTTTTCCATTTAGAAAAACCTAAAAAATATAAAGTATTTGAATTAGCTTGTTCTATCTTTTTATATTTTACTAGAGTATGAATAGTATCAAAAATATCGCTTTTTTGGTTTAAATAAGGGTTAAAATACTCACTATATAAAATATAAGCAGCATAAAAGATTTCTTCTAAAGCTCTTTTTCTAAGCCTTCTTTTGCATACTTGTTTATCTTGCGTTAAACCCCAACCTGCATAAAAAGGCATGCCATAGCACACGCATTCTCGTCCCACCATCAAAGCTTCAAAGCCCATACCAGAAGTTTTAGTATAAACTTTTTTAAAATGACTTAGCAATTCTATGGGATTGTAATTTTCTTTTATAACTACACATTTACTTGGTAAATCTTGTGCGTTAAAATCACTTTGCTTTTTACCACTTAATACATCAGGATGAATTTTAATGTATATTTTAGCATTTGGATTTTCTTTGATAGCATCATTTATGATATCTTGAGTTGAAAAATTCTCAGCTAAGCCAAATTTAAGAGAAGCATCATTTGCTACTTGAGTGATGATTAATACGCGTTCTTCGTTTGTGCTAAAAAGCTCTTTTGGTATGCAAAGATTATTATTATACTTGCTAAGTTTTTCTTTTTTTATAAGTTCTATGGCTTTTTTTGCTTGCTTTAATTCTTCGGGGCTAAACTCATAAGTGTTTAGAATATTTTCAAGCTTAGATGGTGCAGTAGCATCATAGTAAATTCCCACATCATCTTTAACTATAGAAAAACTCGGACTATTTTCTACACCTAAATTTAGCGAGCGCAAAAAGCCATCCTCCAATAAAATCAAAGAACCATTAAATTTTTTATATAAAAAAGAAGCCCATCTGCCAGTACGTTTTCTTCCCCATCCTATAAAGTTTTTTTTGTAAAATATTTGAATAAAATTGTTTATATAAAAACAATAACCATTTAGCATTTTTTTATACCTATAGTATCTATAATTTGTTCTAATCTTTGCTTCCACGTATGATTTTTTGCGATAAATTCAACTCCTTTTTTCAACCTTATCTTATCATCTTCATTTAAACCATCTTTTTTAAACCTATATAACAAATCTTTTAATTCTTCCTCGGTTTGAAATGAATAACAATAATCTTTGAAATATTTTTCAACAGCTGGTGTGTGATTAGTAATAGCTACACCTCCACAAGCTATAATCTCTATAAGTCTTCTTGAAAACATAGTAGGGGAATTTTCTATAGTATTAACATTTAAAGAAATTAGATATTTTTTATATATCTCTGCTGTTTTTTTATACTCAACCGAAGGATAAATTTGCATGCCTTTAAAATTTGGATATCTATAGTTTATAGATTTTCTATCTGAATTTCTATCATAAATATCAAGATTATTAATCTTGGACGATAACTCAAACATCATATCTTGATAAAATCTTCTTTTTTCATGTATGTGTCTTGAGTAACTCCCAACAAAATTAGCTTTACTGGATATAAAATTAAATCCAGTAAAATTATGAAATTTGGATTGAACAGCAAAAGGTAAAACATCCACATAAGAATTTTTTCCTACATAAGATTTATACTTTGATATGCAATTTTCATCAACAGTAAAAACAAACTCAAATAACTTTGCACTATTGATAAATCTATCAAAATGTACATCATCTTCTTTGTTCCAAAATACCGTAGGAATATTTAACATTTTTGCAAAATTAACAAGCTTTTGTAATTTTCTATTATTTCTTCTTGGATAATCAGGGTATGAAGCGATTTTATATTTCCATTTATTTTTAAAGCCATGCCAAGCTGACTCAACAAATAAAAAATCAGGTTTCCAAAAATAAAATACTAACTTATAATTCAATGGAGTTATATTTTTTATAATTACTCCATCTTCTGCTTTTAAAGAGGCATAGGTTAATTCATCAGCAATTAAGGCTATTTTTAACATACTTACTCACACTGCAATATTTTTAATATAAATTATATATTATATTTTCTTAATTTCCATATCTCAGACAACATCTTAACATACCCACCCTTATACCAAGTTTTGTTAGCTTTTATAAGAGCTTGTCCTAGTTTATAAGAAAGATGATTTTTAAGTTTTAAGGCTTCTTGATAATCAGGATAATCTTCTAATGGAGGTAGTTTTAGGGAAGGATCTTTTTTTATTTTTTCTTGGTAGATTTTTTGTTCTTGTTTGTGTTTATCTTTGATGTAAGATAATACAAAAGGCATTCTTATATAACCTAGTATAGATTTAGAATTAACTATCATAGCTTGACCTAGTTTATAAGAGAGTTGATTTTGAATTCTTGTTTTGGTTGTGCCATATTTAGTTTGGAAGGATAGTTTCGATTGGATTTGATTAAGCTGAGATAATTTAAAGTTAATAATTTGTTCTTTTTCTTTTATGATTTCATTTTTCTTTTGAATAACATTAGTATTATCTTCAATAATTTTATTTTTTTTCTTAACAACATCGGCTACAAATTCTGCTATTTTATCCCAGTATTCTGGTTTCATTTCTTTAAGTTCATAATTTTCTTTATAATTACTCAAGTCTTTTTTTGGAAATAATCTTTCTTTGTGAGGAAAGAATTCCTTTCTTACCCATTCGTTTGATTCTTCAAAATAATCAAGATAAGATTGTATGATTTTTTTCGGTG
Organism: Campylobacter peloridis LMG 23910; assembly: GCF_000816785.1. Taxonomy (NCBI): domain Bacteria; kingdom Pseudomonadati; phylum Campylobacterota; class Epsilonproteobacteria; order Campylobacterales; family Campylobacteraceae; genus Campylobacter; species Campylobacter peloridis. The sequence goes on along the minus strand of NZ_CP007766.1, from coordinate 321,397 downwards.
GACAGAACTTTATAAATGGAGATTTGGAAATAAAATATCTATTATATAATTCCATAAATTCATTATAATTACTATTCTGATTATTTAAAGCTTTACAAAGCTCAACTCCTATTAAATCTAAACTTTCATTCTGTTTTAAAGGTACTGCAAAATTATCATCCCATTTTAAATCTATAGAATATATAAAATCTTTCAGCAAATCCCTTTGAAAAAATTCATTTTTATCAAAGAGTTTTACTATTAAATTTTTTTTACCAAAAATTTCAGAATACTTTTGGCACAACCATTTGTTATTAAAAATATATTGCCTATCATACTCCCAAGGATTAATAAAACAAGGTATAGAATAATAATTTGTTTTTATTAATTGTGTAGATAAAGATATTAAAAGATCACTGGTGCTTCTTAAATATAAGATTAAAATAATTCTATTAAAACCCAATTCTTTAAAAAATTTCTTTAAAATTTTTATATATTTAATATCATAAAAATGCCAAGTAATTCCTTCGGTAGAAAATATAAAGTCTCTTTTAGCTTGAAGAACTTCTTCTTTTAAGGCGTAAAATAATTTTAGTCTAGAACGATATTTTAAAATTCTCTCAAAACTAATTTTCTCCCAATTAGGATTATTTCTAAATTCAAAACAAAAATTAACAAGAACATTGTGTCTAGTATGAGATTCTATTGAATTTGCATAAATTGTGTTTTGTATTTCTAGTTTTTCTCGATTCAAATATAAAAAATCTTGTATAGAAGTTGTTCCTGTTTTCGGAGTTCCTATATGCACATAAGCAGTCATTTAATTCTCCCATTTAAAAATCTCAAAATCATATCTACATTCTCATTAAGATCTTCTTTTATTATGTGTATATGTGGATTTTTAGGTTTTTCATAAGGGCTATCTATACCTGTGAAATTTTTAATCTCTCCATTTCTTGCTTTTTTATAAAGTCCTTTTGGATCTCTTTTTTCACAAATTTCCAAAGGTGTATCAACAAATATTTCTATATATTCACCCTCATCTAAAAGATCTTTTATAAGCTTTCTATCTTTTTCAAAAGGTGATATAAAAGCACAAAGAACTATCATACCAGCATCTACAAAAAGCTTGCATACTTCTCCTATGCGTCTTATGTTTTCTACTCTTGAAGCTTCATCAAAACCCAAGTCTTTATTAAGTCCATGGCGGATATTATCTCCATCTAAAAGATAGGTATGAAAACCTTGCTCAAAAAGTTTTTTTTCAACCGCATTAGCCAAAGTAGATTTACCACTACCACTAAGTCCACTAAACCATAAAACACATGGTTTTTGATTTTTAAGTTTAGCTCTTTGAGTTTTTGTAATGCTACTTGTATGCCAAGTTAAATTTTTACTCATTTTTTTCCTTAAAAAATAAAAAATACCGGCGTTATAGTTAAAACAATAGCTGAATAAGTCAAAGAAACTATCCATCCTATTTTTATAAAATCAGTAGTTTTATACCCACAAATTGAACCTACCATCAAGTGAGTTTGATAACCATGTGGCATTAAAAATGCACAACTTGCCCCATAAGCAACCGCTAATATAAACGGAGTTGGATTAACTTCAAGTGCCAAAGCAGTACTATAAGCGATAGGAAAAGCCAAAGCTGCAGCAGCGTTATTGGTAATGATTTCAGTTAAAAGCAAAGTTAGAAGATAAATTCCCACAAAACTACCATATAATCCATACACCCCAAAAGTTCCTATAATAAACTCGGCCAAATCTTTAGCTAAACCACTATCAACTAAAACTTTAGTTATAGCTAAAGAAGATCCTACTATGATAAAAATTTCCAAAGGAAAGCGTCTTTTTACTTCATCAAAACTTATGATTTTAAATATAAATAAACAAGCTAAAAACACTAGCAATGCTTTAAGTAAAGACACTAATTCCAAAGCCGATAAAGCGATAATAGTTAAAAATACAAAAATCACTATAAAACTTTGGATGTTACTTAACTTTTGATTTTGCATGATATTTGAGATAATATAAAAGTTTTTATTGATATTATCTCTTGAGTGAAAATCCTTACCCGCGCTTAAAATAAGCCTATCTCCAACTTGCAATAAGCTTTGACCAATTTTTGAAATATTTTTTGAGCCTCTTTTTAGAGCCACAATCCCTGCATCAAATTTAGCTCTAAAGTTTGCTTCCTTAACACTTTTTCCTATCAAGTTTGACTCAGAATTTATAACAACATCTACCAAATTTAATGTTTCTAATTTCAAATCTTGCGAGCCAATTTGCAAGCCATCAAATTTTTTCAAAACTTCTAAATGTGTAATATCTCCACTAAAAACTAATACATCTTCTTCTTTAATAAGCTCACTATGACTAACAGGTGTGATAAGCTCATCTTTTCTTTGAATTTCAAGTAAAAACAAAAACTCTAAATTTCTTAAGCCATTTTCTTGTATAGTTTTTCCCACTAACGAGCTATTTTTCAATACTTTAGCATTGATTAAATACTCATTAATGACATTTTCTTTTTCTTTATACTCAGGCAATAAAAAGTTAAAAATTAAAAGCACTATAAGCACACCAATACTTATACAAAAACCCACTGCAAAAAAATCAAAAATCTTTAAACTTTGCAAGCCATTTTGCACTACAAAAGAATTGACTATCAAGTTAGTTGAAGTACCTATCAAAGTCATCGTTCCACCAACTATGGAAAAATATGAAAGTGGAATGAGTAGTTTAGAAGGAACTTGAAATTTGTTATTTTTTATAATACTCATAAAACTTGCCACTACTGCAGTATTATTTAAAAAAGCTGAAATACTAGCTGTAACAACTCCAAGCTTTAAAAGCGATAAATGATAATTTTTACCTATGATGAATTTAGAACACCAACTTATCACAACGCTTTTTTCTATAGCCAGTGAAACTAACAAAAGCAAAATAAGCACAATCAAAGATTCGCTCGTATAAGAGCTAAGCCAAGTGTTCAAATTTAAATACCCCAAAAGATAATAAAGCACAGCTACACTACCAAATAAAATAAAAGGTTTAATTTTATTACTAATTAACAAAATAAGCAAAATTAAAATACTTAATGCAACAATAATTTTCATATTTTTTTACATCCCCACTCAGGATAGTTTTTTCTAATGTAAGCATTAAGTTCTATTTCTGCTTGAGTGTAAATTCTACTCTTTTCTTCGCTTGCTAAAATTTCTTCTACCATACCCGCTGCTAAGGTTTCATTAGAGTATTTATCTATAATGATAAAGCTTCCTAAAGTTTTATTGTCCTTATAAGCTTTAAGGGCTGTTTTTTTATTAAGCTTTAAGGTGCATTTAGCAATATCATTGAGTTTTAATTCATCGCTTTGAAATTCTTTGAAAGTATTAATGTCTTTTTTAAAATCAATTTTTTCAAATACTACATTAGTAGTTAAATTAGCTATTTTGATAAGATAGTTTTCATTTAAATTAAACTTAACCTCACTCATCCATATTACCATAGCTTTAAAAGAATTTGAAATTTCTATGCTATGATTTTTAGAAGCTATTACATCGCCTCTTGAAATGTCTATCTCATCTTCTAAAGTTAAAGTTATAGCACTTGGAAAGCTAGTATTTTTAGCACTTTTAACTTTTTCATTTTTACTAGGTATATTTAGGCTTTTAATGCTAGGCGTGATAATTTGTTTTATTTTGCTTGTTTTTAAGGAAGGTAAAATCACAACTTTATCTTTAACATTTATACTACCACTAGCAATATTTCCACAAAAGCCTCTAAAATTTAAATGAGGGCGATTGACATATTGCACACTCATGATAAACTCATCACTCAAGCTAGTAGCAATAGGCAAAGTATCCAAAAGCTCAGATAAGGTTTTTCCACTATACCAAGGCATATTAATGCTTTTAAAAGCTATGTTATCTCCATCTAATGCACATATAGGAACAAAGTGGGTTTTAATACACTCATGATTTTTTAAGTATGGTAAAATTTCTTGATAATTTTTGCAGATTGTATTAAAAATTTCTTGATTATAATCAATCAAATCCATTTTATTAACAGCAATAATAAATTGTTTTATGCCAAGCAAACTCGCTATATAAGAATGCCTTTTAGTTTGAGTTAAAACCCCTTTTCTAGCATCTATAAGTATGATAGCAATATCAGCTGTGCTAGCACCTGTTGCCATGTTTCTAGTGTATTGTTCATGGCCTGGGGTATCTGCTATGATGAATTTTCTTTTTTCACTTGTGAAAAATCTATATGCTACATCTATAGTTATACCTTGCTCTCTCTCGCTTGCAAGACCATCTACTAAAAGCGCAAAATCAAGCTTTTTTCCTGCATTACCAAGCTTTTTACTATCTTTTTCTAAAGATAAAATTTGATCTTCAAAAAGCATTTTCGCATCATAAAGCATTCTACCTATAAGGGTAGATTTGCCATCATCTACACTACCACAAGTGATAAATCTACAAAGCTCTTTATTTTCATGTTCTTTTAGGTATTTTTCTACATTTGTTTTCATCAAAAATACCCCTCTTTTTTCTTTTTTTCCATACTTGCTTCTTCATCAGTGTCTATAAGTCTACCTTGTCTTTCACTTGTTTTAGAAAGCAAAAGTTCTTCGATGATTTCTAAGACATTGCTAGCACTTGAGTTTATAGCTCCAGTTAGTGGGTAGCAACCTAGGGTTCTAAAACGGACCAATTCTTCTTTAGCATTTTTAGCAAGTTCTTTTGGCATACGCTCATCATCGACTAAAATTTTAGCTCCCATGTACTCTACCACCGGTCGCTTTTTAGCAAAATAAAGACTTGGCAAAGGAATATTTTCTTTATAAATATACTGCCATATATCAAGCTCAGTCCAATTGCTAAGTGGAAAAACTCTTATGGATTCACCTTTTTTATGACGAGCGTTGTAAATATCCCATAATTCTGGGCGTTGATTTTTCGGATCCCATGAGTGGTTTTCATCACGAAAAGAATAAATTCTTTCTTTTGCACGCGATTTTTCTTCATCGCGTCTTGCACCACCAAATACTGCATCAAACTGATATAAATCAAGCATTTGTTTTAAACCTTGCGTTTTAGCAATATCTGTATGCATAGATGAGCCATGTGCAAATGGAGAAAGATTTAATTCTTTGATTTTAGGATTTTGATAAACTATAAGCTCCATGCCAAGCTCTTTGGCGCGTTTGTCTCTAAAATCTATCATCTCTTTAAATTTCCATGTAGTATCTACATGCACTAAAGGAAGTGGAGGTAAGCTTGGATAAAATGCTTTTTGTAAAAGATGAAGCATAACCGAACTATCTTTACCTATACTATAAAGCATAGCTGGTTTTTCAAATTCAGCTATCACCTCACGGATGATATGAATAGACTCTGATTCTAAATATTCTAAATAACCTATATAATATTCAAAATTTTTAAGGCAATATGTTTGAGTAATTTTATAATCCATGTTAATATAAAGTTCTTTATAATTATTTTATAACCAAATACTATCATTCATAAAATACAATTTTATAATTCTAATCTATCATATCTTTTAATTAAGAAACTAATAACAAAAAAAAGATTTAATATAAAAAATTTTCACTACTAAAACAATATAAAAGCTACAGTAAGCAAACTCTTCTTTTATGTCTAAAGAATCATTTCATTATACAATACTTTCGCTTAATATTTATTTATAAATTTTATCTAAAACCATGATCATAGACTATTGAATCATATATCTACTAATATTAACTTTTTAATAAAATCATCAAAACTCTTACATATCTTAATAAGCTAAATTTTACACATCTTACTCTAATATAAAAATTAATGGCAACATTTTGAATTTGCAATTTAATTTATTAATATATAAAATATTACTTTATAACCTATATAAATTTTCATAAAAATACACAATAATAATCAAAAAATTTTATTTTATAACAATTTTATTTAATATTATTAAACTTATAATCTCCAAAAAATTAATTTTCTATTGTATTTCCAAGTAATTAAATAATATTTCAATGGCTTTTTCATACTATATTGCTCTATAATATTTTTATCACAAAAATTATCATAATTTCAATGAAAAATTATACTATAGGTAATCATCTTTAGAATCAGCAACTTATCAATATATACATTATAAAACAACAAAGGACTTAAATAAATAATACTGTTATCACTATACTACAATTTAATATTATAATCCATCATCAGAATGATTATAGTAATAAACAATTCAAACATTAATATAATCATCAAAATAAAAAAATATTACATTAGATTCTTCTTTAAAATTTTTTTATTAAACATACTATATAAATTACATAAACTCATATTCACTTTATAATAATTTCAGATGTATTGTCAAAATTATAGCAATATTAACTTTTTATCAATTTTAATTATTATTACTAAAAAAGTAATTTTTCAAACATCTAAAACATACCGACGCAAGAATAATTTATCTTTATAATTCTTATAGTTTAAATCTGTTTTAGTGATTTAAGGTATACAACCATCTAAACAATTTTGTCACATATAAAACAATATAGATATCATACAAGTAAATCTTCTATAACCAATGTATTTTTCAAAAATATTTCATCAATTTTTAATAAAATATATTTTTGTTTATATTGAAGATAACCATATATATAACTCAAACTCTCTACCATTATACATCATTTATTTTGATAAAAATTTATAAAAAACATATTACAGACAAATTATATATCTCAAAACTTTAACAAATGATTTAATCTAACATTTTTATAGTGGAATATTTTACTGCTTATAGATAGCACAAAAATCAATAATTTTAGCAAAAACTTTTGTCATACTTAAATAAAACTATATACAAAACCATACCGATGGTTTTATTCCAATATTCCAAGAATAATCTACTTTTTAATATAAAGGTAAAAGTCTAAATCGTATTCTAATTTAAAAAGAAATAACACATTTTATAATATCATATATCTTTATTATACTATTGTTTTATATCAATATTTTTTATATTTTCATTATTTTATCTCATGCAAAAATCTTTCAATTTTTTTTATAGATTCATCTATAGAATAAAATAATCTATGTCCTTTTAAAGGGACAACTTCTAAAGAAATATTAATATTATTTTTTAAACATGTCTCAAAAAAATATTTTCCTTGTTCCTCTAAATAACCTTTGTAATCAAACCTAGACTGAATTATAAAAAATAAAGGATTGCACTCTGGTTTTTTTTTATCTAATAAATTTGTTAAATCATTATAAATAGAAATATTATTGCCAAAAATTGGCTGAAAATATTTAATCATTCCGCTATTTGAGTAAGTGCTACCTAAAAGTTTTATTTGAGGTATATTTGCAAATACAACATCTGCTTTCAATAAAATACCATGTAAAATAGCACCGTACCCTCCCATGCTAGAACCCCAAAAGACCATCTTTTTGATATTGTGTTTTTGTTTAATTGATAAAATTAATTGATGCAACAACTCCTTAACAAAAAAAATTCCATTTTCTCCAAGCCACCAAGAACCACAATTTTCAACACCAAAGTTATCAATAGGACACAATATATGATAGAATTCATTTTTATAATTACTGGGTTTAGAATTAAATGTATGTCCATGAAAAATAACCAATAAAGGTGCATCTTTACGCTTTGAAAGTGTAAATTTATAATACATTTTTTTATTATTCTTTTCAATATAAGCTATTTCTTTGTTTTTTAGTAAAGAAATATAATCCAACTGCCATTTAAACATTAACTTATTATAATGGAAAGCTTCCAATCCCCATTTATGCTGTGGGTCGGAATATATTATAGATTTTGGATATTCGATTACTTTTGTATTTGGCAGATTTTTTATAAAATAATTATACATTTTGTCTAAATCTGTATTTACCTTATCAATAAATTCTTGCGTATAATTTTTATTTAATATGCTTTCTTCTCCAACTTTTATCGTCCAATAAAATTTATTTAAAAATATCTTATCCTCTAGAGAATTCGTTTTAATAAAGTCAATAAATTTTTTAAAACCTTTTTTCCATAAACTCATTTTTTTTTCAGAAAATTGTTTTACTATTTGATACTGATTTGGCTTGTAAAGAGCTTTTTTATATTCATTACTCAATGTGTGGATATATTCATTAAAAACAGATAAATTTAACCTCTCATCAATTAAATCGATAAGTAAAACATCAAAATCACTATTAAGAATTTTTTTAAAGGTTGTTTTGCTCATGTCATTTAATACCATTTTTTGATGATACGGGGAAAGAATATTTTTAATAATTTTTTGATCAACATAAGGTTTTGAGGTAAAACTTGCAAAACTTGTTCTTGCTATATAACCTACAATCTGAAAATCTTTTTTATCAGCCAACTCAAATGGATCCTTAGAAGGACAACTACCAAGTATAAAAACTTTTATTGTTTTATTCATACAAAACATCCTTATTAATCGCTCAAAAAAATATCAAATTTAAAATCTTAAATCAACCAAGCAAAAATAATTTTATATTCATTAATTTTTATAATTAATAAAATCACTAGAATAAGTTAAATAAAAAACATTATCTAAACATATACCATTATGACAAAATTTCAAAACATTAACACTCTCTTTTGTATTTATTCTTCTGGATATATAATTTTCTTCTATATATACATTACTAATGTTATCTTGATATACTAAATGTAATATCTTATTTTGTCCTATGATTTTTACACATTTATTCAATTCATCAATTATAATTTTTTTATTTTTTGGAATAATAAAATTAGTTATATAAGAAACATCATTTTTTATAACTATACTTTCTAATTTTTTATTAAGTATTTTACACTTATCAATTATAGTAAAAATCAAATTATTCTTGTCATATTCTATACTTCTATAATTTTCGAAACCATCGAACATATAAGAATATCCTTCAAATCTATAAATATTTTCATTAGATAAATTATTAATATGAGTTTTTAAAGACCTGCTTAAATTTCTATGAGCTTTAAAATTATTTGGATAAGTTAAATTATGGGAAAAATGAGATCTTAAATATCTTCTAAACTCATCCTTTTCAGCATACTCATATAAACCGCTATCAACGAACCATTCTTCATTATCATAAAATAAAGTAAAACTTAAATCATCATCATGTCTATGATAATTACTTATATGTTTGCATTTAAAAACCAAATTTAATTTATTATCAAAGTCTTTTATAATTGCATATCCTGAATCATTTAAAAATAATAAATCTTTATCAGGTTTTACACCTTCTTTTCCATTACTTATCAAATATATATAATTTTCATATTCTTTACAATTATGCATTGACAATTTATTTAACAAAAGGTTATTTATCTTAAATATAGTAGTATCACCAATAAGGGGCAAATTTCCATTAAATTGAACAAAATATCCTAAAACTAAACAAGATTTTTTTAATAAATCTAATGGAAAATATATTTTAGTATTTTCTTTTTCATACTTATATCCAATATCTAAAGCTCTTAAAACCTGAGAAATACCATAAGATAAATAAGCTGGACTATTCTCTTTGTGACCACCATCATCACAAAAAGCAAATCTAAGTTCATCATTAATTCTATTTGTTGCAATATTTCTTATATCTAATACATTATTAACTTCTAAAAAAAAAGATGCTTCATATAAAGATAAGCTTTGATCTAATCCATGGTTTGTATTTTTAGAATAAAACTCATCTAATAAAAGCTTATTAACATCTATTGTTAAAATTTTTTGAAAAAGTAAAAATTCATCTTTACTTATACAACTTTTTATGATACTTAAAATTTTTGATATATTAGAAGCTCTTAATGCTGTAGCATGATCGTGGAATATCCAAGGATTATCTAATTTGTCATTGCAAGATAAATACCACGAATTTAAAATATCAAATATAATATCTTTTATATTTTTATCTTTTGTATCAATATAAAAATAAGCCAAATCTAATAAATATTCCATTTTATGCAATATAAAAATATAATTTGTATGATTATATGGATTATACGTCCAATCTATAGTATTAAAATTTATATCTTCATAATTAGCCAATCTTAAAATTTTGTTTTTAATTAAATACTGCAAATCATCTTTATTCATAATTTACTTCCTATAATTAAAATATCATTTTCTATTAATCCATATTTTCTATATCCTGCAATATCTTTAGAATTTACAATATCCACATGATAACCTATATTTTTCAATTTCTGTATAAAATCCTTACCATAAGTTCTGGTTGAATACCTTGGATTATAACCTATACTCCCATCATCTAATAATATTGTTTTTCCATCTGATAAATTCATAGGATAATCAAAACTTATTGCTTTCATCTTATCAAAATCAGCTCTATTATATCTTTCAATGGTTTTATCATCATATAAATCTCCAACCCAAAGTATTAATTTACCATTTTTAGATAATAATCTATACATTTCTTTCAAACATTTATCATCATCTAATACATGAATTAAAATACCTATACATATAATAATATCAAAATAATTATCCTTAAAAGGTATATTTTCCAATGGATACTTATACATAGAATCAGAAAATGGATCAGAAGTTATATAATTAACTTGATTTAATAATTTTAATTTATCATATACACACATAGCAGGACCTATGTGCAAAATATTTTTATCTTTCATAATATCTATATGTAAATTTCTTTTTAAATACAAATATTTAAATCTCATTCTCTCTAATGATCTACATTTTGGACAAATAGCATTTTTTCTATTTCTATATTCTTGAAAAGAAACTTTATTTTCACATATAGGACAAATATTTTCTCCATTATTATATTCTATGATATTTTTTGGGACAAAATCCTTCTCACTAACTAAACATTCTTCAATTTCTTCTTTTTTTAAATCTTCAAATAACACATTTTTAAATTCATTATTATCTGAAATATTCTTGCAAAAAATTTCAAATTCTTTAATCAAGTTATCATTAACTCCTATTGCATATCTATTGCCCGTAAATTTTAATTTCGATTTTAATCTTTCATCATTTCCTTTATACCATTTTATAAACGAAAAAGAATGTAACATTACTATTATATTTTCAAGACCATTAAATCTATGCGTATTCATTATATTTAACATATCGTTTGCATTTCCTTGGGCATTTAAATCTAACTTTGTAAGATAACCAAATAAAAAATTTGTAGTTACTGGAAATTCAATAATATTATTATATTTTGTTATTTTGTTAATAGAGTTATAAATTATATTCTGTTTATAAGAAACAAAAGCTGAAGAATCATATTTAAAGCCACAAATTTCTAATGCCTTAAAAGTGTCCATATTTATTTGGTATCCACCTCCTCTAAAAGATAATGGATATTTTCCAATAATATTAAATATAAAATTTTTGCCATAATTTAAAATATCAACTTGCTCATTTAAAGAATATTCTATTAAATTATTTTTCCATTTAGATGATGAATTTGCATGATAATGTAATCCAACTTCATGTCCTCTATCATTTATATCTTTAATTATTCTTTCAATAACTCCATTAAAATTTTTATGCTCATATATATTTACGAAAAATACACCTTTTAAACTATATTTTTCTAATATATCCATAATCAAATAAACACCGCATTGTTTTTCTAATCCTTCTCCTGTTAAAGCAAAAGGTATATTTTTAACATGCTGTTCTGTATCTATTGTTATAAAAAAATTTGTAGATTTTATTGAAGTTAAATCATTTTTATTAAAATTATTTATATATTTATTGGTTTGAATATTTTCTATATTTTTAATTTTATCATCCATAATAATAGTTTTATCATCACAAAAAGAAACAACACTATTAATCAAATTTTTATAAGAATAGTTTGAAAATTCAACAACCATAGGATAATCATACTTATTACAAAAAATTATTTTTTCATCAAAACATAATTTTCCAATTCTATAACTTTTATATCCACTCCACTTTAATTTATCACTATATTCTATATTATCATAATTTTTAACAAGTCTTTTAGTTTCATTTCTAATAAAATATAAACACGATTTTGGATAATTTTTTGTATTTCTCCAAGTACTAAATAATAAATAAGTTCTTCTAAATTTATTTGTTATAGTTATATACGAATTAACTTGAGAACCAATATTGCTACCTATGGAATCATCAAAAACAATTTTTTTATTTAAATTGAAAATCTTAGTAGGGCCATCTTGACATAATAAAAGCTCTTTATTTTTTACCATTAATTTATAATATAAACCACATGTAACTTCTTTGGAAATTTTTTTAATTTTTCCAAAAATACCAATTTGAGAAATAATTTTTATTATAGACTCTTTGTATTTTTTTATACTAACATATATATATGGTTTTAAATATGCTATAGAAAGTATTTTTACGTTTTCATCCAAAATTACATTTATTTTATTATTGACACTTATAGATAGTACAATTGATTGATTTTTATCACAACTATCAAATAAAAACAACCCTTGTTTTTTATTTATTTTAAGATATTCCTCTAAAATAGGATATTCATATGTATATATAACAACATTATTAAATATATCGATAATGTTATATAGATTCTCTTCATTTTTAGCAGAACAGTATAACTTGTTATTTAATTGCCATATAGATATACAATATAAATTAATCTTGTATTCTCTTGAATAATCCTCCAAAGAATTAATATTAATTTTATTACAATCGTATATCACAAACAATTTATTTCTCTTTACATAATAAATATGATTATCTATTATTTCTAAATAATCAATATCTTTTATTTGTATTTTAAAAATACTAATAATATCTTGTTTAAAAATTTTGCGTATATATTTCTTAGCACCATTAAACATTTTTTTCCTTTTTATTTTCTGTATTAATAAATTATATTATATCATTACTTATAAACAGTATAATTTAGACTAAAGTGTATTTGCTGCTTAAAATTACAAAATAGATTAAAACTAATAATATAGCATTCTTCTTTACTTTTGTTATTTTTTAAAACTACAATTTACATTAATTTTTAATATTTAAAATAAAATCTATATTAATAACAAAATACAACTTATTTTTTGCCTTTTTACATAGAAAATTTATAATATATCATGCACTATTATATACTTTTAAAATAGCCACAAATTACCAATAACATCTTATACTATCAAACATTTAAAAACACATCCACTGGTACAGGGAATTTAAAATAATTTTATATTACTATATCCAATTCTTTGGATATAGTAATATCTTTATCACATTGCTGTCTAACTCTTTTTGCAGTATTTGCGGATAATTTCATAAATTCATCTGGGTTTTTATATAAAAACTCGATTGCATCAGCTAATGCTTTTGTATTTTCAGGTTCTACTAAAATTCCACATTCATTGTCTACAAATTCTGGAATTGCTGCAATGTTATTAGTAATCGGAACTAAACCACTTGACATAGCTTCAATTCTCGATACACCTTGAGAATCCCATCTACTTGGATTTAAAAAAATACCATATTGTTTATGCAAATTTGATATTTCTTTTTGGGTTAGAAATCCTTTATGCAAGATAATATTTTTAAAATATTTCAAATCATTAGTTAATTCATCAAATAACACTCCATCGCCGGCTATAAAAAATTCCAAATCTTTAAAAAAATCTCTTTTGCTAAGCTCCAAAATAGCCTCAATACTTAAATCATTTGCATATTTTCTTGAGACAAAAGGGCTAATAGAAAGAATTTTTTTTCTATCATTTTGTGATTTAGGTAAATAATTAAACATTGAAGTATCTATAGGATTATATACGATGGTATATTTGCTAGAATCTAATGATATTTTTAAGTCCCCTAAACTTTCTTTTTTAAAATACTCACTTACAAAAATAAAATGCATATTTTTATAATTTGCATTGAAAATTTTTGTCCAAAATTTCACTCTTTGATCAGAAAGTTTTTTTTGTCTATGAATTTCTATTTCGCTATATCTTTCAAATTCAAATTCTCTTCTTTGCCAAATTTGAATTTCAGCACCATGAATCCAAACAGTAATTTTGATTTTATCTACAAATTTCTCCAAAACATTCCACATATTTTTATCTAAAAAATGAACCAAAATATGGTCATATTGTCCACTTGCCAAAGTTTCTTCTAAAACATCATTAGTGGCCATCATCACATCAATATCTTCAAATTCTCTACATTCATACTTTTGTGTATTGCTAAGCCTAAAAACATCAACCAAAACACCCTTTTCTTTATATGCCTTTATTCTTGAGTGTAAAAAGCCGTATTTGTATAAATCATCATAAGAAGGATACTGTTTAGTTAATACCAATTTTTTACTTCTAGAAAGAAGTGCAAAAGGCTGGGGATTTAGAAAATCTAAAATCAGATTGTCTATTTGAAATTTACCAGTGCCTTGAATACGCAAGCCAAAACGGATAAATTTACACTCTTTAGGTATAGCTAAAGTTTGAATATCTCCAGCTTTGTTAATACTATGAGAAATTTTTTGATAATTTTCATCTTGAAATTCAAAAACTGTTTTAAAATCTTCGTTTGAGAATATACCTTGGAGTAAAAATTGAGAATTTTTTACCATATTAAAAGTTTCTCTTGTAAAAGAATTTTTAAAATAAAAATATTTATGTATTTCACTAGGTAATTTTGATTCAATTATAAATTTACTTTTATCATCAAACAAAAATTTAATTTTAGAACTTATCGGTTTTTCTATATTATCATATATAAATTTAGCATCCATTTTAATCAAATCAGGAGTTTCATAAGTTTCCTTCAATACACCTTTAAAATTTGATGATATATTAAGATCTTTAATACTTATCCCAGAATACACTTTATCTATACTAGACACATATTCTTGTTGATTTTTAGTAAGTAAAACACCATTTTTACAATAATTAAAACAATCAATAGCAAACATATTTTCAATTTGATATGAAAATTCTTTATTAAGAAAAGCTGATAATAATCCTTTGTTGATATATTCTACTTTTACAAAAGATGAAGTAATAAAAAGTTGTTTTACTTTTTTATATTCGCAATCTTTGTTTTCTAAATATACCTCTCCATCGTTGAAATTATAAAAACTATATTTTCCAAAAGCATTAAAATTAGAATACTTTAGAGTTAAAGTTAGATCTAGTAAATAATTTTCATTATAATAATCTTTAATATCCATCATTCCAAAATAAGCTTGATATTTATCTTTTAAATATTCATATAATTTTTCTTGATCTGAAAAAAACCTATATTTTTCATCTTGAAGCTCTAGCCTCTCTTTGCTATATATTAATAACTCAATATCTTGGTTTTCTTTTTGAGAATAATAAATATCCAATGCCCTTGTATATTCCTCTTGCGAATTTATATGTATTAATATATAAAATTTATGCTTGGATTCAAATTGTTCTTTGTAAACAACAGAAGCTATAAAATTCAATCTATCTGTATAAGTATGTTCTTTCATCACTTTTCTTAAAGCATTTAATTTTATCTTCTTATAATACATCTCATCTTCACATACTAGTTTTAATTTATTTTTTAACTCATTCACATTATCAGATGATATTACTAAATCACCAAAAAAATTTCTTAAAGCTCTAGAGAAATTACTCACAACAAAAGTATTGCACGCTATAAGCTCAAAAGCTCTTCTAGCAAACATTGTTTGAGATTGCTTGACAGTGTTCATCGTTATCCCAAATTTATAACCTTTATATGCTTTTATAATCTCATTAAAAGGTAAATTCCCTATAATCATATCTTTATAACAATCTGGAAAAGTATAATGAGGATGAGGATTATTAAAATTTCTATCATAAATACTAATATTTTTATATGATTTTACTGCACTTATAAGATTTTCAAAATCTAATTGTCTTTGAGGATATCGTAAATAATACGACCCTGCAAAATTAAATTCATCTTTACGGTCAAATTCTTCTATGGGGTTATGTATTTTTGTTTGAGCTGCAAAAGGTAAACAATACACATCTTCATGACCAACATGAAATTTATATTTTGGAATACAATCAATATCAGTTGTAAAAACAAAATCAACAGAACAAGCTATCGCTAGAAAAGTATTAAAATGAACTGGATCTTCTTTGCTCCAAAATACAGTAGCAATATTATTTTCTTTACAATATTCTATAAGCTCTTGAAGTTCTGTGGAAAATCCTGAGATTTTTAACTTCCACAAAGAATCTTTTCCTTGCCAAGCTGATTCTATAAATAATAAATCAGGTTTAAATGTTGCAACTTCATTTTTCCAATTTCCTGGACTGAGTTGTAACAAATCGCACTCGTATTTAAAGGAAGTGTATGTGAATTCATCCATTATGCAAGCAATTTTTATTGATTTTAAGGTTTTAAATGTATATTTAAAAATTTGTTTTTTTTTAAATTTTATATTTTTCTTTAATTTTATATTTTCAACACTAATTGATTTTCTTCTCTGTCTTAGCTTAAATTTTCTGTATTCTTCAAGTAAATTATATGGAAGCATTAAAATATCTTTAATATTTTTAGACTTCACTATACGATTTCCTATTCTATATGACAATGTATTTTCTATCCTTTTTATTTCCTCATCTTTTTGTTTTAATTTTAGTTTATCTATAGATGCTTTGTGTAATACTTCCTTATAATTTTTTAATTCCTGCTCTAGTTGATACTTCTCTGACTGAATATTTTCAATTTTTTTATCTAATTCGCTCTTTTGTACCTCTAGCCTGTTTATTTCTTTATATAGTTCAACATTATTTTTAGATATCATTTCAACAATTTTAGAAATTTCAGTAGATATTTTTTTACTATAATTTAAGGATTGAGTCATTCGATACGATTCTAAAGTTTTATGAAAAGATATATTGGATAATATATCTTTATCTTTTAACTGTTCTTTTGGATAATATAGGTGTGTTGGGGTTGCGTTAAAAGTATTCCAATAAACATAGTCTAATTTTTCTAATATAACATTAATTTTTCTAAATTCAGCATTATTAATAGCTTCTATATATAAAAATGGTCTATGTTTTTTTATAGTATTGATCGCACCATTTAAAACTTTAGTTTCCATTCCTTCTACATCTATTTTTAATACAGAAATATCTTTTTCAAATTTTATATCATCAAGAGGATATAAAACAATATCACCAGAATCTTTAATTTTTAAAGATTGTCCACCTAAATTTTCAGCATTTAAATTATCTAAAATTGCTGTTTCTTTTTTATCTGATAGACCAAATTCATGCAGCTTTAATTTTCTAAATCCATTCAATTCTATACTTACTTTAAGTATGTTACACAGTTCTAAATTTGCTTCAAAAGCATATATATCAAAACCATGTGCTGCAAGATATAAAGAATGATTGCCTATATTGGATCCTATATCAACTATAATGGTATCTTTTTTTGCTTTTCCTAATATATCCTGCAACATTTCATATTCATAAGGAATCATTTCGTTGTAAATTTTTTTCTGTATATAGTCTATATCTTTACCTGGAAGATAAATTTTATAACTCACTTGATCACATTTTAATAAAACAACATCAGAACCTATTTCTTTCATGGATAAACCTTAAATATTAACAAAATCTATAAGTTTATCAGATTGCATACCAATAAACTCCTTGTGCTTAACTAATATCACAACAATATCTGCTTCATCCAATGCTTGTGTCAAAGAAACCAATTTTACATTTGCCTTATCTTGTAATTTTAATGGAAGTTGTTTTATATTTGGTTCTACAGCTAATATTTGATAATTTTCTTCGTTTGCAAGCTTAATAACTATATCCAAAGCCGGAGATTCTCTCAAATCATCAATATCTGGTTTAAACGCTAAACCTAAACAGGCAATTTTAGGTTGCAGTATGTCTTTTACTTTTTCTTTAATTTTTTGTATAACAAAATTTGGTTTATTATCGTTAACCTCTCTAGCTGTTTTTATCATTTTAGCTTCATTTGGATTTTGATGTACTATAAACCACGGATCCACTGCTATACAGTGCCCACCAACTCCACAACCTGGTTGTAAGATATTTACTCTAGGATGACGATTGGCAAGATTTATAAGCTCCCATACATTTATATCCAATTTGTCGCATAAAATAGATAATTCATTAGCAAAAGCTATATTTACATCTCTAAAAGAATTTTCTGTAAGTTTTGCCATTTCCGCTGTCCTAGCATTTGTTTTAATGCACTCACCTTGAACAAAAATTTTATACAAATTTATTGCATACTCCGTGCATTTTTGCGTCATACCTCCAATAATTCTATCATTTTCAACAAGTTCTCTTATAACTTGTCCAGGTAAAACCCTTTCTGGGCAATGAGCTATCTTGATATCGGATTCTTCACTGATCTGATGAGGAAAAGTCAAATCAGGTCTTTCATCTGCGAGCCATTTGGCCATTTGTTCTGTTGCTCCAACTGGGGATGTTGACTCTAAAACCACTAAATTTCCTTTTTTTAAAACCTTTGCTATTGATTTTGATGCTGCCTTAATGTAATCCAAATTAGGCTCATAATCTTCTCCTTTAAAAGGAGTTGGTACTGCAATGATAAAAGCATCTGCTTCACCAGGTAATGTTGCTGCTTTAAGATAACCATCTTTTACAACAGCATGTACCAAAATATCTAATTCGGGTTCAACTATATGAATTTTACCTTGATTTATAATATCTACTGCTTGTTGATTTATATCTACACCCAAAACTTTAACTTTTTTACTGGCAAAAACAGCTGCTGTGGGAAGTCCTATATATCCAAGACCTATTACGCACACTTTATTAAAATTATTCATCGTTATTTATCCTTTTCACTAGTACACTTATTATTTTATCACATGCATTTCCATCTCCATAAGGATTACTTGCCTTGCTCATTTTTTTATATTCATCTTCATCATCAATCAACTCTTGAGCTGCTTTGATAATACTACTTTTACAAGTACCCACTAACTTCACTGTTCCAGCTTCTATGGCTTCTGGTCTTTCTGTTGTTTCACGCATTACTAATATAGGTTTTCCAAGACTAGGTGCCTCTTCCTGTACGCCGCCAGAATCTGTAATGATAAAATAACAATTTGACATAAGATATATAAATTCCTCATATTTAAGAGGATTTATCAAGCAAACATTAGAAATATTTGATAGAAGTGTTTTTACAGGTTTTTGAACATTAGGATTTAGATGAACAGGGTAAACTATGTCAATATTTGGATTATTAATTGCTATAGTTTTTAATGCTTCACAAATTTGCAAAAAACCTTCACCAAAATTTTCTCTACGATGTCCTGTAACTAGAATAAATTTTCTACTATCACTTATTTTATATTTATTTTCAATAGAAGTTAAAATTTTTGTCTTAAATACCATATTATTTTTTATTTTTTCCGCCATATAAAATAATGCATCAATAACCGTATTGCCAGTCACAAAAATATTCTTTTTGTCCTTCCCTTCTTTTATAAGATTTTCAGCACTCTTAGCTGTTGGGGCAAAGTGAATATCTGATAAAACACCGACAATTTGTCTATTTGCCTCTTCTGGCCAAGGATTATAAAGATTATAAGTCCTTAACCCCGCTTCAATGTGTGCTACTTTTATTTTTTGATAAAAAGCCGCCAATGCTACAACACTTGCAGTAGTGGTATCCCCATGCACCAAAACAACATCTGGTCTAAAATCATTCAATATATTTTTCATACCACAAAGAATTTTAAATGTAATATCATATAAATCTTGATTTTCACTCATGATATTTAAATCATAATCTGGCTTAATATCAAAAACATCTAAAATTTGATCTAGCATTTGTCTGTGTTGTGCGGTCACACAAATTTTAAAATCTATATCATTTCTATTTTCCATTATTTTAACCAATGGAGCCATTTTTATAGCCTCTGGTCTTGTTCCAAAAACAACTAAAATCTTTCTCATTTTCTCCAACTTTTTTTAGTTTTTTAATGCATCATAAAAATTTAAACTTTCCCTATCGCATAAAGTTGTATGATGCCTACTATTTTTTCATTTTGTGTGACGACTATTTCTTTGATTTTATATTTTAGCATAAGCTCTTCTGCCTCACTTGCCATAGCACTTGCATCTATAGTTTTTGGACTATGGCTCATAATTTCCTTTGCCTTAAAATCAAATCTTGGTTTAGCATCAGCTTTTAAAGCCCTTCTTAAATCCCCATCAGTGATAATCCCAACTAGTTTTTCATTTTCTAATACTATACAAAGTCCTAATTTCCCACTAGTCATCACATCAACCAATTCATTAAAATCACTTTCAGGATGCACGATAGGCAATTTCTTTTTAACCATCAAGTCACTAACCCTAGTCAAAAGCTTCCTACCCAAACTCCCGCCTGGATGAAACAAAGCAAAATCATCAGGTTTAAATTTCCTAGCCTTCATCAAAGCCACAGCTATAGCATCTCCCATCGCTAAAGTAGCAGTAGTTGAAGACATAGGCGCAAGTTGAAGTGGGCATGCTTCTTTTTTAACCGCTATATTTAAAAACAAATCTGCTTGTTTGGCTAGAGTTGATTTTGCATTGCCTGCCATCACAATGAGTGGAATTTTTCTTCTTTTTATAGCAGGGATGATTTTTAAAACCTCTTCAGTTTCCCCTGAATTAGATATAACCAAAAGCACATCTTCACTTGTAAGCATACCAAGATCCCCATGCAATGCCTCACCTGGATGCATAAAAAAACTTGGCGTGCCTGTGCTAGCTAAGGTTGCAGCTATTTTTGCTCCTATATGGCCTGATTTGCCCATACCACTTATCACGCATCTACCTTTAATACCCAAAATAAGCGCGACGCTCTTGCTAAAATTCTCATCCAAATTCAAAGCAAGTTCCCTAACAGAACAAGCCTCTATTTCAAAAACTTCTTTAGCTATCTCAATCGCATCAAATTTTCCCATCATTTTCCTTATATATTTAATACCACATTCGTAGCTATAGCTATTTGATATAAAATTTGAGTTAGCATACTAAAGATTTGTAAATTCTGGCTATCTACTTTTGGTAAAACTAAAATGGAATCTCCTGCTTTGATATCTGCTGAGCTTCTACCACTATACTTGGTTGCTTTACCATTGGCATTAATCACCAAAACTCTTGATACATCAGCTCTATCGCTAAAACCACCCGCTAGATTGATATAATATCTTAATTTTTCTTTGTTCATATATACAAATGCACCTGGTATAGAAACTTCACCTTGAACTAAAACAAGATTGTTTTTACTAGGCACATTTATCACATCACCTTCTTCTAAGACTATAGAATTATAAGCTTTAACATTATCTATAACGATTTGTCCTTTTGGTTGAGCTTGCTTAGCACGCTCAATAAATTCTAAAATCGTCTTAGCTTGAGTAGCTCTAATGCTAGCTTGCTCAGCATTAACTGAAGAGCTTGTTAGAGCTAATGTTTCAAGCTCTTTAAGTTGGGCTTCTATGAGCTGTTTTTGAGTAGCAGCTACACTTTTTCTAAAAACTTGCAAAGCGTTTATATCAGATTGCTCATTTACTGCAATCATTTTAGCAACATCAGCTAAGGTTGTTCCTTTTTTTACCACAACTGAATGCAAACCACTATGCTCACCTTCTATACTAATGCTAATATTTTGCGCAGTATAATCAGGCCTAAATTCTATCTCATCTGCATTATGCAAATTTACATCTGAAAATTGTTTTTTACTATAAGCTTGCACATGAAGTTTATGATCTTCTCTGTAGCTTTTTACCACAGCATTAGTTACTATAGGCTTAGCTCCTGCAACTTTTGCTATATCTGCTAAATTTAAAATATCATTACTTAGCTCAAACCTAAAAGGCTTTTGCACATCCCCTTCTACAAAAACATATTTTTGCACACTACCCACTAAGATCACATCGCCCATTCTAAAAGGAAAAAGTTCAAGCTGTCCTTTAAGTAAAAAATCATACAAATCTACATGTTTTATAACTTTATTGTCTCTTAGAATTTGAATATCTCTAAAACTACCATATTCTAAATTTATACCTTTTGCTTTATCTAAATACTGAATAATAGAATCAGAGCTTAATCCTTGATAAAGTCCTGGTTGATTAACATTTCCTGTAACAAAAACTGAGACATTTTGATATATATCCATATCTGCATATACATAGACATTACTTTTATAAATTTTGTTTATAGCTTTTGTAATAACTTGCACTAAAGCACTATTTTTTACACCTAAAAGATTAATAGCACCAACCTTTGGTATAAAAATATTTCCTTGAGAATCCACTACAAGTGTTTGTATAAATTCCACTGCACCCCAAATTTTTATGTTAATTCTATCACCTACTGCTAATTTATAATCAGGATTATAAACATGTTGGGTAAATTTAGTAAAATTTCCATTGAATAAATGTGCACCAAAAACTTTAGCTGTCGGAGTTTGAGTTTGATTAAAATCACTTTGATTATTATCATAACTTGCAACTTGTGGTTCCATAGTAGGGCTAAGTGGTTGGTTTTGAATTTTAGCAATCTGAGAAACATCTACTGCAGAAAATAAAAATATAGGTAAAATCAAAAATAAAAATATCTTTTTCATTAGTATCTATGCTCCTCTATAATCATTTTGATAAATTTCACGATGCCAAAAATCAAAGACAAAATCATAAAAGCTGTGAGTATATTATACAAAGTTTCAGGATATTTTGCACTCTGAGGCAAACTTGGGCTTTGAACAATTACCACTTGTTTGATCTTTCTTAAAGCTTCTATCCTAGCACTCTCATAAGCTTTTAATGCAGCTGTATAAGCACTTTCTGCAAAACCTGTTTCTATAGTTAAATCTTGAAATTTAGCTGCAAGATCATTAAGCTTTTGAGAAGATTTTGGCGATGAAACTTTGGATTTTTCTTTTTGAAGTTGTTTTTTTAAAGCCGTAATTTCACTTTTTAAGGTCACAATTTGCGGAGCATTATCATTTATATAACTTTGCATCATTAAAAGTTCTGCTTCTTTAGTGGCTATTTTTGTTTCAAGTTCTCCTATAAGCTTTAGAGTTCCTTCTGCTTGCTTAAGTGGATCAAATACTCCATATTTGTTTTGAAATGCCAAAAGTTCATCTTTTGCTTTTTGGTATCTTTTCTTAAACTGCAATAACTCATCTTCGGCAAATTGCATTTGCTCTCTAGCAGCTTTATGTGAAATTTCATTGATAAATTTTTCACTTTCTTTAACTATAGTTGTGGCTATTAAATGTGCACTTTGAGCATCAAAACCTTCAACACTTACTCTTAAAATTCCGTTTGTGGAAGCATCTTGAACCACTTTAACACGATTTTGATAATACTTTAAAAAACTTTCTTGATCAGCTGATGGTGAAATACTATAAAAAAAGTCAAGTTTTTGTTTTTGATAAAGTTCTCGTATTTTAATTTTTTCTTCTAAAATATTTAGCATATCTAAAGAATGAATATATGATTTTAAATAATTAATATCCTCACTTGAAAAAGAATTATTCGTAAGCAAAGATGCAATTCCTGTAATAGCACCACTATCACCTGTAGTTGATTTAACACTTAAAACAGCCTCGCTCACATAACGATTTGCTGCTATAAAAACATAGTAAAAAACTACAAAAACCATTAAAATCAATACGATTTTAAAAGAATTTAAAATTTCTAGATTTTTAATTTTATTTAATATATCATTTTGCATTAATTTTTCCTTGATACACCGCTATACCCTCATCTACATCATCATATATTGTAGCTTGTCCATTTTGCATAAAGATAATTTTATCACACCATTGTTTAATTTCAGCTACATTATGCGAAACCATGATAACTTTTGAATTGCTTAATTTTTCTTTATAAATTTTAGAACTTTTTTCTCTAAATTTAGGATCTCCCACAGCACCTGCTTCATCAATTAAGTAATAATCAAAATCAAAAGCCATGCTTAAACCAAAAGAAATTCTAGCACTCATACCTGCTGAGTAAGTATTCATTGGTTCATCAAAAAATTTACCAAGCTCGGCAAAATCTTCTACAAATTTAACTTTTTCTTCCAAAGCTTTGCCTTTATAACCATATACTCTAGCAACAAAGCGTGCGTTGTCTCTTGCTGAGAGTCTATGCTGAAAAGCTCCTGCTAAACCTAAGGGCCAAGATAGTTTTTTATTAGTGATAATCTTACCCCTATCAGGAAGTAACGAACCACTTAATAACTTCATCAAAGTAGATTTTCCAGCTCCGTTGCGTCCCATTAAGCCTATGCTACAATTTTCAGGAAATTCAAAACTTAAATTTTTAAAAACATAATGTCTCCCGCCATTACGCAAAGGAAAGGATTTGGTTAAATTTACTAATTTTATCATCTTGTTGCTATCAACTTTTCTCTAGTAAAATAATAAAAAAACAATCCAATAAACAACACAACCCCCAAAAAAACAATGGGGTAATAATAATTATAATCATCAAGCAATGGATAATTTTCAAAAAAATTATACTTTAAAAGCTCCATTATATGCAAAAGCGGATTATAATATAATACATCTAAAATAGGCTTTGGAACTATCCATACAGGAAATACCACCAAGGCTGTCCAATATAAGATTATATTTACATAATTTAATGCCATTTTTAAAGGTTCAGCAAAATGTCCTGCTATAGCAAAACACATTCCCATAGCAAATCCAAACAACACAAGTAAAAAAAACGAAAACATCACCTCTAAAAAATGTTTAGGGATAACCTGCATATGCAAAAACCACCCAGCTAAAAACATCACACAAATAAAAATGGTAAAATAAATGCAAAATTCAAGCATAGATCTAGCGATAAAAACATGTATAGGGCGAATGGGTTTATAAGCAAAAAGAGCTAAATTTGCACTTATACCATTTAAAAGCTGTGTAATAATACTTCTAAACATAAAAAAAGGTATAATCCCTACTGCTAAAAACATAAAAATAGAAATACCCTCTGGCATGATTTGATGATGAAATTCTCTAATAGCTGCTACAATAGAGGTAATCACCAAAACCACCATCATAGGCTCTCCAATAACCCAAAAATAGCCCAAATATTTATTAATACCAAATCTTGTCTTTAACTCTCTAAAAAAAAGAGCATGTATGACATTGAACATATTTTTAGCAAATCCTTTTAGATTTTTTCAAAATTTTTATATTATACTTTTTATTCTTATATAATATTTAACAGAGGTAAAAATGAAAAGAAATTTCTTTATAGATTTAGAAAGTATTTTATATAATAAAGATATTTTTCAAAAAATTCAAAAATTTGAAATTTTTTATGAGAATTTTAAACTTAATTTATTTGAATTTGATCATTCTCACAAAGCTATCATTAAAGAAAATTCACAAGTTAAAATTCTTCATCCTATGAAAATAAGGCGTCCAAAAGAAGCAAATAGTGTTTTATCTTTAGCAAAAATTCTACATTCTGTTGCTCATATAGAATATAGTGCTATAAATTTAGCCCTAGATGCTAGCTATAGGTTTAAAAATTTACCCTTGCAGTTTTATCAAGATTGGCTTGAAGTAGCCGATGAAGAAATTAAACATTTTTTACTTTTAGAAAAAGCCTTAAACGAATTAGGTTTTAAATACGGAGATTTTTACGCTCATGATAACCTTGAAAAAGCCTTATTTTTAACTAAAGATAATCTTGCTCATAGAATGGGTATAGTTCATAGAGGACTTGAAGCAAAAGGACTTGATGCTAATCCTTTTGTTTTAGAAAAATTAAACACAACTAATCATCCTATAAAAAGTTTATTTAAAGAAATTTTTAATGTAATATTAAATGATGAAATAAAACATGTAAGTAAAGGTAATTTTTGGTGGAATTATGCAAAAGATGAAAAAGATAATTATTTAAAACTTTGCAAAAAATATAAAGAATTTAATCTTTTAGGAAAAATATATAACAAAGATGCTAGAATCCAAGCTGGTTTTAGTGAAAATGAACTTCAAGAACTAGATGATTTTTATAATAAAAATTAAAAATTTAATTCAAAAATTTCTTTAAAATCTCTAGCTACTAGTATATTTTTGTTATCAAGCAACAAAACTTTTGGCAATGCACGACTTAAAAACAAATATATACCCTCTGTAACACTATAAGCACCAATATTTTCAAAAACAATCAAATCGCCTATTTGAGGATTATCAAGCTGTTTTCTTCTAACTAACACATCTCCACTTGTACAAAGAGCACCGCAAATACAATAATCCTTTTCTTGTTTATAAGCATTACTATTTATCGATATATGACGCATAATAGGAATTTTCATTCCCATAATAGAACCATAATAATTAACATGATTTATCCCACCATCAAGCAAACAATAATCGCATTCTCCTGTATTTTTTACATCCAAAATATTAGCTAAGTAGTATCCACAATATTGAACCATAAATCTACCTAGCTCAATACGCATTTTAACTCTATCAAGATTTAATTCATCAAGTTTGGTTTTTAAAATACTTAGCGGCTTTAAAGTATCACTAAAATCATCATCTTCAAACATATTCACACTAAGTCCTGGAGCATACTCAATGATAAACTCATCCATTTTTATAATACTTGTAATTTCATTTTTTAAATCTAATAACAAATTCAGATCTTTTAATTGTAAATCTATTTTTTTACGCTGTGTACCAGCATAATAATGCAAACCACTAAACTTAATATTTTTATATTTATATAGTATATTTATGGCTTTTATAATATCCTTTTTACTCATACCAAATTGCGATCCAGCTGAAAGTCTTAACAATATACAAATTTTAATATCAAGATCTAGAGTACATTTATTTATGAGTTCTAGTTGACTTAAAGATTCTGCAGTAAAAGTTTTTACACCATATTTTAATGCAAGTACTATATCATCATATCCTTTTACAACACCAGAATATATAATTTGCGATGCTAGAATATTTAATTTTATACAAATTTGTAATTCTCCTGGAGAACAAACTTCTATTTTCTCAATATTTTTTGACATATAAGTAGTCAAAAATGGATTTGCCTTCATTGCAAAGCATAGTTCGTATTTATTATCTAAAATATCTTTCATAGCTTTGATACGACTTAAAAGAGCTTGAATATCAAATAAAAAACTTGGAGTGCCATGTTTTTTAGCAATATTTAACAATTCTTCATTTTTCATATATCATCTCCCTTAATTTAGCTCTATCAATTTTTCCATTTTTATTCAGTGGTAAATTTTCTAGTTTAAAAAATACTGATGGAAGCATATATGAGATTAATTGATTTTTAAGATATTGCATCAAATCATCAACACTAAGCACCCCGCTATAAAATAAATATATTTTCTCACGCTCATAAATAGCACAGGCTAGTTCAATACCTTTTATATCCATAGTCGCAATCTCTATATCTCCAAGTTCTATCCGGCGTCCTAAATGTTTAATTTGAAAGTCATTGCGCCCTTGAAATACTAATTCTCCTTGTTCGTTGTATTTTCCCATATCACCAGTTTTATAAATTCTCTCATAATATTTTAAATTTAAAGGATTTTGTATAAAGACTTCATTGGTGCGTTTGAAGTCTTTATAATATCCAAGTGCAACATTTGGCCCGCTAACACAAATTTCACCTATTTCATCTTTTTTCTTTACTTCATATGGCTTGCCATCATCATCAAAAGCTAATAAAAAAACTTTTTGTCCGCTAAAAGCGTTTCCAATGGGAGTATTTTTTTCTTTTTTATAATAATCTTTTTTTAGCTCATAAAAAGTGCAATTTCCAAGAATTTCACTTGGTCCATACAAATTTACAAATTCAGTTTTAGGTAGGTTTTTTTGCCATATATCTAGCTGATTTAATGGCATAACTTCACCACTAAAAAGAACTTTTTTTATACCTATGGGAGTGCAATACTTAAAAACTCTAAATGATGAAAGCAATGTTAAAGCACTTACAGCCCAAATTAATATACTTATTTTATATTGTATTAACAACTCTACTAATTTTACAGGAGATGTAAAAAGATATTTATCTATTAAAAAAACACTAGCTCCAAGATATACTGCGCTATAGATATCTTTTGAGCTTACATCAAAATCAAGTGGAGCTTGATTTGCAAATATATCATCGCTTGAAAATTTAAATTCATCAACAAACACAGGGACAAAATAAAGTACATTAGAATGAGTTTTAACCACGGCTTTTGGCAAACCTGTACTACCACTAGTAAATACTATATTAAGGATATCACAAGATAAATACTGACTTTGTATTTTCTCCAAAACATCATTTTGGATTTCATAATTTAATACCTTAACGATATCAACAATTTCTCTATTTGTAATCTTTGAAATACCATCAAAAAGCGTAGTATTAGTAAAAATAAATTTAGGTTCAATAATTTCAAGCATTTTTTCTATACGATTTTTAGGATGGTCAGTATCTATAAAGGCATAAGCAACCCTTGCCATCGCACAACCAAATATCATAGCAATACAATCAATATTCTTATTCATATAAATAGCTACAATAGAATTTGCTTTAGTTTCATGATGAAGCAAAAAACTCGCTATACGCTTAGATTTATCCAAAAGATCAGCATAGCTTATACTATCATTTTGAGTAAAAAAAGCTATTTTCTCAGGATGTAATTTTGCAGAATTTTCTAAATACCAAACTACATTATTTATCATTCTTAATATGCTCTACCATTGCCATTATTGCAGATATTGAGTTAAAATTTGATGATTCAATATATTGAGGTTTGATTTCTATGTCAAATTTAGCCTCTAACTCCATTATAATTTGCAATATATCAAAACTACTAATAATCCCATCACTAACTAAACTTTGATTTTCTTCAAAGTTTATTCCAGGTTTAATGCTTTGTAAAATTTCCAAAATATCATTCATCATCTTCTCCTAAATATAATTAACTTTTAAAATAAAATTATCATTTTCTAACCATATCGCATTTTAGCAAATCATATGCAACAGCAATATCCTCACAAATCATTCCACCGCTTGAAAAAACCATAGGTTTATTAGTCTGTAATAATTCCTTTTTTCGACCAGCTAAGATATCAAATATATCAATTATCTCATCTTTAGCACAACGCTTTTCTTTAACCAAATCTATAAATCTACTACCCAAGCTAGAAAATTTTGGATAAACCGGATATCCAAATTCTTCTAGATAACTTTCATACATTGCATAATTATCCGCTATTTTAATAGCTTCATTAATTAAAAAATCATCACTAAATTTCACAAAACTAAGACAAATTGTAAGTGAATTTTCTTTAAGCCATTTGGAGCGAATAATAGGCATATCAGCTAAAGTATCAAACTCAAAACCAGGATTTATGCTAATAATATCACTATTTTTAACCACTTCTTCGATACTATCAACCGCCAAAAATTTTACACTAGTATCATTTTTAAATTCTGAAATTAACTTAGCAACTCCTAACTCACTCTTTCCTTTAACTTTGATCTTTTTTACACTTGGATAAATTTGCAATATTCCTTGAATAAAAGCAGTATGTATGCGACCAGCACCTATGAGTCCTAACTCGTAAACATCTTTTTTAAGTAACTTTGCAGCATATAAACTTAACGCAGCAGTGCGGTAGGTAGTAATATCATTAGCAGGTAAAATAGCTAAAGGAAAACCTGTGTTAGGCTCGTTTAGAATAAGCGTATATG
This sequence comes from Campylobacter peloridis LMG 23910, assembly GCF_000816785.1. NCBI lineage: Bacteria > Pseudomonadati > Campylobacterota > Epsilonproteobacteria > Campylobacterales > Campylobacteraceae > Campylobacter > Campylobacter peloridis. Next base: position 291,581 of record NZ_CP007766.1, on the reverse strand, counting down.
TCGTAGTTCCCTCTACTGCACCGCGTAAATTTGGTCCATGCCATTTAAGACCTGCTAAATTATATTCACCACCAAGCCATCCAGGCATTGCAATGTATGTATTTTTTTGTTTATCATCTCGTGCAAAGCTAATTCTCATACCATGTGAATTAGCATTTGAACCACCCATAGTGTAAGCTCCGGTACTCATTACTTTATACATATTTTCTATAGAATCTACACATTTATTTATATCTAATCTTTTTTTAATTTCACATTCACTAATATATTTTGTTTCCAAATTAACACCTCTTTAATTCAACCAAATGCGCAGCTTCTAAAATTTTAGCAATTCGTATGAGTTCTTTTAAATCGCATTTATTCTTTTTGGCAATTTGACTTAACAACTCATTATCTTTGCAATTAAAAGCATTGATAAATAATTTATCTTTATTATAATCTATCTCATCAATATTTTCTGCAAATAAATTTCCAGAAAAAAGTTTTTTAATTTTTAAGTCATTTTCATAAAAAAGCAATAATTCCAAGACAAGATCTATTGATTTTTCAAGGTTTAATAGATTTGCATTTTCTAAATTATCAAAACTGCTAGCATGATTTAAACATAAAATTTTTTCATTATTAAAATTTAATTTTCTACAAAAATAAACCATGCGAGTTTTAAATTCATTAAACATATGGCTATCACTTGTAAAAGTTTGAAAATCATACGCAGATGTATCATTTTTAATAGATATATACTCAATAATAGAGCTTAAACTCGGATTAATCTTATGTGATGTAGTTATACTTAATGGATTTTTACTAGCCAGATTATCTAAAAGCACAAGTAAGTGAATTTTTTCTTTGTTTTTATCAATACGGCTAAAATAACAATCAAATCCAACACTCTCAGGAGCAATTACTAATTTATATGAATAATATGTTTTTTTCTTACTCAAAGTTTCTATTATTTTTAAACCAGCAATCACACCGCTTAAACCATTGTTAAATTGATAAGGGCTTGATAGATTTGCACACAATAAAATACATTCATCACTTTGACCTTGAATTTCTAACTCACCAACTTTTAATTCTCCATAAGAAAATGAACTATCTATTTTCACTTTATATCTTGATTCTTTCAGACTTTGTCTTTGATTTTTTGTACAACACAAGCCCCAAGATCTTTCATAAGGCTTGCTAATACATACCACTTCATCATTGCTACTATTTTTTAAATCTAATACATGCAAATGCTTAAGTAATTCTTCATAAGTAACTTCACCATCAAATGGCAAAGAATAGCGCATAACATGTAAAGGATTTTGATCAGTGGAAAATACTAGTTCACCATTCATTTTGCAAAGATATGCTTCTTTGCATATCCATCTTTCAGGAACTATCCAATCAAAAGCTTTATACCCACTTGTAAATTTGTAAATTTTCATATTAGTATATATCGATTTTAATGCATAAAGAGTAGCATCATAACCATCGCTAACTACATCTCTTGGGAGATTATAAAGATTTTTAGCCAAACTTAAGATATTTGTATCTTTTAAGCTAATATCATAATCTTGAAAACCTGTTCGCTCTTTTTCTTTTTCAATCAAATCACATTCTGGACCTACAGCAGTTATCCATGGATCTTTACTAAATTGCTTAAATGCAAATTCTTTATAAATTTGAGCTTTAACGGAACTTACAAATCCTTTTCCAAGCGGTGCAGATTTAACTAATCCAGCCTCTATACATTTTTCCATTATTTTTTTAAAAGTAGGATAAGCATTAGAACAAAGTGGACGCACATTATATATCCAAGATATTCTTTGAATACGATCTTTATCTTTAATATCACCTATAAAAAATTTTTTATATCTATGTGGAACTTTAAATTCTTCCTCATAAGAATGTAAGATAGTTGCCCAACGCAACTCTACTCCTATACATAAAATCTTACCACCCATACGAGTAAAACGATCAAAAAATGAATTTTTACCAAATGAAGTATTGGCATAAATTTTAGTAATAGTTTCAGCTTGAGAACCTTTAGCAGCCACCGATAAAAATGGATCCAAACTACGATACACTCCATTTTGCTTCCAAAAATATTCACTAAATTGCCCCATAGTAGGACAAGGAGTAGTTTTTGGATCAAAAATTTCATTATTACCAAATGAATATGTAAATGTAGGAACAACTAATGTTCCATCTGCTATAATTTCCATTAAGGAATCCATAATAGAAGCAGAAAGTTCATCAGAGCTTTTCACACCTTCCATAATCACCCCTAAACGATCAAGCCCGCAATGAACCATAACCAAATCACCAGCATTAATATCTACACTATGTATAGCATTTACAAAATCAGATTTAGTATACACCCCCCCCAATCTAGCTTAAAACATTGAAAATATAAGCGTTTTTTAACTAAAAGAGTAATTATAATCTATAAAAACTTAAAATATTATTCTGATATTATACATTAGGTAAAAAGTATATTTATGAAGATGGTGGTTAGAGGCAGAATCGAACTGCCGACACGCAGATTTTCAGTCTGCTGCTCTACCGACTGAGCTATCCAACCATTAAATTGAAGTTGTAATTATACAATAGTTTTTTTAAAAAAAATTGAAATTATTCAGAAAAAGCTCCAAATTTGAATATTTTTTGCATTCTTATAGCTGCTAATTCTCGTTTGTCGTATTTTTCAAGTTCATTTATAGCATTTAAAACATAATCACTTAAATTTTTAATAGCATTTTCTTTATCTCTATGAGCTCCACTCATTGGTTCTTCGATAACATCATCTATTAAACCTTGATTTTTTAAATCATCTGCTGTAACTTTCATAGCTTTAGTTGCTGCCTCACTTTTTGAAGGATCATTCCATAAAATAGCCGCACATCCTTCTGGTGAAATCACAGAAAAAACAGAATTTTTCATCATGGCTAATTTATCTGCAACACCTATAGCTAAAGCACCTCCACTTCCACCTTCTCCTATAACTACTGCTATAGTGATAGTTTTTAGATTGCTAAGTTCATATAAATTTCTAGCTATAGCTTCACTCTGCCCACGCTCTTCTGCACCAATACCTGGATATGCACCCGGGGTATCAACCAAAAACAACACTGGTATATCAAATTTTTCAGCCATTTTAGCTACTCTTAAAGCCTTTCTATAGCCTTCAGGATGAGGCATACCAAAATTTCTATAAAGTTTTTCCTTTGTTCCTCTTCCTTTTTGTTCGCCTATAACTATAATTTTCTTTCCACCTATATACCCTGCATAACAAACTATAGCTGGATCATCTCTAAAAGCACGATCACCATGAATTTCATATGCATCACTTAATATAGCTTGGATATAATCAAGCGCATAAGGACGATCAGGATGTCTTGCAAGTTGCAAACGCTGATAATCACTTAAATTTTTATATACTTTTTGAGTTTCTTTTTCTAGATTTTTTTCTAAAATTTTTACTGCCTCTTCATCGCCTTTGATTTTAGCATTTGCTAAATCTTCATCAATTTGTTGAATATTTTTTTCAAAATCTAAATATGAAGCCATATTAATCTACTTTTTTGAAAATTACACAGCCATTTGTTCCACCAAAACCAAAAGAATTGCTCATTACAACATTAATTTCACTTTTTCTCGCAGTATTTGGTATATAGTCAAGATCACAATTTTCATCAGCTGATGTTTGATTAATAGTTGGTGGTAAAATACCTTGATCAAGAGCCATTAAAGAAACAACTGCTTCAATAGCACCAGCAGCACCTAAGCAGTGTCCTGTTTGGCCTTTTGTAGAACTCACCAAAGGAATTTGATCTTTAAAAAGCTCTTTAATAGCTGCTGTTTCATTTTTATCATTTACTGGAGTAGAAGTTCCATGTGCATTAATATAATCTACCTTCGGATTTCCTGCCATTTTCAAGGCTTTTTTCATAGCACGCAATGGTCCTTCTAGTGTTGGAGAAGTTATATGATGTGCATCAGCACTCTCGCCAAAACCTACTAATTCAGCATAAATTTTAGCTCCACGCTTTTTAGCTGCCTCATATTCTTCAAAAACCAAAGCACCAGCTCCCTCACCCATAACAAAACCATCTCTTTCTTTATCAAATGGCCTTGAAGCTTTAGCTGGATCATCATTTCTTGTTGATAAAGCTTTCATAGCAGCAAAACCACCTATACCTACAGCACAAATAGCAGCCTCAGCTCCTACTACAAGCATTTTATCAGCATTACCTAAGGCTATACTTTTGTAAGCTTCGCCTATAGCATGAGTTCCTGCTGCACATGCTGTTACACAAGAAATATTAGGTCCTTGTAAGCCATGTTCAATAGAAATTATCCCTCCAAGCATATTAACTAACGCTGAAGGTATAAAAAAAGGAGTTATTTTGCGTGGTCCGCGTTCAAAACAAGTAACAGAATTTTTTTCTATATTTGGTAAACCACCAATACCAGCAGCTGATACAATACCAAATTCTTCTTTATTTAAATTTTCATCAAATTTAGCATCTTCCATAGCTTCTCTTGCTGCTTTAATACCAAGTTGTATGAAACGATCAATTTTTTTAACCTCTTTAGCATCACAAACACTTAAAGGATCAAAATTTTTAACTTCAGCTGCAATTTGCACTGGAAAATCTGTGGTATCAAAAAGAGTTATTTTATCAACACCACTTTTACCCTCACAAATAGCTTTAAATGAGCTATCTTTATCTAATCCAAGGGCATTTATCATTCCTATACCTGTTACTACAACGCGTTTCAACCTGATCTCCTTATAATTTACACATTAATTATTTTTGAAGATTATCAATATAATTTACAACATCTTCGATTTTTACTAATTTTTCAGCATCACTATCTGGAATTTCTACATCAAATTTTTCTTCTAAAGCCATTACTAGCTCAACAACATCTAATGAATCTGCGCCTAAATCTTCAATAATTTTAGATTCCATTTTAACCGCATCTTCATCAACACTTAATTGTTCAACTACAACTGCTTTTACATCATCAAAAGTTGCCATTTTTTTCTCCTAATTTTAAAAATAAGCTGTATTTTACAATAAAAAAATAAATTTCTCGTTTAAAAAACTAAATTTTATTATAAAAATCAATCAAAATATTTATAATATTAAGTGTATGATATAAGAATTTTAATTTCAAAACTATATTTAAGTAAATAAATTTATAATATTAATCCCTATAAAAGCTATTATATATGCAAAAATACAGCTAAAAGCAAAAAGGTAAAAGACATATTTTTTACCACCTGCTTCTTTGGCAAAAACTATAGTAGCTGCAAAGCAAGGATTATAAATCATTACAAATAAAATATAAGCTATAGCTACTTCAAAAGGGATATTTTTTGCTATATAAGCTCTTAGTGCATTATCATTCTCACTTACATCCCCACCTAAAGAATAAAGCACACCCATAGTAGAAATCATCACTTCCTTAGCCGCCAAACCACTCACTAAAGAAACGCTAAGCTTCCAATCAAAACCAAGTGGTGCAAAAACAGGTTCTATAGCCTTGCCAAACTGGCCTAAATAGCTGTTTTCAACTTGTAATTCTTGTTGCAAAAGCAAATCTTGATTTTGATTTTTTTGCACTGGAAAATTACTCGCAAACCAAATTAATAAAGAAGCAAGCAAAATAAAAGTTCCTGCTTTTTTCAAATACATTTTAGCCTTATTAAAAACCATAAACCAAACTAAATTCCAATTTGGCATTCTGTATTTTGGCATCTCCATCACAAAAGGTTCATCTTGACCCCTAAAAGCACTCATTCTTAAAATTTTTGCTGCAATCAAACCCAAAAAAGCACCCAAAAGATAAATTCCAAACAAATAATTCCCAGCCACATCATTTGGAAAAAACGCTCCAACAAAAAGCACATAAACAGGAAGTCTTGCACCACAACTCATAAAATTTATAATAAAAAGTGTTAGCAAACGATCTTTTTTATTTTTAAGCGTTCTTGTAGCCATAAAAGCAGGCACCGAACAGCCAAAACCTGTGATTAAAGGGATAAAACTTTTTCCATGCAAGCCAAATTTATACAAAATTCCATCAAGCAAAAACGCCACTCTAGCCATATATCCAGTCGTTTCAAGCAAGGCTATACCAAAAAATAAAATCACAATATTAGGCAAAAAGCCAATAACAGCACCAACACCGCCCACAATCCCATCAGCAAGTGCTGAAGCGATAAATTCATTGCTAATATTTGCTTTAATTGCTTCACCTAAATAAGCAAAAAATCCTTCTATATAATCCATAGGAATTTGACCCAAGCTAAAAGTTAGCTGGAACAAAGCCCACATAAAAAATAAAAATATAGGAATACCCAAGTATTTGTTAATCAAAATCGCATCAATTTCTTTGGTATGATTTAAATTTTTAACACCCTTTCTTAAAACCTTAGCCACTATAGCATTGCTAAAAGCAAGTAATTCTTCTTTAAAAATCGCATCAATTTCTTGGTTGCAAAAATGCTTACATATATTATCTTGACTTTTTTTAACAAAATTTTTTAAATCCACATTGTCTGTTATTTTTTCATTTTTAAGCAAAGAAAGTGCAAATTCCTTTTTGTGGGAGTGGTGGATTTTTTCAGTATCTAAAAAATGAATGATTTTTTCTAATTCTTCTTCAATAACATCACAATAAATTCTATTTATCGTTTTTAAATCCTCTTCATAAGTTTTGATGATAAGATCTAATAAAATCGATAAATTATCCTTTGTCTTAGCAGAAATTCCTACACATGGCGTGCTCAATAAATTAGACAATATTTCATAATTTATCATTATGCCCTCATGCCTTGCTTCATCTTGCATATTTAAAGCCATAATCATCTTTTTTTGCATTTGCAAAAGGGCTGCACTTAAGATTAAATTTCTTTCTAAATTTGTAGAATCTAAAACATTGACGATTAAGTCGTATTTTCCCTGCTCTAAAAACTGCTTAGTGATTTTTTCTTCTTCACTATAACCATCAAGTGCATAAGTTCCTGGTAAATCTATAAAATTAAGTTCATAATCTTTATAAACTATCTTTGCTTCAGCCTTTTCAACCGTAACCCCGCTAAAATTACCAACTTTCATATTGGCCTTACAAAGAGCATTAATTAATAAACTTTTTCCAACATTTGGTTGGCCTACTAAAGCAATGGTAATTTTTTTCATTTTAACTCTTTTGCAATTTCAATAGCCTTAGCTTCGCTAGCTCTTAAAATCACACAACTTGCTTCAAGTTCAACCATAATAGTCGAATTTGCCATAGAAGAACGAATTTTTTTGATTTTTTTATTTTTTGCAAAACCAAAACTAAAAAGCCTAGCTTGAAGTTGTTTATCTGCTTTAAAGCCTATTATAATAGCTTCTTCATTGTCTTTTAAAGTATCTAAAGTCATGTATTTTCCTTGCAAAACTAAGAAAGAAAGTATTATATAAAAAATTAGATTATTTATTTTTTAAAATAATAAGCAATCTCAAAAAAATGAGATTGCTAAAAATCAAAACTATTTAAATTTTCTAAATTTTGAAGCTTTTTAACTAATCCCTCAGCCTTTTCTAAAGAAAGTGCTATACTAGCATTTGAAAGGAATTTTTCTTTTAATTCATCAAAACTTAAAGGATTGTCAAAATTTCCTTTATTAATAAACACATCTTTTTTAACCACTCTTCCATCATTTAAAACAGCTTCTAAATGCCCAGGGAAGTATTTAGGAAAACCGCTAGATTTTTTCTTTTCATAACTAATTTTTTTAGCAAATTCTATCACTTCAGCCCTATTTAAATTTTCATAAGACTTTAAAGTAATTTTGCCATCAAAAAAGGCTAAAGCCATTAAAAATGGCATAGAAAATTTAGCCGCATAAGCACTTTGTGGAGTGTATTTTGCTTCGATTGGATCGCAAATAAATGAAATTGGCACCTCATCAACAAAACAATGCAAACTTTTAATCTCTTGTGCTTTTAAGCCATCATTTCTTAAACTCATAGCACAATCAATAAGCCCATGGGCAAAATGGCAACTTGGATAAGGTTTTAAAGATACTTGCATTACTTGCCAAATTTCATTTAAACCCTTGCAAAGCTCATTTTTATCGCACTCATTTTCTAAGCCAAAAGTTCTAAAGATATTATCCCTTCCTTCAAATATACTCAAAGGCCCACTCATATTAGCTTTTGCAAAATTTGCTACTAAAATTCCATTTTTTAAAGCATTGGCTATGTGTAAAACTTTAGAATTAGATCCATTGGATAAAAACTCATTCACCCCACTTGCAAAACTTCCTGCTAAACCTAGTGCATTGATGATTTGTTCTTTGTTTAAATCAAGCAAAACACAACTTGCAGCCACACTACCAAAAATCCCTGCTATAGCTGTAGTATGAAAACCGCGTTTGTGAAAACTTCCTTTGCTTGCTATACCCACTCTAGCAGCAATTTCCCAACCCACAATAAAGGCTTTCAAAACTTTTTTTCCATCTTTACTCACGCTAAATCCATAAGTTAAGCAAAGCGGGGTTAAAATCGCACTAGCGTGCAAAATGGCTTCAGTGTGCGTATCATCAAAATCAAGTGCATGTGCTGCAATGGCATTTACCATCGCTGCATAAATTACATCAAGCTTTTTATCTTCACACCAAATTTTTTCACTAGGATTTATGCTTAAGGCCTCAAAAGCCTTAGTTGCATTTAAAACACAAAATTCATTTTTAGCAGCTAGGGCTGTTCCTAGTGTATCAAGCATAAGTTCTTTTGCTCTTTGCTTTGTCTCACTAGGAATAGCTTCATAGTCTAAATTTATGATAAATTCGGCTAATTTTTCACTCAAATACATTGTTTCCTACTTTAAAATTTCAGAATTTGCAATTTTTTCTAAAAATTCATCGACTAATTTTGGTGCATAACCCACATAAGTTGTAGCGTCCATTAAAACATCAATGTCTTTTTCACTCAAAATTTTACTCACACGCTCATCTTCAAGCAAAACTGCTTTGAAAGTTTTATGATTTTCTATACCTCTCATAGCATTTTCATACACAATCTCATGGGCATGTTGCTTACCATAATGATCACTCAAAGCAAACATCACGCGTTCTGCTAATACAAAGCCATTAAGCGTATCAAGATTTTTTAGCATTTTATCTTTTTTAACTTCTAAATCATCAAAAACAAATTTCATATTAGCTAGCACCACCGAAAGCATTAAAAATGCTTCTGGTAAAAGCTTCCATTCCATTTTCCAAACTTGACCATCTCTTTCATGCTCGTGTCTTTCTATATCGCTTAAAATTGCGATATTTGCTCTTAGGGCATTACTTACTGTTACTGCGTTTTCACTTACTGCAGGATTTCTTTTATGTGGCATAGTAGAGCTTCCTACTTGACCTTTTCCAAAAGGTTCAGCAATTTCATCGATTTCATTATGAGCTAAGATTAAAAGCTGATGGGCGATTTTGTTAAAGGTTGCATTGATATTGCCTAAAACATAACCAAGCTCGATGAAACGATCCCTTGCTGGTTGCCATGAGATATCAGGAACTTCTAAATTTAAACTTTCTAAAGTAAGTTTTTCTACTTCATTAGCCTTCTCACTCAAACTTGCTTTAGTTCCTACTGCACCTACGATTAATCCTACATATAATCTTTTTTCAAGTTCTATAATTCTTTCATAATGGCGGTTAAGCTCACTAAGCCAAATTGCAACTTTATGCCCAAAAGTTATAGGTAAAGCTTGCAAAGCTAAAGTTCTTCCCATCATTGCGGTATTTTTATGCTCTTTTGCGATTTTTGCTAAATTTTTAGCTATATCTTTTAAATCTTGCTTGATTAAAGCCATAGCTTCTTTAAATTGTAAAACTATGCCTGTATCGATGATATCTTGAGTAGTAACTCCAAAATGCACATATTCACCAAAACCATTTTCACAAGCTTTTTCTAAACCACGCACGGTAGGCACTAAAGGGTGTTTAGTCTTTTTAAACTCAGCAAAAATAAAATCCATATCCATAAATTTATAATGCGCTTTTTTACTTATCTCTTTAGCCGCTTCACTAGGAATAATGCCAAGTTTTGCTTGAGCATTTGCTAGGGCAGCTTCTACATCAAGCCATTTTTGAATTCTATTTTCTTCACTAAAAACAGCTCTCATTGCAGGGGTGCTCCAAGAATCTTGAAGCAACCTCATATCAAATACACTCACACCCATGTTTTATCCTTTAAAATTGATTTTTTCAAATGCTTGTTTTAAATCAGCAATCAAATCCTTACTATCTTCAAGGCCTATATGAAATCTCACAAAAGGCCCTCTAGTACTCCAATCTGTCGCAGTTCTTGGCGGAGTAGTAACAGTAGCTAAGCTCTCATATCCACCCCAACTTGCACCGATTGAAAAATACTCTAAATCATCTACAAATTTAATAGCTTGTTCTTTTGAAATGCCATCTGCAAATTCAATCGTTACCATACCATTAGCACCTTTGTGATCACGCATAAAAACTTCATGGTTTGGATGAGTTTTTAATTTTGGATAAAAAATTGTTTTAACTTCTTTTCTACTTTGTAAAAACTCTACTACTTCATCTGCACTTTTTTCATGAGCCCTCATTCTTACATCTAAAGTTCTCATACCACGAAGCACTAAATAAGCATCATCAGGGCTAGTGGTAAATCCCAAAGCTTCTGGTAATTTGTCAAAATTTTTCCATTCTTTTTCATTAATCACCACTATACCCATAGTAACATCAGAATGCCCGCTTAAGTATTTAGTTGCTGCAATTACTGAAATATCTACTCCAAGTGCAAGCGGATTTAAAAAATACCCACTTGAATAAGTATTATCAATTGCTACTGGTATATTGTGTTTGTGTGCAATTTCACAAAGTTTTGGTAAATCTATGATTTCATAAAGTATAGAACCTGGACTTTCACAAAGGATTAATTTTGTATTAGGTTTAATTTTTTCTTCCACATCACTTGCATCAGCTTTTAAAAAGTCAATCTCCACACCCATTTTAGCTAAAAATAAATCACAAATTGTTCTAACAGGCCCATAAATAGCATCAGTGATTAAAAAATGAGCATCTTTGCTAGCATAATTTAAAAGCACCATAGCTAATGCTGCAAGCCCTGTTGGAAAAAGTTGTGCTCTATGGCCACCCTCAAGCGCACAAATTAGTTTTTCAAGCTCAAAATTTGTAGCTGTTCCTCTAGCACCATAACTTAAAACACGATCAGTTTTTCTTAACTCGCGGTATTTTTGCCAAGTAGCATGATCTTTAAAAAGTATGGTTGATGCACGCATTAAGGTTGGATTAACTGATCTTACTTCAGCATTTTCATCGCCTCTTCCTAAGTGGATTAATTTAGTTTTGTTATTCATTTTTTATCCTTTATAAATAAACATAAGTCATAATCACATTAACAACAGCAGCTACAAGCATAGGAATAGCTGTTCTTTTTACAACTTGTAAGGGATTTACTTTAGCCATAGCTGAAATTGCCAAAATAGCCGGTGCAATAGGCGAAACACATCTACCAAAACCTGTCATGATTTGAATAGGTGCTATCATAGCTATGGTTTCAACGCCAAAAGATTTTGCTATATTTGGGATAAGCGGTGCAAAAGAAAAAAATGCTGCATTTCCTGAACCCATCAAAAACGCACACACAGCAAGTAAAATAGAAACTGCTATGATAATAGCAAGTACTCCAAAACCTGCATCTTTTGCAAAGTCTATTAAAGTATCTACAAAACCAACTGATAAAAGTCCGCTTGCAAAAACTTGACCACAAACAATCAAAGAAACGGTAATTACAAACAAATGCCCCATACCTTTAAAAAATACCATGATAGAATTTAAAGTATCAATCAAACTTTTATAGCGTATAATTTCAAAAATAATCGCTATGAAAGTAGAAATCATCATTGCAACTGGTACATTCATTCTAATAGCAGTAGATGAAGCTGCTTCAACCTCTTCCATAGTAGTAAGCCCCATTAATACCATGATGCTATCTAAAACACTACTAAAACCCAAAATTAACACTAAAGGTATAATAGGTAAAATCGCATAAATTCTAGGTGGCTTTTTAAGCTCTTCACTTTTGCCATCATGTTCTGCTAATTCTTTTTCAACATCATCGCGCTTAAATGTGAAATTTTCTTTTTTATCAAAATATTTTGAGCAAAAATAAATTGCAATACCTACTGCTATGATAATAGGCACAGTTGTAGGAAGCTGATAATGCACAAAATACACCGCTGGATCAATTTCAGCTGTTTTTGCAGCTAAAATTACATTACCACTTCCTGGGCCATGGTCAATGTATTGACAAATTCCAATCACTGAAAGTGCAGAAAGTTTAGAAACGCCTGAACGCACCAAAATAGGATACATTGTAACCATAAGCAAAAGTGCTAAACCTGCATGTGAAGGTATAAAAAGCACTAAAAATTGGATTACAAAATATGAAACTAACAATAAAATATAAGGGGATTTTACTGCTTTTAAAGGTTTTTCAAATACTTTAAATAAAGCATAACTTGCACCCACATGATCCATATAAGCAGAAAATCCTGCTATACACATCAAAGTAAGTCCAAGACCTGCTAGAGTACTTGACATTTTGGTATTTACTACTTGGAAAATATCAAAAAGTCCTAAATGCAAAGATTGCTTTTCATCAATAATAGGCGAAAGTCCAAAAATTCCTGCTAAAGCTAACAAAAATAAACCACTTAAAAGCAACGCCATATGAGCGTTGATTTTTTTATAAAGCATAAAAACAAGTAAAAATACAGAACATCCTGCAAAAAATAAACCTAGCATGCTCTATCCTTTATGAGCAATAACCTCTATCTCCACTTTAGCACCCTTAGGAAGATCTTTTACCGCAAAAGCACTTCTTGCAGGATATGGAGCTGCGAAAAATTCAGAATAAACCTCATTGAAAGCTAGAAAATCATCAATATTTGCTAAAAAGCAAGTTGTTTTAACTACATTATTAAAATAAAGATTATTTTCTTCTAATATAGCCTTAATATTTAGCAAAGATTGTCTTGTTTGCTCTTTTACATCTTCACTTTCTATATTGCCACTTTGTGGATTAATAGGAAGTTGTCCTGAAATAAACAATAAACCATTAGCTTCTCTATAAGCTGAATATGGTCCTATAGCCTTTGGGTAATTTGCCATGTTTTCTCCTTTTAGTTTAAATAAAAATGTAATATAATATTATCACTATAATAATAAATTGTCAATACTTTTTTATCATAATAATAATTTTTTTTATTATGATAAATTAAACAATTTTAGTGAAAATATTATGTAAAATAACAAAAAAATACAAAAAAGGTAAACCTATGGACGCACAACAAAAAGAATTATTTATTAAACTAACACAATTTCTAGGACAAGTGCTTGGAGACAAATACGAAGTTGTTTTTCATGTTATTTCAAAAGAAGGCTCTTACATAGCAGCGATTGCAAATAACCATATTAGTGGAAGGACAATTAATTCTCCATTGACTTCTTTTGCAAGCGAACTTGTGCAAGAAAAAGAGTATTTAAACAAAGATTTTTTATGTGATTATAAAGCAAAAGTTGGAAAATCTAAGATAGTAACTGGCTCAACTTTTTTCATAAAAAATCAAAATAAAATCGTAGGAATTTTATGTATAAACCATGATACCACCGAAATTAGAAATGCTATAAGTAAAATTATAGAACTTGAAAAAATCAATGATTTTAGTGATTTATTAAACATTTCAAATCATCAAAATACAAATTTACATCATATGAGTAATATAGAAACACTTAGCCATTCTATAGAAGATATTCTAGCTGAAAATATAGATTTAAAATATTTAGAATCAGGTTATAATTTAAGCACAGAACAAAAAGATGAAATTATTAAAAATCTTCATTCAAAAGGAATTTTTAATATAAAAGGAAGCATACCTATAGTCGCTAAATTCCTTAATATGTCAGAACCTAGCGTTTATAGGTATTTACAAAAACTTAAAAAATAATCAAAAGACAAATTGAGAGATAAAATATCCAGCAAGTGTCGCACAAGTGATTAATACAAAACCTGGCCTTAAATAAGAATGATTAATCACAAATTTGCCTATTTTTGTTGTGCCTGTTCTATCAAAAGCTACACATGCTATTTGATTAGCACCTGGGACTATAAAATCTCCAGCCACACAAGGATAAAGCACGATAAGAATTTGAGGAGGAATTCCCAAACTCACACCCAAAGGCATTAAAGCAGCCACTGTTGCTGAAGGCGAAAAAATAACCATAGAAAAAGCAAATAAAGCTAAGCCAAACAAATAAGGATAATCCTCTACAATATGCGATAAAGAATCACTAAATAAAGGCTTATAGGCTTCAAAAAATGTTCCTGTCATCCAAGCTATACCAAAAACCCCTACAACCCCTATAAGTCCTGATTTAAACACAGAGGCTTCGCCTAGTTTATTAGCAGGAACTTTAGCAAAAAGCATAATCAAGCAAGCTGTTGCAAGCATAATCATTTGGATTAAATTTGGAGTAGAAAGTCTTTCTATTTTACCATTTGCAAGCTCATAATGAGGCAATAAATTCGTAAAAGTTCCAAAGAAAATAATGGTTAAAATTCCTAAAGCAAAAACATATAAAGATCTTTTTGCCATAGGATCATGCTTGCTGTCTTTATTTTGCAAATCTTCGCTTAAAAAATGATATTCTCCTGTTTTTATCCTTCTTTGGAATTCCTCATCTTGTTCAAGTTCTTTTCCTCTTTTAAAAACACTCAAACAAGCACATATAACACCAATTAAAAATGCTGGCATTACCACAGCTAATATTTGAACAAGCCCTACACCACTAACAGCTAAAATAGCAACCATACCTGCAGTGGCTGCACTCATAGGTGAGGCTACCACCCCAATACCTGCTGCTATAACTGAAACTGATAATGCTCTTTCAGGACGAATTTTAGCTTGAGCAGCTACTTCAGCAATCACTGGATAAACAGAAAAAGCCACATAAGTAGTCCCACAAAATATTGTAAAACTTGAAGTGATTAATGGCCCCATAAAAACAATGGCTTGTGGTTTTTTCTTGAGTAATTTTTCTGCTATTTTAACTAGCAAATCAAGTCCGCCTGCACTTTGTAAAACACTCACACAAGTAATCACAGCAAGTATGATAAACACAACACTCACAGGAAGTGAAGCTGGTTGCATACCAAAAACTAAAACCAAAATACACATACCAAGCCCACCTGCAACCCCAAGTCCTATACCACCATATCTACCACCTATGGCTATCATAGAAAATATAATAAAAAGCTCTAGTATAAAAACAATATCCATCTAGCTTATACCTTTGCTTTATAGCTATTTAAAAGTTCTTTTGCATGTTCAATTTGCTCTAAAACTACTTTAGTTCCTGTGCCACCATAAGATACTCTTGCGTCTATACAAGTTTCTAAAGCAATTGCCTCATAAATATCCTCTTGGATATTTTCATTAAATTGATGAAATTCTTCCATACTAAGCTCTTCAAGCATTTTTCCATGTTTAATACAATAATTCACAGCTCCACCAACTATACTATGAGCTTCTCTAAATGGTATATTTTTTCTTACTAAATAATCAGCCATATCTGTGGCATTTGAAAATCCTTTTGCAGCAGCTGCTCTTGTGTTATTAGCATTTACTTGCATTTTTTCTATCATAGGAGTTATGATTTTTAAACTTGCCATTAAAGTATCCATAGAATCATAAACTGCAGCCTTATCTTCACTCATATCAGTATTATAAGCTAGTGGAATGCCTTTCATGATAGTTAGCATTGCCATAACATTGCCATACATTCTACCTGTCTTACCACGCATTTTTTCAGCTACATCAGGATTTTTCTTTTGAGGCATTATGCTTGAACCAGTGCAAAAATCATCACTTAATTCTATAAATTTAAAATCTTGACTTGAAAAAAGTATAAGCTCTTCACAAAAACGACTAAGGTGCATAAAACACATTGCAGCCACAGAAGTAAATTCAACCATATGATCCCTATCGCTTACACTATCAATGCTATTTTCTGTTGGTTTAATAAAGCCTAGTTCTTTGGCACAAAAATGTCTGTCTATATTAAATGTAGTTCCACCAAGTGCAGCCGCTCCTAAAGGACACTCATTCATTCTTTTATATAAATCTTCAAAGCGAGAATAATCCCTACTTAACATCCAAAAATATGCCATAATCCAATGTGAAAAAAGTATAGGTTGACCAGTTTGTAAATGTGTATAACCTGGCATGATAGCTTTGATATTTTTTTGTGCTTGATGGATAATTTCTTTTTGCAAAGTAGTAATTTGAGTTAATACTTCTTTAATAACAGCTCTCATGTGAATTTTAGAATCAAGCGTAGTTTGGTCATTTCTACTTCTTGCAGTGTGAAGCTTTCCACCTACTGGGCCTACAATTTGTGTCATTCTTTTTTCTATAGCCATATGAATATCTTCATCAGCTATATCAAAAACAAAGGTTCCATTTTGAATTTCTTCTCTAACTTGCTCTAAACCCTTGATGATAGCCTTTGCTTCATCTTCTTTTATAATGCCTTGTTTTGCAAGCATAGTGCAGTGGATTATACTTCCTTGTATATCAAAAGGGGCAAGTCTTGGCTCAACTGGCAGTGAAGCTGTATATTCTTCAACCAATTTATTTGTAGGCAAATCAAAACGCCCTCCCCACAATTTTTCTGCTTTTTGTGACATGTTTATCCTTTTATTTATAAATAAAAGGATAATTTTATAATTTTTATTTTTTTAAAAAGTTTAACTTTTATTTCTTTTAAAAATTTTCAACACACCAAAGGCTATTTTTTTAAAAAAAGTTTTTTTAGAATGCTTTGTTAAAAACTCCACTATATCTTTGCGCCCAAACATTAGTGCAAAGGTAAAAGGGGTCATACCAAGGCCATTATTTTCATCTATATTTGCTCCATATTCTACTAAAAGCTTACACATAGGCAAATATCCCTTAAAACACACTCCTGCTAATGGAGTTTGTCCTCTATCATTTTTTTCATCTACTCTAGCATTATTTTCTAGTAAAAACTTAGCACATTCATAAGCATTGTGATAACTTGCAAGCATTAAAAGGCTATCGCCTTTGTGATTTTTTAAATTCACGCTCAAACCTGCTTCTATCATAGTCTTTAAATTTTGCAAATCATTTTTTCTTGCAAAATCAAAAGCCATAGTGCAAAGTTCTTGAATTCTTTGTTCTTCTTCGTTGCTAAACATATTTTTCCTTTATAATCTTTAGTTTGCCACTTTTAAAGTGGCAAGTAAAAATTACATTTTCAAAGCTTTTTTAACTCCATTTGCATATTCGCTTGAAATTTTTTCAAAATGATTTAGTGCTCTAGCAATGATTTTTTCATCAACCCCATTCATAGAAGCAGCGATATTTTTAAATAATTGCTCTTTTTGATCTTGGTTCATTATATCAAACAAGGCTCTTGGTTGGGTATAAAAATCATCATCAAGTGGAGCATATCTTTGTGCATTGCCTTCAAGTGCTAAATCAGGCTCAAGATAGCTTTTATCTTCTTTTGGGCTATCATCATAACTATTTGGTTCATAATAAGCAGGGCCGTTTTTATAAGTATCAAAATTCATAGCTCCTGCTACATTGTAAGTATTTACTTCACTTTTTGCACGATTAACTGGCAATAAATGATAATTTGTTCCTATGCGGTATCTGTGTGCATCAGGATAAGAAAAAATTCTAGCTTGAAGCATTTTATCAGGACTAAAACCAATACCAGAGACTATATTGCTTGGGCTAAATGCAGCTTGTTCTACTTCGTTGAAATAATTTTGTACATTTTTATTTAATACCATCTCACCCACTTCAATCAAAGGTGCAATGCTATGTGGCCAAACTTTAGTTAAATCAAAAGGATTAAAACCAAGTTTATCTACCTCATCTTCTTTTAAAACTTGAATTTGAAAAGTCCATTTTGGAAAATCTCCTTTTTCAATAGCTTCATATAAATCCCTTTGATGACTTTCTCTATCATTTGCTATTAAATTTGCAGCTTCTTCATTGGTTAAATTTTTAATACCTTGCTTGGTTTTAAAATGAAATTTCACCCAAAATCTTTCATTTTTATCGTTAATCAAACTATAAGTATGGCTTCCAAAACCATGCATATGACGATAGCTTGCAGGAATTCCTCTATCGCTCATTAAGATAGTTACTTGATGTAAGCTCTCAGGGCATAAAGTCCAAAAATCCCATGCAGCGTTATTACTTCTTAAATGCGTTCTTGGGTCTCTTTTTTGAGTGTGGATAAAATCAGGGAATTTATAAGCATCTCTTATAAAAAATGTTGGAGTATTATTGCCTACTAAATCCCAATTTCCTTCTTTAGTATAAAATTTAATCGCAAAACCTCTTACATCTCTTTCTGCATCTGCTGCACCTGCTTCACCTGCAACGGTTGAAAATCTTATAAACAAAGGTGTGCTTTCTCCAAGTTGTAAAACTTTTGCCTTGGTGTATTGAGAAATATCTTTTGTGATTTTTAACTCCCCATAAGCACCACTTCCTTTAGCATGCACTGCTCTTTCTGGAATTCTTTCTCTGTTTTGATGAGCAAGTTTTTCAAGTAAGATATAATCTTGCATTAAAAGCGGACCTTTAGCGCCAGCACTTAGTGAGTTTTGATTATCCGCAACTATATTTCCAAAATCATTAGTTAATTTTTTCATCATGTCTCCTTTTTTAAATAATAATTTTTATTATTTGATAAATTATATCTTTAAAATATTAAACGAATATTAAAATAAAACACTAATCAAAAATCATATAAATTATTATTTTTTTTAAAAAAAATATTTTTTTAAGCATAATTATTTTTATTTTGTAATAAAATTATTAAAAAATAAGAATAAAATAAATTATTTTAAATATTCTTAACTACAAAATTAACAAGGAGGGACAAATGGACAAGGAAACAAGAACTTATTATATAAAGCTTGTTAAATTTCTTGCTGACACTTTAGGAAGAAACTATGAAATAGTTTTACATGATGTAAGTGAAGATGGTGCTAATATAGCAGAAATTGCAAATAATCACATTAGCAAAAGAACAATCAATTCTCCTTTAACAGGTTTTGCAATAGAAATGATTAAAAACAAAGTTTATTTAGAAAGAGATTACATTACGCATTATAAAACTTCACCAAAAAATTCTCAAATTACATCAGGCTCAACTTTTTTTATAAAAAAAGATGAAAAGCTTGAAGGTTTACTTTGTATAAATCATGATACTTCAGCATTTAAAAAAATATCAGATGAAATTTTAAATTTGGGAAATATTTATGATAATTCCTATGAAGATACTCAACAAGATAACAAAGAATATATAAGATTAGATTTAGAAGAAATTGTTGAAGATATATCTGGAATGGATATAGAAAGCTTTAAAAATAAAAATTTAAAACCTAAAGAAAAACAAAAAATAATTGCTAGTTTATATGAAAAAGGGGTGTTTAATGTAAAAGGAGTTATACCAAAAGTTGCAGAAATTTTAAATATCTCCGAACCTAGTGTTTATAGACATTTGCAAAAAATAAAATAAATAGGTATTTTTAAAAAATGTAATTTTTGATACAATAACACTCTTAAATATTAAATAAAAGGAAAAAAATGGCTGATGATATGATGGATGAACAAGTAGAAACTAAAAAAAAGGGTGGTAATACTTTAGTTATTATTATCGTAGTTTTCTTGTTTGTATTTTTACTTGTAATTATAGGAGCAATAGCTTATTTAATGTTTAGTGGTGGAAATTCTGAAGAAAATCCTACTGCACAAAATGAAGAGGCTACTCAGCAAGCTGCACCAGCACCGAAAAAAACCAATGCAGTAGCAGCTAGAGGAAGTGATTATGCAAATATTGGAGTGATGTATCCTTTAGCACCTTTTACTCTAAATTTATTAAGTGATGGTGGTGCAAGATATGTAAAATGCACTATACAACTTGAACAAAATGTTGAAACTCTAACTCCAGAACTTGATAAAAAAAGTGCAATTATAAGAGATATTATCATTAGAACATTAACTTCAAAAACATTTGAAGAAGTAAGCACTACCAAAGGAAAAGAAAGACTAAAAGATGAATTAACCGGTAAAATCAACGAAGTTTTAACCGATGGCTTTATAAAAAATATTTATTTTACTGATTTTGTTGTATCTTAATGATAGGATGTGATATAGTCTTATGCTCTCGCATAGAAAAAATTTATGATAGACACAAAACGCTTTTCTTGGATAAATTTTTATCCAAGCAAGAGCAAAGTTATATTAAAAATACCAATACATTAGCAGGATTTTGGGCTATTAAAGAAGCAGCTTCTAAAGCTTTAGGTGTAGGAATTTCAAAGGAATGTTCTTTTTTTGATATCATTATCTTTAAAGATAGCAAAAATGCTCCTCACATTCAATTTTCTCAAAAAATTATAAAAGAATTTAATATAAAATCAACTAGTGTAAGTGTAGCTCATGATGGGGGTTTTGCTATAGCAGTAGTGGCTATAGAAACCAAGCAAGGATAAACCTTGCTTGATTACATATAAAGTCCGCCATTAACCTTTAAAATTTCTCCTGTGATATAAGAAGAATGATCACTTAGTAAAAATGCTACAGCTTGGGCTACTTCACTCGCATCAGCAAAGCGTTTTAAAGGGATATTGTTTATATAATTTTGTTTTATTTCATCGCTTAGAACTTCTGTCATATCGCTTTTTATAAAACCAGGGGTAATGCAGTTATATCTTATATTTCTAGCTGCACCTTCTTTAGCAAAAGATTTTGTTAGTGCTATCATACCACCTTTGCTAGCGCTATAATTACTCTGCCCTACATTTCCCATCTCTCCAACTATAGAGGCGATATTTACCACCGCGCCAAAACGCTTTTTACTCATAGCTTTTAAAGCTTCCCTGCAACCTAAAAAGCTTGAATTTAAATTCGCATTAATCACTGATGAAAAATCATCCATACTCATTCTAAGTGCTAATTTATCATTAGTAATACCTGCATTATTAACCAAATAACTAAGCTCGCCATCACTTTGTATAATAGTAGCAACAGCATTAACAAATTCTTCTTCAACACTAGCATCAAATTTAATTACAGCTGCAATGCCACCATTTTTTTCAATTTCTTCTTTTAGTGCATCAGCAAGCTCAGGCTTACTTCTATAATTAATCCAAACTTTTAAACCATGAGTTGCTAATTCTTTTGCAATTGCTGCACCTATGCCTTTACTTGCACCTGTTATTAAAACATTTTTTCCACTAAATTTCATTGTTCTCCTTTAAATTTAAAATAAAGCTTCATCCATCTCTTTTGGAATGCTAAGTCCCATAATCTTTAAAACACTAGCTGCTATATTGCTAAGTCCCATACCTTCTTTTATCTTTTCAACCCCCTTTGCATGAATAAAAACAAAAACATCAAAAATTGTATGATTTGTTAGTAAATCTCCATTTTTATCTTGCATTGCTTCGCAATTTCCATGATCTGAGGTAATGATAAAAGCATAATCATGCTTTTTAGCACACGCAACCACCCTACCCAAACACTCATCCACACATTCAACCGCACTAACTGCAGCTTCAAAATCACCCGTGTGTCCTACCATATCGCCATTGGCAAAATTTACTACGATAAAATCTTCACCTTTTTCAATGCCCTTAATCACCTCATCTGTAACTTCTTTAGCACTCATTTGAGGCTTTTCATCGTAAGTTTTTACCTTTGGACTTGGGATTAAAATTCTTGTTTCATTATACTCTAATTCTTCTTTTCCACCATTAAAGAAAAAAGTCACATGAGCGTATTTTTCTGTTTCTGCAGTGTGTAATTGGCTTAAATTTGCTTTTGCAATCACTTGTGCTAAAGTATTATTAAGCTCTTCTTTTTCAAACATTATAGGCAATTTAAAACTCTCATCATACAAACTCATAGTAATAGCATTTTTTACAAACACTTCTTTTGGAAATTCATTAAAACTTTCTTGAGTTAAAGAAGCGACTAATTGACGCATTCTATCATTTCTAAAATTGATAAAAATCACACCATCTTCAGCCTTAATACCATCAAAGTTTTGACTAATAACTGGGGTTAAAAATTCATCTGTGATATTTTCATCATAACTTTTTTGTATAAATTGTATAAAATCACTACAAATTGGTGCTTTAGCAAATAAAGCATCATAATAAAGCTTAGTTCTATCATAACGCTTATCCCTATCCATAGCATAAAATCTTCCTGCTAAAGAAGCAAAGCAAATTTCTTCTTTTTGACAAAAATCTTGTAAATTTTTTATAAATTCCAAACCTGAATTTGGCGAACAATCCCTACCATCGCTAATTGCATGAGCAAATACTTCTTTATTTTCTTGTTTACAAATTTTTAAAAGTGCATTAAAATGCGTATGCATAGAATGCACCCCTCCATCGCTATAAAGCCCTATAATATGCACTCTTTTACATTTTTGCAAAAGCTCTTTTAAGGCTTTGTTATCTTTTAAAGTATTATCTTCTATGGCCTTATTTATCTTAACTAAATTCTGATAAATAATACGGCCACTTCCTATACACATATGCCCTACTTCGCTATTTCCCATTTGGCCTTCAGGCAAACCAACTGCTAAACCACTTGTTTTTAATAAAGTATTTGGCACTTGTTTAAAAAGTTTTTCATAATTAGGTTTTTTAGCATGAAAAAAAGCATTAAAGTCTTGATTTTTATTATATCCTATACCATCTGTTATCACTAAAATACATTTTTGACTCATTTTTTACTCTTTTTTATAATTTATTTATATGATTTTACTAAAATTATGCTTTTAAAAAACAAATACAAGGTTAAAATTTTGCTTTATCTTACAGAATATACAAATTATATGTTTTTTTCTTATATTAGTGTGCGCGCTGGGTTTGCTTTTTTTATAGCATTGTTTTTAAGTTTATATTTCATGCCTAAATTCATTAAATGGGCACAAAATAAAAAAGCAAACCAACCTATTTATGCTTATGCTCCAAAAACACATCAAGAAAAATCTCATACTCCAACCATGGGTGGATTAGTTTTTATCTTTGCAACTATCATAGCTAGCGTTTTAAGTGCTGATTTAAACAATACTTTTGTAATTGTAGGCTTATTGTGCTTGATTTTATTTTGTATAATAGGCTTAGTAGATGATTTAGGAAAAATCCTAAAAAAAGACAATCACGCAGGTCTTAGTCCCAAAATGAAACTTTTAGGGCAATTTAGTGCTGCTTTTATTTGTGTTGCATTGTTGTATTTTTTTAATACAAACACTGAATTTTATCTACCATTTTATAAACATGCTATTTTTGATGGCGGGGTATTTATGCTTTTTTTATGGATTTTAGTTATAGTTTCAAGCTCTAATGCTGTAAATTTAACCGATGGGCTTGATGGCTTAGCCACCGTTCCTTCTATATTTTCTCTTTTAAGTCTTGGAATTTTTTTATATTTAAGTGGTAATGCTATTTATAGTTCATATTTGTTCTTACCTAAAATTCAAGGGCTAGGAGAACTTGTTGTTGTGAGTGCAGCATTAGTCGGTGCTTTGATGGGATTTTTGTGGTATAATTGTTACCCTGCACAAGTATTTATGGGAGATAGTGGAAGTTTAAGCATAGGAGCCTTTTTGGGTTATCTTGGTATAGTTAGCAAAAATGAAATTTTACTTTTACTTATAGGTTTTGTATTTGTTTTAGAAACCATTTCAGTAATTTTACAAGTTGGAAGTTTTAAAATTTTCAATAAAAGAGTATTTAAAATGGCACCTATTCATCATCATTTTGAAAAAATAGGCTGGGTAGAAAATAAAATCATTGTGCGATTTTGGATGATAGCCTTACTTGCTAATCTTATAGCATTAATAAGCATAAAGTTAAGATAATGAAAATTTCACTTTTTGGATACGGAAAAACAACCAAAGCCTTTGCACAGCGTTTTAAAGAATGTGATATTTATGATGATAAATTTACAAACATTAGTAAAGATGAATTTGAAAATACACTTTTACCACCAAGTGAATTTGATCCTTTAAAAAGCGATTTAGAAATTCCAAGTCCTGGTTTTCCAAATGATCATTTTCTTATACAGCAAGCAAAAAATTTAAGTAGCGAGTATGATTTTTTTTATGATGGCATGCCAAAAAGCGTTTGGATAAGCGGAACCAACGGCAAAACTACCACAACCCAAATGACATATCATCTTTTAAAACACATTAATGCACAAATGGGTGCTAATATAGGAATTCCACTAGCACAAATGGATGCTAATGCAAATTTGTGGATTTTAGAAAGTTCTTCTTTTTCACTTTTTTATACAAAAATTGCAAAACCTGAAATTTACGCACTTTTGCCTATTACACCTGATCATCTTTCATGGCATAAAAGCTTTAAAGCCTATGAACAAGCTAAACTTAGCGTGCTTGATAGAATGAATGAAAATGATGTGGCTATATTACCTAAAAAATACGAAAATTATCCTACTCATGCATACATTATAAGCTATGAAAATGAGCAAGATTTAGCTAAAAAAATGCAAATTAATATAGACAAAATTCATTTTAAAACTCCATTTTTACTTGATGCATTAATAGCCTTAAGCATAGAAAAAATCATACTTGATCGTTGTTCATACGAACTTTTAAATGAATTTAAAATAGAAAAAGATAAGTTAGAAGAAATATATGATGATAAAAAAAGACTTTGGGTTAATGATACCAAAGCAACTAATTTAGACGCTACTTTAGCAGCATTAAAACGCTATAAAGACAAAAAAATTCATCTTATCATAGGAGGAGATGATAAAGGTGTGGATTTAAGTGAATTATTTACTTATATGAAAAATCTAAACATAGAACTTTATGCCATAGGAAAAAGCACAAATAAAATGCTTGATTATGCTAAAAATGTAAATTTAAAAGCTCATTATTGTGAATTTTTACCTAAAGCTGTAGAAGAAATAAACTTAAATTTAAAAGAAAATGAAGTAGCTTTGTTAAGTCCAGCTTGTGCAAGCTTGGATCAATTTGATTCTTATGCACATAGAGGCGAAGTGTTTAAAAAAAGCATAAAACAACTAAGCTAATATTTCTTTTTGGATTTGTTTTATCAAAAAATCACAAAAATTTAAAAACTTTTCATTGGGTTCTTTATTTTTATGATAAATTATAAAAAGCTCTCTTGAAATTTTAAAATTTTTTAATTTCACTTGAAATAATTTTTTATTTTCTAATTCCTCTTTAACGCTAAATTTTGGCAAAACAGCTAAAAAATTTCCTTTTTTAATTAATTCTTTAATCATAGCTGTTGAATTTAACTCATAAACTAAATTTAATTTTATATTTTTTGGTAAAGCATTTACAAAAACTTCTTTTGCACCCGAACCTTTTTCTCTGCTAAGCCATTGATAATCTTTTAATTCATCTATAAAATACTCTTTATCTAATTTTTTATTGCTTACAACTATAAGTTCATCATCACAAATTTTAATTTTTTCCAAATCTTTATCTTTGCAAATTCCTTCTATAATGCCTAAGTCTATTTCTTTGTCTAGAATATTTTTTATAATATTTTTACTATTATCTAAAGAAAGCTCAAGTGTTATTTTTTCATCCTTTTTATTTAAAACCCCTGCTAACAAAAAAGTTCCTACATTTTGACTTACTTTCATACTTAATTGATAATTTTCATCATTTTGCATTAAATTTTCTATGCGTTGAAATTCTATCATCAAAGGTGTAATTTGCTTTAAAAACATTTTTCCTTTTTCATTTAAACTTAAAAATTTAGCATTTCTATCAAATAATTTTGTATTTAAACTTTTTTCAAGCTCAAAAATAGCCAAAGATAAAGCAGATTGAGTGATATTTAATTCCTTAGCACAGGATCTTAAATTTAAATTTTTACTTAATGCTTGAAAATACCTAAGCTGCTTAAAAGTCATATTTTTCCTTTGATAAATATTTTTAATCATTATATCAAATAAAATTAATTTTTCTTATCATATAAAAAGCGTTAAAATTATAAAAAAATTAAAGGATAAACATGCATACTAAACATAAAAATATATATAAAGGCAGAAAATTTGAAGGATTTTTATTATTATTTGTTCTTGCATTTTGTGCATTTGCTATTTCTCAATTGAGTTTCTTTAAAAATTTAGGAATTTCAGCACTTATCATAGCAGTTTGTCTTGGAGCTTTAATAGGCAATTTTGCAAATCAAAATGCAAGCTTGCTTAAAAAAACAGGCGTTTTAAACATAGCCACAAAAGAAATCTTAAGACTAGGGATTATACTTTATGGATTTAGAATCACTTTTAATGATATACAAAAAGCTGGTTTAGAAGGAATTATCTTAGCTTTTATTATAGTTTTTTCTACTTTTTTTATAGGGCTTATTTTGGGAAAATTATTCAAGCTTGATTTAAAAGAAAGCATTTTAATTAGCAGTGGTTCAAGTATATGTGGTGCAGCTGCTGTGATGGCTAGCGAAAGTGTGGTAAAAGGAGGCTCTTCAAGAGTTGGTGTAGCAATTTGCACGGTTGTTGTTTTTGGAACTATAGGAATGTTTTTATACCCATTAGCTTGGAATTTAGGTTTATTTGATTTTTTCAATATACATCAAATGGGGTATTTTATGGGCGCTACTTTACATGAAGTTGCACATGCTGTTGCAGCAGGAGAAGCTATACAAGCAGGCGATGGTGCAGTTATAGAAAAAATGATTAGAGTTTTAATGTTAGTTCCATTTTTAATATTTTTAGCTATTTTTTCATTAAAATTTTTAAGCAAAGAAAAGGAAAAAGTATCAATTAAAAACAATATTCCTTATTTTGCTTTATTATTTTTACTTGCAAGTGTTATTAGCTCGCTTGATATTTTAAATACCCCATTTTCTATAAATTACATTAAATCAAATATCGAAACAATTGATACTTTATTATTGTCTATATCTATGGTTGCTTTAGGGGTTAATATACATAAAGATGTAATTAAAAACGCGGGTTTAAAACCATTTTTAATGGCATTTTTATTATTTATTTGGTTAATAAGTTCTGGAATTATACTAACAAAAATATTTATGTGATTAACTTAAATTATTTAGGTAAGCTATTTTTGCTTACCTGATTGATTTATCCAAAGTCCCATAGCAATTACGACAATAACCTGCCCTAAAAATCCTTGAAAAACACTAAATAACCTTAACAAAGAACTCACAGGGGTTACATCGCCAAAACCGATTGTTAGCATTGTTACACCACTAAAATAATAACAATCTACCAATCCTTTAAGTCTATTTTGAATTTGAGGTTTTAAATTTTCATTTAAAGTCCAAAAATTTTCTATGCCCTTGATTGGAGTTTGATATTGTGCTTGTATGATAATTTCTTGAAGTTTTTCTAAACTTTCATCTTTGTGCTTTTGACTTACAATTAATAAACGATTGTAATTATCCACATCGCAAGAAAAATAATACAAATTTCCATATGCAAACCAAATTAAAACATAAGCATACAAAATCATTAAAAATTTTTCTTTTACATTGATTTTATTGCTAAAAGCAGCCCAAATACTAATAAGCAAAAACACCATCAAAGCCATAGCTACCATAATAGGAATAATATTTAATATAAAAAACAAAAGCTCAGAAGTAATTTTTCCAGTAGCATAAATAGCAAGTTCATCAAATATAAAACTACAAATTAATGGCACAAGTGCCAATAAAGTCCAAATAAATAAAAATTGTTTAGAGCTTTTATGATAGATATTTATATAATGATTTAAAAGTCTATTATATAGCATTTAGCGTATAAGCAATAAAGGCTTTTTAGCCTTAGTTAAAATTTCATTTGTTAAGCTCCCAAATAAAATACTTTTTAACCAATGATGAGAATAAGCACCCATAATCAACAAATCTACATCATTTTGTTCCCAAAAATCAAATAAAGCTTGGCTAACTTCCCCATTTAAGTGTTTAGTTTCAACTTCTAAATTTACATTTTTAAAAAGTTTACTTACATGTTCTAATAACTCACAAGAATTTTTTTCATCTTTTGAAACATTAACCACATAACGCTTTGCTTCTTTAAAAATTGGTTTTTGTATAGCTTGTTCTATAGCTTTTTTAGCTAAATTGCTTCCATCATAAGCCATCATAACGCTATTTATCTCTTTAA
Organism: Campylobacter peloridis LMG 23910; assembly: GCF_000816785.1. Classification (NCBI taxonomy): domain Bacteria; kingdom Pseudomonadati; phylum Campylobacterota; class Epsilonproteobacteria; order Campylobacterales; family Campylobacteraceae; genus Campylobacter; species Campylobacter peloridis. Next base: position 263,249 of record NZ_CP007766.1, on the reverse strand, counting down.
AAGAAGAATTTACAAGTAAAATAGGCACATTTAAAGCTCTTACTAATTCTTCAGTGTGGATACCTATTTTGTTTTTTCTTCCACCACCTTTTAATCCAGCTATTGCAAGTCTTATTTTTCCATTATAATCTTTTAATACTTCTTCTAAGTCTCCATCTCTTTGCACGCTAAAACACTCTTTTACACCCTGATCTTTTGCATAAGCACAAAATTCATTTAAAATTCTTTTACCTTTTTTAAAAAGATTTTCGTTCTTTTGAGTTTGCTCCTCTACTAAATCTTCTATCACACACCCACTAGCTCCTATACCAAAACTACAAGCTAACTCTGCGTTTGTAAAATTTGGCTCTATAGTATATAAAAACATCAAAGTTAAATTTAATTTTTTAGCTAAATATACACCATAATCTACACTTTCCTTACAAGGTTCTAACACATCTATACATACTAGAATTTTTTGTTCCATATTTTATCCTTTAGCCTTTTGAGCTATTAATACACCTTCTATGATTTTTTTAATATCCCCATCTAAAATACTATCTACCTGCGAAAATGCTTTATTAGAACGATTATCTTTTACTTGTTGAAATGGAAAAAGCACATAAGAGCGGATTTGATGCCCCCAACCTATTTCACTTTTTTCACTCGAATTTGCTTCATCTTGTTGTTTCATAAGTTCAAGCTCATAAAGACGTGATTTTAGCATTTTAAATGCGGTTGCTTTGTTTTTGTGTTGGCTTCTATCATTTTGGCATTGCACTACTATACCACTTGGCATATGAGTTATACGCACAGCTGATTCAGTTTTATTTACATGTTGGCCACCCGCTCCACTTGCTCTATAATAATCTATCCTTATATCTTTTTCTTCAATTTCTATTTCTATATCATCATCAAGTTCTGGTGAAACCATCACACTTGAAAAACTCGTATGGCGACGCCCAGCACTATCAAATGGAGAAGTTCTAATAAGACGATGAATTCCATTTTCAGCTTTTAAATACCCATAAGCATTATCACCTTTTACCAAAAAGCTTACATTCTTAATTCCTGCTTCATCGCCTTCTTGAAAATCAAGCGTTTCTACTTTAAAACCTTCTCTTTCGCAAAATCTTAAATACATTCTATAAAGCATACTAGCCCAGTCATTACTCTCAGTCCCACCAGCTCCAGGATGTATAGAAACTATGGCATTTTTATTATCATTTTCACCGCTTAAAAGCATAGAAATTTCAAGATTTACTATAACATCTTCTAATTTTGAAGCATCATTAAATAAAGCTTCTATAGTTTCTAAGTCATTTTCGCTATTTGCTAGATCAAAAAGCTCGCTTGCATTATGCACTTCATTGTATGCGTTTTCATAGTTTTTAAGTAAATTAGAAATTTTTGTTTTTTCTTTGCCTATTATGCCAGCTTGCTTAACATCATTCCAAAAAGAAGGGGAATTTTCTAAATCTTCAATTTCTTTTAATCTTTTGATAATTTCTTGAGGTTTTATGATATTTTTAATGTTTTCTACTTTGTTTTCAAGTGTTTTTAATAACTCGCTGTATTCGTAATTATCCATAAAATTTTCTTTCTAATTTTGATATAATTTAATCTTGTAATTTTAGCAAAAAAATAAAATTTTTAAAGTGAGAAAAATGCCAAAACTTTTTTTAATGTCTTTAGGTTGTAATAAAAATTTAGTTGATAGTGAAATCATGCTTGGGCGTTTGAGTGCGTATGAAATTTGTGATGAACCTAGCATTGCTGATGTTTTGATAGTAAATACTTGTGGCTTTATAGAAAGTGCTAAGCAAGAAAGTATAAATGCTATTTTATCTTTGCATGAACAAAGAAAAAAGGATTCTTTATTGGTTGTAACGGGTTGTTTGATGCAACGCTACCGCGAAGAACTTATGAAAGAATTACCTGAAGTTGATTTATTTAGCGGGGTTGGGGATTATGAAAAAATAGATGAAATGATACTTAAAAAAACTAGCCTTTTCTCTAATTCTACTTATTTGCAAGATAAAAATACAAAACGCATTATTACAGGATCAAATTATCATGCTTTTATAAAAATAGCCGAAGGGTGCAATCAAAAATGCTCATTTTGTGCTATACCTACTTTTAAGGGTAAATTAAAATCAAGGAATTTAACAAGCATAGTTGATGAAGTAAAAGAACTTGTAAATAAAGGCTATAAAGATTTTTCATTTATTGCTCAAGATACAAGCTCGTATTTGTTTGATCAAGGACAAAAAGATGGACTTATAAAACTCATAAAAGCAATAGAAAGCATTCAAGGGGTAAAAGCAGCTAGAATTTTATACCTTTATCCAACAAGCATTAGTAAAGAACTTATAGAAACAATCATTGCTTCTAAGGTTTTTGTGAATTATTTTGATATGCCTTTACAACACATAAGCGATAATATGCTTAAAATCATGAAACGCGGAGCAAACAAAGCAAAAATACTAGAACTTTTAAATTTGATGAAAAAAGCTCCAAATTCATTTTTACGCACCGGTTTTATAGTGGGTCATCCTGGAGAAAGCGATGATGATTTTAACGAACTTTGTGCGTTTTTAAAAGAATTTGAATTTGATAGAATAAGTATTTTTGCTTATTCTAAAGAAGAAGATACTGCTGCTTTTAATATGGAGCAAATTCCTAGTAAAATCATACATGCAAGGTTAAAAATCATAGAAAAAATCGTAGATGAGTGCATAGAAAAAAGTTTTGAAAAAGAAGTGGGTAAAAAAGTTTTAGCCTTTTGTGAAGGACAAAGTAGTGAAGGAGAATTTTTTATAGGGGCTAAGGATATGCGTTGGGATAAAAATATCGATGGTGAGATTTTAATCAATGAAAGCGAATGCGGGGATTTAATAATGGGTGAACTTTATGAGTGTGAAATAAATCAAAATTTAGATAAAAAACTCATCGCTAAGGCTTTGAGAAAGGAAATAATATGAAAGAAAAAACCATAGAAGATTTAAAATATATTCAAGAAAGAAAAGCTGTGCAAAAAGCTATCAAAATTGCCAAAAAAGAAATAAAAAAACCTGAAGTTTTAGCTGTTTTTAAAAGATTAAAAAATAAATGAAATATTTAAATTTTGATGAAGTCATTCTAATACACGATCTTATAATAAAAGAAACAGGGGGACTTATCGGGTTTAATAAAAATTCTATAGGATATTTAGAATCAGCACTAAATCAAATAAAGATTGATGATTTTTATCCTAGTTTTAGTGATAAATTAACTCATTTAATGTTTGCTTGTATTAAATTCCATCCATTTAATGATGGTAATAAAAGAAGTTCTATTTTTATTGGTATGCACTTTTTATTAATCAATAACAAGACTATAAAAGATTTTGCTATAAAATTTGAAGATATAGTAGTTGATGTTGCCGAAGATAAAATTAGCAAAGAAGAACTAAAACAATTAATAGAAAAATTTTTAGAAATTAAAAATGATAAATAAAAAATATATTAATATCTTAAAACAAAACAAAAATCTTTTAGCTTTTTCTCATGGGAGTGATTCTAGTGCTTTATTTTTTATGCTTTTAAAGCAAGATATAGAATTTGATCTTGCTTTGATAAACTATAAAACGCGTTTAAATAGCGATTTAGAAGAGCAAAGTGCTAAAGAATTAGCACAAAAATACAATAAAAAAATCTATACAAAAACAGCCAATAAAATAGAAAAAAATTTTGAAGCAAATGCTAGGGCTTTAAGATATGAATTTTTTGATGCAATTTGTAAAAAATATAAATATCAAAATTTAATTTTAGCTCACAATTTAAACGACAAATTTGAATGGTTTTTAATGCAATTTAGCAAAGGTGCTGGCATGGTTGAGCTTTTAGGTTTTAAAGATATAGAGCAAAGAAAAAACTATACTATAATCAGACCTTTGTTAAATACTTCCAAAAATGAAATTTTGGCTTTTTTAAAACAAGAAAATATAAAATATTTTGATGATGAGAGCAATAAAGATAAAAAATACTTTAGAAATAAAATAAGAATTAATTATGCCAATACCTTTTTAAATGAATTTGAAAAAGGGGTGAAAAAAAGCTTTGAGTATTTAGAAAAAGATTTAAAAGAAGAATACATCAAAGAATTCAATGGTATATACATCACTTATAAAGATGAAAGTTTAATTGCAAAATGCTTTAAATACCTTGGAGTGCTTTTGAGTGCTAAGCAAAGAAAAGAAGCTATGAGTAAAGATGGGGTTATTTCTCATAAAATAGCCATAGTCTATATAGAAGATAAAGCTTTGATTTTTCCTTATGTAAGAGTTGAAAAAATCCCAAAAGATTTTAAAGAATTATACAGAAAAGCAAAGCTCCCAAAACATTTAAGAGCTTTTTGCTTTATGAAAAATATCGATATAAAAGAACTTTATGAGTTTTTAAAAATACAACCCACCACTTAAATATAATTTCATTCTATGATCATCATCGTATTTGTATTTATGTAAAGCTCTTGCTCCATCTAATTTTATATAATACTCATTAGGTTTATTATAAAGAATTTGCAAACCAACAGCATCTAAAAAATAATCATCTTCTAATCTATCTCCAGATTTTTCATACCAAGCATAACCTACATCATAAAAAGGAGTGAAATAAAAATTTGTATTTGGTATGTTTATTCTTACACCAAAATTAGCTACTATGGTATTATCTCCATCACCTTCTCCATTATCATAAGCTCTTACTCCATAAGCTCCACCTAAAGAAGAACTTTCAGAAGAATCAAGTTCAAAATTTCCTAATACTTTTTGATAATTTACACTAAGAGTATGAGTGATATACTCATTAAAGCTATAATAATTATTTAAACTAGTATTTAGTTTTCTAAACCAGCCAAAGCCTTTAGCTCCACTTTTGTTTGTATTTCCAAATGCACTAACACCATCATCATTTACCTTACCAATGGTTATTTTAGCACTATAGCTTAAGGCATTATTTTCTATGCCTCTATATAAACCTTCTAAACCAAAGCTTCCTACATTAGAGCTTTTATCAAATGTTAAAAGATCTAATGTAACATCACTTAATATCTTATGATAAAAACTAGAAGTTACATAAAAAGATGAAATGGTATTAATCCATATAGGGTATGAAAAATCTGCTCCAAAATTTCTTGATGTTCCGCTAAAACCTAAACCTTCATAATCTCCACCTAAAGAATAACTTCCTTGTGATATACTAGGAGTAATTTTTAAATTCCCCAAAAAGAAAGTATAACTTGCTCCATAATTAATCTGTCTTTCATTAGAACTTTGTAAATAAAAATTATAATAATCTCCCATATTAAATATAGAATTAAATCCCATACTAATACCTGCTCTATATTCTCCTGAGCTTTCTATGCCATAATTGTCTGCATACATTAAAACATTAGCTTTAGTATCAGGTTCTACTTCTATGATAACATCAGTTTGTCCTACTTGTGCTCCAGCTTGTAAGCCTGCTAGAGTTTGCACTCCATACATTTCATTTACTTTATATACGCTATCTTCTATAAGCTTTGTTGAAATAATCCTACCTTTAATTCTCTCATTTAGCTTACTTTTTATAAAAGAGTCTTTTATAGCGGTATTATTTTTTATAACATATCCACCTAAGGTTCCCAAAGAAATATTAATTTGTATGTTTTCACCATCAAATTCTTGCTGAGGCACATAAGCAGTAGCAGCAGGATAACCATTTACTTGAAAATAATAAGCAATGATATTTGATATATCTTGCAAATCTTGTAAGCTAAATTTTCTTTTTTTAAATTCACTTACTAAATCATGTAAATCTTTTTCATTAATACCTAATTTTTTAAAACTTGTTCCTTCATTAGTTAAAACAAATTTATAATTTGTAACAATACCTTCTTCTTTTTGTGTAGTTTTATCTTCTTCTTGGAATTTTTCTTTTAATTTTTCTTTTTCTTGCTCTAATTCTTTTTTAGCATCTTGGATTTTTTCATAATCTTTTTTTGTTTTTAAGTCCTCTTTTAAGGCTTTGTTTTGAGGTATATTTCTATCAGGGGATAATTCTATGATTTTTTCATATTCGTTTTTAGCTATAGTTATACTGCTAGCTGATAATAAAGAACTAATAGCTATAGTGCTTAGTAAGATTTTTTTCATTTGGTTTTTCCTTATTGGATTTAATAGCTTTTTTAAAACTATTTAAGTAAGTATTAGTCTTAATATTTACTTAAATAGTTTTTAATTTATTTATTTAAAATGTTTATTATATTTAATTTTTTCTTAAATATAAATATAATTTTTATTTTTTTAAATTATTTATATATTTTATATTATAAATTTATTTTAACATTGATTATATAAATTAATTTTATTTATATTTCTTTTGTTTATTATATATTAACTTTAATATGGTTTAATAACGATGTTTCTTTAACAAAACTCGTTATTAACACTAGAAGTAAATTCTAGTGTTAATTTAATCCCTCTAATACATTTCTACCGCACAAGGATTCATGGTTTTAAAATTATCACTTACTATACAAATTCTAGCTCTTTGAGTAGTAGCTGCTTCGTCTATTTCTTTTTCTTCTTCCTCTTCTTCTATGGTATTATCACCTATTAAATTAAGTGAAGCAGTTTGTTCAAAATCTTGATCATATTTAGGAAGTTCTGGTTTGTTTGGTTCATCTGGAATATTTGGTGTTTGTATATTAGAGGAAAATTCTAAAGTTTCTAATTTGCCCTTTATTTTAAAATTAGTATAAAAATAATTTTCTTTGATATTGAAATTATTTTCTATATTAGAATTAACAAAATCAACTTTATTTTTATAAGCATTTAAAGTGGAAATGTAAGCTTCTAACTCTTTTAAGGTGTTTGTAAATTCAGGATTAGATATACTCATTTCTTTGTTGTTGATTTTTTCTACATATTCATTGTATATTTTTAATTTTTCATTATATTTTGCTAACAAGTCTTTAAATTTAGAAATATCACCTTTAGCATCATTTATCATAGGTTGTATTGTATTTACAAGATAATTTTTCAAAGCTAAAGCTTTAGTGTATTTTTTATAATTATCACTTAATTTATCTTGCATACCATTTTGTTTATAAAGTTGTTCTAAAAAATCTAAACTTTCAGAAATGGATTGTAGTGTAATAACCTTACCATTTACACTAGAATCTTTAAAGATTATGTTTCCAAGATCATCTATATAAGCGGTATAATCTCCATCTAAAATATCATTTAGTATATCTTCAATAACATCTATGTATAAATCATCTTTTTCTAAATTTACTTCAATTACACTTGGAATTTGTGGTGTTGATGGCTTGCTTGGTTTAGATACTATAGGCTCATTTACATTAAAATCATTAGTAAGAACTAAACATTTTTTACCGCCACCACAATCAATTTCTTTTAAGCCTTGTAATTTCAAGCTGTTTTTAAAAGTTTCATATCCGTTAGTATCATAAGCATGCAAAGTAAAATCTTTACCATTCCCACTTTGATCAGCTGTTGCATTAGTTAAAGTTCCATTTTTATAATAAATATGATTATTTTTAAAATAATAAGTAGCTTTTTTTGTGCGTTTTTGTCCATAAAATTTACCAATTTTAAATGTTCCTTGATTAGAATTAATGATTGCTTGAGGATCATAATACATAAAAATATTTTCAAGTGTAGCGGTAGGATTATTATATGAACCCAACTCCCCAGCAAAACCACCCAAACTAGAATTAAAACCACCTAAAATAGTAAATTTTCTTATATCATTTAAAACAATATTTTTAAAATATCCTTCAGAAATAACCCCAGCAAAACCACCTAAAATAGCAAATTTGGCTTTTGATGATTTTATCTCACCCAAATGATTAATGCTGATATTTTCATATTTACCATTACCAATATGCCCTATAAATCCACCTATATTTGCATTTAATCCATTTTCTGCAAAAATAGAATTTATATTATTAATAGAAACATTATTTATACTTACATCTTTATATGTATGTCCAGCAAAACCGCCTACATTATGAACCTTATTAGTTTTTGCACTAATATTATTTATATTGCTTATAGAAATATTTTGCAAAATTGCTTTTTTAGAATTATCATTTTCATTTATACGGCCAGCAAAACCACCTAAATATAAAGAATCTGCAGTTGCATCGCTTTTAATGGTAGTAATATTATCAATTTTAATATTTGCAAAATCACCACCATAAATTCTTCCAGCAAAACCACCTGTATATGAGAAATTGTTTGAACTAGAGGTGGAGTTAGCATATATATTTTCTATAGAATTAATATTACTTAAAGAAATATAATCAAATTTAGTATTTGTTGTATTACCAACAAATCCACCCACATGAATAGAAGAATTTCCTTTGTTCATTCTTAATTCACCTTTTATTTTTTGTATATTGCTTACTAAAATATGTGAAATATCATCATTATTACTACTGCCAATAAAACCACCTATAGATAAATTTATGTGCTTATCAAAATCACCATTTATATCTACTTTTGATTCAATCAAATCAATGGATTTTAATTGTATTTTGTTAAAGGTATTGCCACTAGAATAACCCACAAATCCACCTACATTTTTACTAGAACCTGTGATATTTCCTACATTTTGTAAAATTATATTTTCGATATGACTATTTTTTAAACTACCAGCAAAAGCTCCGGTGTTATTTCCTGTTGAGTGAATATCGCCATTTTTATAATCTATTTTTAAATTTTTTATAGTTGAATTTTCTAAGCTTCCAAAAACACCTGTATTGCTTTGATTTGAGTTTATATTGATGTTTTTAAGTGTATAACCTTGCCCATCAAGATTTATACCATTAGCATTAATCATCATATTAACACACTTTCCAGAACTCAAGCAATAATCTGCATAGTTTTTATTTTGATTACCACCAAAATCTATATCACTAGTGAGCTTAAATAAGTTAAAAAATCCTTGCATATTCAAAGAGCTGCTTAAGTCTTTTGCAAAATACCACCAATCTTCTACATCAGCTATAGTCGCATGTTTGGTAAATCTATTATCATTTCTGTCTTTGATATAAGTTTTACCATTTAAATTTTCTTTTCCACCTTCATAATCTTTTGCTTCAAAATTATTCGATAAATAAAAACCCTTAGTGCCTTGTTGAAAAAAAGCTTTTTCATAAGCACTCATTATAATTTTATTTGATTTTACTTTATCAGCTTGTATATTTACTTCATTGCCTACTAAATGAATTTCATTAGCTGTTTTGCCACTTGAAGTTTTTAAAGCATTACCACTAGCACCTTCATTATGCATACCATGGATATTACCATTTTGTATATCTACTTTATTGCCTATAAGCAATACTTTATTAGCATTGATATTACCCAAATTTACTACATTGCCAAGTTTATTTGCTTTAAATACAGGAGAAAAAGAAGCACCTTGTTCTTTAGTTAGCTTTGCAAATTTATTCATATCCTCATTACTCATAGATGAAGTAGAAGCTACAAAGCGATTAGCATTGATAGTTCCATTTTTAGTGATGATTACTCCATTAGGATTGATTAAAAATACATTATTACCGCTTGCATTTAATAACCCATCTATGGTAGATTTATTTGTTCCATGAGCAATGTTTAGGTAGTTTTGTCCACTTTGTCCTTTTCCAAAATGAACCTGTGCGTCTTTGCCTATATTAAAACCACCACCCCATTGGATAACAGAATTAACTTTATTACCATTTATATGCATATTATTACCGCTGACATTTATAGTTCCACTTGTGCCATGAGTAAATTTACCACCACTTGGCAAGGCATTAGGACTAATTGCTGCTAAAGGTGAAAAAAGTAATGAAGCAACTACTCCTGAAAGTAAAATGTGATGGATTGTTTTATTTTGTGTTTTCATTGTTTTCTCCTTAATACCCTACCACGCAAGGATTCATAGTTTTAAAATTATCACTTACTATACAGGTTTTAGTTCTTTGAGTAATAGCTGCTTCGTCTATTTCTTTTTCTTCTTCCTCTTCTTCTATGGCATTATCGCCTATTAAATTTAAAGACGCAGTTTGTTCAAAATCTTGATCATATTTAGGAAGTTCTGGTTTGTTTGGTGTATCAACATCTGGACTTTGAGGATTATGCACAAAATCAGTTGCAAAATCACCCAAAAATTTAAAATTACTATAACCATAATTTTTATATGCAATATTTTCTTTGTTTAGATTATCCGCTATAGCATTTACTTTATCTCTTTTTTCTTGTAATATTTTTGCCAAAGTATTGATTTTATCAAGGCTAGCTAAAAAAACAGAATCATTAATACTCATTTGGCCACTTTCTATTTTTTTAACATAAGAATTATAAAGCATTAATTCTTTTTCGTATTCTGCATATGTTTTGTAAAAAGAATTTTTATCGTTGTCAAAAAGGTGCTTTTGTGCATTCACAAATTCATCTTTTATTTTCAAAGCTTTATTGTATTTTGTATAAATACTTTTTAATTCATTAGCTTCCCAAGTTGAATTTTCCTCTTTAAGTTTATCTAGAAAATCCAAACTTTGTTTAATAGAATCTAATGTAATCACCACTCCATTTACACTACTTACATGGAATTGAATTTCACCAAATTTATTTATACTTACTCTATATTTTCCATTTAAAATATCATCTAATATAGCTTGAACAACTTCTTTGTTTAACCATTGATTTTGAAATTCTATATTTTCATTCTTTATAGCTTCAACATCTGGTAAGCTAGGTTTTCCAACATTAGAAGGTGTGTTTATGCTAGGAAGCTTAATGCCTTTTATGGCATTTGCAAATTCTTGTTCTAGCTCATTAGTATTGTATTTTTTTAGTAAAGAAAGATCATGTTGATTATTAATCCCATTAAAACTTCCGTTTTTATGATATATTTGTATATTGTTTGTATTTGCTTTTAAAAGATTTGTAAATATATCTACATTATTCTTATCATTTGCACTAATTACAGCATTAGGATTAAAATAAATAAAAATATTTGTGAAATTAGAATTATTACTTTTATCGCTATCTTCTTTATTGCCAAAGCCACTAGCATAAGATTTATTGCCTGTTGCAACGATAGAAGTTATATTTTTTATAGCTATGTTATTAAATTCAAAACTTACCTTTCCATTATCGTCTGATAAAGCTCCAAAAAAACCTCCAGAACTAGCTACAGATTCATCACCAATTGCATTGGATTTAATATTTTCAATGTTTGATAAAGTAATATCAAAAAATCGTATTTTTTCCATACCAAAAAGCTCTCTAGTTCTAATGCTACCAACAAATCCTCCAGAAGATACATCACCACTACTATTTGTGATAATATTATCTATATTACTAAGCTCTATTTTGTTAAATAATGTATCATTACGCTTATCTGTACTAATATGTCCTATAAAACCTCCAGCTCTAGCAAATGCAGAATATTCATCGCCTATTACTTCTATTTTATTTATATTATTAATTTTTATATTTTCAAATTTACTAGATGTAGAGCCGCCTACAAAACCGCCTACAAAAACCCACGATGAGCCCTTAGAAGATATATTATTAATATTTTCAAGACTTATATTACTAAAATTACTTTGTTCACTATAACCTATAAAACCACCAGCATTGTAACTAAATCTATCGCTATTGTTTATTATACTGCCTTGGTTATAATCTATTTTGATATTTTTAAAAGTTGCGTTATTAACTCTTCCAAATATACCAGAAAAATCAGCACCTGTTATATCAGTCGTATCTATATTAATATTGCTTAAAACAAACCCTTGTCCATCAAAAGTTTTATTAAAAACATTATCATATTTAGCAGCCACTATCATATTAGTACAACCTAGCCCATCTATACAATAATTTGCATAGTTTTTATTTTTTCCATCAAAATTAATATTATTAGTCAGTCTATACTCATTTGCGACACTTCTAAAACCTTCTTTGTTATCATTCCAACCTTTAGCAAAATGCCACCAATCTTGCACAGAACCTATACCCACATATTTATATACTTTAAAATTGCTATTTGAATTTCTATATTTATCAAAAACTAAAAAAGAATTAGGATTATAATAATATCCACTAGCATTTAAGTACATAGAACCTTTATCTGCAGAAATTTTTATATTTTGAATTTTATCTCCATTTATATTGCCAACATCTATATATACTTCTTTACCTTCTAATGTAATATTATTAGCTGATATAAATTTATCTTTTTCAGTATAGTTTGTATTTGCATTTAAGATTACTTTATTGCCTTGAAATGTAATGTTTTTAACATCAAGAATACCACCCATATTAACTACATTACCACCATTTGGTTTAAATACAGGTGAGAAAGTTGCATAGTCTATAGTCTTTCCATTTGCGTATTGTCCGTTTGCAAATTCTTGCATAGCCTTGCTATCCATCGATGAAGTAGAAGCTACAAAGCGATTAGCATTGATAATTCCACCTTTTTCTATGATTACTCCATTAGGATTGATTAAAAATACATTCTTACCACTTGCATTTAATACACCTGCTATGGTAGATTTATTTGTTCCATGAGCTATGTTTAAGTAGTTTTTACTATTACCACCAAAATTTACACTTTCACCTTTATTTATATTAAAACCACCACCCCATTGGATAACAGAATTAACTTTATTACCATGTATATTCATAGTAGTGTTATTTGGTTTAGTTATAGTTCCACTTGTGCCATGAGTAAATTTACCACCACTTGGTAAGGCAAATGCAGGTGAAAAAAGCAATGAAGCAACTACTCCTGAAAGTAAAATGTGTTGGATTGTTTTATTTTGTGTTTTCATTGTTTTCTCCTTAATACCCTATTACACAAGGATTCATAGTTTTAAAATTATCACTTACTATACAAGTTCTAGCTCTTTGAGTTAGTGCTGCTTCGTCTATTTCTTTTTTTTCTTCCTCTTCTTCTATGGCATTATCGCCTATTAAATTAAGTGAAGCAGTTTGTTCAAATACAGGTTGTTTATCACCACCTAAAGAATTATCTATATCAGGAAGAATAGGTTTGGTTAAATCTGTTTTAATGATATTGTCAAATTTAACAAAAGCAAATTGTTTATATCCTAATGTTGTATTGATATATTGAGTGTATTGATTTACTTTAGAATTTAACTCACCTATATCATTAGATAAGCTATTATAAGCATTATATGCTTTAGTCCAATTATCAAATGCTTGAGTAAATTTAGGATCATTATAATTTAGCTTACCTTTATTGACTAAATCTAAAAGTTTATTAAATTCAGCTTGGGCTTTAAAATAAGCTTGTTCTTTAATTTTAAAATCATTTTTTATGCTTTCATATTGTTGTAGCTGTGCTATGATATTGTTTTTATTGGTATCTAAATAAGTAATGATTTCTAAAGTATTAAAAACATTAGGTTTGATTTGATTATTGTAAAGCTCTAATGCTGTTTTGTCTAGTTTGTTGTTAAAATTAATTTCATTATAATGCAATAAAAAGCTAATACTTTGAGCTATACTTAAAGCTTTATCATCATCTTTTATACCCAAATGTGTTTTTACTATAGTTTTAATTTCATTTTCATTAGAATCTTTGTTTAATCCTTTAAAAGCTTGTATTAAACTATATAAGTTTTTAATATCAATAGTATATTTTTCATTTCTTATACTATCGATAATACCTTGTATGATATCTTGATGTAAATCATCACTTGTTAAGATAACATCGCTATCACTTGGTTTATTTGGATTATCAGGGGTGATAGTTGGTGGAATGATGTTTGGTTTTTCTATGGAATTTGCTTTAGATAAAAAGTCTTTATATGCATTTGCTTGAGTTTCATCTGTGTAAGTGTGGATGTTTATTTTATCAAAAACATAACCATTTTTATTAAAATCATTCCAATAGTCTTTATCAGCTGTTGCATTGGCTAAATCATCTTTGTGATGATAGATGTGGATGTTGTTGAAAGTATATGTTCCTTTACCATTTAATCTACCAAAAAATTTACCATCTAAATTAGATTTTGAATTTTTATTAAAATATATATTTATATTTGAAAAATCAACTAGTATTTTTTTATCTGTAGTGTTAGCAAAATCTGGGTTTATCTCGCCTATAAAAGCACCAAAATCATATAAAGAATAAATTCCTTTATCAATTTCTACTGATATATTTTTAAAATATACTGGCGAACCATCATAATTATCTCTAGCACTGATAGTTCCTATAAAACCACCTTGTCCACCTATCCAGCCTTTATTATCAGTTTTAATGCTTCCTATCTTTAATTTTATATTTTGAAAACCATTATTAGCATATGAATAAGTCCCATCATATTCTCCTACAAATCCACCTATATAACCTCTATCTGGATAACGATTTATATAGATATCTCCAACATTAACATATATATTATTATACGATCCACTAGCATTAGCTGCAAAACCTCCAATACTTGTTAGTGCATAAATATCATTAATAAAATGATTGTATTGACTAATGCTTGCTATGTTTTTTAAAGCTATATCTGAAAATATCCCATAAATCTCGCCAGCAAAACCTCCAATAAAGTGAATATTAGAAGAATTATCCGATAATACGCTTTTAATACTACCTATATTTTCAATATAAATATTAGATCCATATCCTCCAAATGATCCAGCAAAACCTCCAGTATAGTTAGCACCTTTACCATCAACATTAATTTCTGATATATTTTTTAATGTGATATTATTCACATAATTTACACCAAGTGCACGACCAATAAAGCCACCAACATAACGCGAAGCTTGATAATTATTATTTTTAAATTTAATACTACCACCCATATAATCTATATTAATATTTTTAAAAGTTGCATTATTAGCATAACCAAAAATGCCTATATTAAATACTTTTTCTCCTATAGCAGTAGCATCAATATTGATATTTTTTAAAGTATATCCTTGTCCATCAAAAATTTTATTAAAAGCGTTTTCATACATAGTAGTGCCTACTATCATATTAGTGCAACCCAACCCATCTATACAATAATTTGCATAATTTTTCCAGTCTTTACCTTCTTCGCCTTTGCCTTTATTGCCACTAAAATCGATATTGCCTACTAATTTAAATTCATCTACACTTCTAATATGCCCTAAACCTTCATTCCATCCTTTAGCAAAATGCCACCATTCTATAGCATTAGCTTTTTCATTACCCATATTGCCTATGGTTAGAGCTTTTTTGAAATTAGAATTTCCTTTATGGTTTTGATAATCCACTGCATTTACTTTTGCATTGCTACCAAATTTATAACCATCATTTGCAAAATTTATCATTTTTCTTTGTATATAACCATCTTTTGTAGCTGTTACATTGATGTTATTAGAATTTAGCTTAGCACTATCTGCGTCTATATATACATAATTGCCTACTAAGTGTGTTTTAGAGCTAGTATTGCCTAATTTACCACCTTGTATATCTACTTTATTGCCTATAAGCAATACATCATTTGCATTGATATTACCCATATTTACTACATTGCCAAGTTTATTTGCTTTAAATACAGGTGAGAAATTTGCACCTTGTGTTTTAAATTCATCAAAATGATTTGCTTGTAAAGATGAAGTAGAAGCTACAAAGCGATTAGCATTGATATTACCTGTTTTAGTGATGATTACTCCATTAGGATTGATTAAAAATACATTATTATCTTTTGCGTTTAATATACCTGCTATGGTAGATTTATTTGTTCCATGAGCTATGTTTAAGTAGTTGTGTTTGCTAGTGGTGAAATTTACTTTTTCACCTTGATTTATGCTAAATCCCCCCCCCCATTGTATAATATGATTTTTATTTGGAGTGGTTCCAGTTATGTCCATGGTATTGCCATTTATATTAATCTTACCACTTGTGCCATGAGTAAATTTACCACCACTTGGTAGGGCAAATGCAGGTGAAAAGAGTAGTGAAGCCACTACTCCTGAAAGTAAAATATGTTGGATTGTTTTATTTTGCATTTTTATAATTTTCCTTGATAAATTAATTTAAATTTACTACTATGCTTTTTTCATCCTCACTAAGACTTAAAGTGTAGTTAGCTTTTTGTAACTTCGCATTGATGTTTTTATGTAATTTTTGATTATTTTCAGCTACAACATTTAATAAATTTTGCATATCTTTTTTGCCTAAATTTTTACCATTTTCATCAACAAAACCTTTTTCTGAGTGCATTAAAACAAAGCTTTTGTTTTTAAGGTTGTTTGCATATACATTGATAGAGCTATTTTTAGAAAGATTTATAGCTTCTTTAGCACTTAAATAAGTTTTTGTATTATCTTTTAGTATAAAGCTAAAATGATCAAAATTATTTACTAATTTAGCATTAATATTTGTATTTAATACCAAATGGTTGTTAGTTTTGCTTTTGTGTTCTAAACTTTTATAGCTAAATGCATTCTCGTTTTTAATTTGTAGTATATTTCCTGCTAATACATCTATGCTTGTATTTTTAAAAATATTAGTCGCACCGCTTAGATATAAAGTATTATTATAACTTTTTCCTTCCTCTTGATTTACACCAGAAGCACTAATAAACAATGCGTCGTTGTTTTTATACTCATCTATATTTAAATTTGCTATATGAGTAAAATTGTTATAAACATTTTTAGCAATTCCTGCACTAATTACCACCCTACCTTCTCTTACATCAGAGGCAGTTCCTAAAGCAAGATTGTTAAAAATCATGGTATTATTAGCACTTTCTTCTTTAGCGTTGATTACATATATATTATCATAAGCTGCTGAAGAATAATCTTTTATATTTAAAGTATTTTCATTAGCTGTTTTATTTGCTCTAATGATGATTTTAGAACCTTTATCTATATTAGAAGCATTTGATAAAGATTGCACTAGATTATAAGAGATATTGCTTTTGCTTACCTCATCTGCTTCTATGATAGTTGTTAAATTCTTACCTGATTTTACGCTATCTAATTTTATAGTATTTGCATTAGCACTACTTGCATAATAATCCTTACCATCTATACTAGCTTTAGCTACCCCATATAAATACAATGGCATAGATACATTAGTATTGCTTATACTTATAGTGTTGTTATTTGCTTTAGAACTTAAAGTTTGTGCAGCAGTAATTTGAATTTTATCTTGATAATTTTCCACAATACTTTCTTGAGTTAAGTCTCCCTTAACATAAACTCCATTATTGCTAGCCCCCTTACTAGCATAAGCTCCATATAAGTTGAATTCATTTTTACCCGTGAAATTGGAATTGATCGTAAAAGGAGTTTTTAGGTTTAAATAAATTTTATTATCATTAGCTATACCATTTCTAGCAAAGCCTGCATAAAAATCTAGCAAAGCTCTTACTTCGACATTGGTATTTAACGCTAGTAAGGTCTGTAAATCTTTAATATCTATGGTATTTTTATAAGCATTTCCTTGTATTATTTTACCACCATAGATTTCTCCATTTAAAATAGCATTATAAGCTAATGGAGTATTTTTAGTATCTACTCTTAAATCTAATTTTAATTCATTAATTAATAATTTATTATCGCTAACTTCATAATTTTGGTTATCATTGACATCTACAAAGGCTCCACCAAGATGAGTAGCTGCTGAAGTAGAATAAGCTCCACTTGGCCCATGCACTAGCAACGAAGCTCCATCAAATACAACTTTATTATTTTTAGCATTACCATTATAAGTAATAGCACCCATAACATGAGTCATTCTTTCATCAAATACACTTTTTCCTAAAACACCTTGTCTATAAGGAGTAGTATGAAAGTCTATTTTTACACCTTTGTTTAATATAACGCTATTGTTATTAACATTTGCATCTATACCAAAAGCACCTACTATATAAGGAGCTCCATTTAAAGGTAGGGTATAGGTATTTTCAACTCCCATATTTACATATGCATCTTTTAAAAAGTCTAAAGTATTATTATTTGCTTCACCTTTTCTAGCTATGGCTGGAGTGATTAAAAAATTATATTGGTTATTATAACCTGTAGCTTTAGGATTCATTACTTCTTTATCAGTTGGTTTTAAATAATACACAGATGATAGCTCCCCTGCTTTTAATACAAGAGTGTTATTATTTGCTTTTGCATTAAACACATACGCAGAAACCAAAAAAGGGATATAACTAATTTGCTCAATTGTATCATCTATAGAATATGCCCCATGAAAACCATTTACTACAAAAATATCTTCTTTAATACTTGGAGTAAGGATATCTTGTTTAAAAAACATATCACCCATTTTTGCATGTGCTTGATCTTTTGGATTGTCATAAACTAAAGTTACATTAGATATATTTTTATTAGTAGCCATTTGACCATAATAATTTTTACCATTTAAAAATTTAAAAGTATTTGCTTCATAATCATATACTTGATTGTTATTAAATTGGTGTTGTTTGATGATGTATTTTTTACTTTTTTCATCATATTCTGCTTGACTTGCACCATATAAAGAACTAAGAGAAAATATAGCTAATAAAGAAAGCTTTAAAAAACTTTTGTTACTACCCATAAGACTTTTTTTAGACATAAGTTTTTGCATGAAATATCCTTTGCTAACATAGTGTTAAATTTTGCTTAGTTGTTAAATTTTAGTAATTGTTATTACTAATGTATTGTAAATGATTTTAGAATGTTATTATGAGATTGTTAAAAATTAGCTTAAAGTTAATTAAGACTAAAATTATATTAAAATGTAAATCATGGGGGGGGGATATGGAAAAATAAGCATTTAAGAAGATTAAAAAATCGAAAAATTTTTTTTAATCTTCTGGATTGTAAAAGATAAGTTCTTTTAAACATTTTTTACATTTAAAAGCTATATGTAAATATTTAATTTTTACATGAGTCCCGTAATCTAACTTATGTATGGTTTCTGAACAACTGCAAATATATAAAAATTTTTCTTCTTCTTTAACTTCTTCTTTTACCTCTTCATTTTTTACTCTTTGTTGCCATTTATAAATCATCATATCATGCTCTACTATATGTTCTAAAAGCCAAACTGATACTATTTCATAAAGTTTTTCTTTTAAATCATTAGTGCTTGAGCAATCATTGATTAAAATACTCATATCCTTAATGATTTTTTTATGCATAGATTTATGCTCTAATAAATACGGATATTCAATAGAACACATAAAATCTTCCTCATCTTTAAAATGTGTTTTCATATACTCAAAAAATTCACTCAATAATTCTTTAATTTCTGCTTTATAAATATGCCTATTAAGCAGTTTTGCTGTTTTGTCTGCTAAATTAAAGAGTGTTTTGTGTTGCAAGTCTATATTGTCATTTTTTATGCTATATTTATCATTCCAAACTGGAAAAGCTTCCATATACGATAACTCTTAAGCAGTTCTTATAACGCTTTTACAAACTTTGCAACTATACTTACTTCCTTTGCAAATTTTTGTATGTATATGATGAGGAATTTTATGTTTTTCACCTTTGCAACCACATATATAAATCACAAATTCTGGAACAACCTCTTCAAAACTTGTATCTTCTTCAAAAGTAGCCTCTTGTTGTTCTTTAAATTTTTGCTTTTGGTATTTATAGTATTTCATATCCTCTTTTAGAATATGCTCTAAAAGCCATTTTTCTGTGATGATATTTAATTTTTCTTTAAAATCATTTATCGTTTTGATATTTTTTACCAAAGCAATCAAAGACAAAGTAATTTCTTGATGAATTTTTTTATGGTGTGCTAAATCAGGATAACCTATTTTCTCCATATGTTCTTCTTCATCTTTAAAATGAGTTTTAACATACTCAAAAAGCTCATTTAATACTAATTTAATATCTGAAATACTTGCGTGGCGTTCTGCGATCAAATAAGCTTTTTTTGCTATATCAAAAAGTGCTTTATGCTGATCGTCTATAGTTTTATTATGAACACTATAATCATCCATCCACTTTATCATAAAAATCCTTTTTTATTTAAATTTTTACAACAAGCAATAAATAATCATTTTCAATACAAGATGAAATTATATAATAAAAAATGAATAATTTCAATAAAATAAATAATATATTTAAAAATTATTAAAAATAAAACAAAAAATATCTTAATTAAAAATACCCATAAATTAGGCTTTAGCTGGCATTTTTTGAATATTTTTTTAAATTTTTTGACTATAAACTTAAAAAAAATTACTTGTGTTATTAAAAAATATTTTCAGTAGCTTTAAAAGATAAATTTAGCATAAACTTGTATGCTAAATTTCTGTTAGTATAGTATCAAAAAGCTCTCTTACTCTTTTTTCAAGAAAATCTTTAAATTCTAAAGTGCTAGCTTCACTTCGCATGATAAGATAAGGGCTTGTATTTGAAGCGCGTAAAAGCACCCAGCCATCTTTAAAAGTAATTCTTACTCCATCGATTTCATTGCAATCAAGAACATTTTCAAAAGCATTAGCTTTTACTTTTTCTTTGAATTTTTCTATGATTTGAAATTTGTTTTCTTCGCTAACTTTAAGTTTAATCTCTTCACTTGCATAAAGTTTTGGTAATTCTTTAACTAATTTTTCTATATCAAAACCATTTACTAAAAGCTCTAAAGTTCTTAAAAATGCATAAATGCCATCATCATAACCAAAATATCTATCTTTAAAGAAAATATGCCCGCTAAGCTCTGCTGCTATGTCTATATTTTGTTCTTTCATTGTTTTTTTGATATTTGAGTGGCCTGTTTTACCCATCATAACAAAACCAAATTTAGCTACTTCATCGAAAAGATTTTTAGAGCATTTTACCTCGCCTAAAACTCTAGGATTTTTAATATTTTTAGCAAACAAATAACAAAGCTCATCGCCTTTAAATACATAGTCTTTACTAGCTACAACTAAACGATCTCCATCGCCATCAAAAGCAAAACCCATTTTTGCATTTTCATTTTCTTTTAATGCAACTTGCAATGCATGTAAATTTTCAAGTTCAGTTGGATCGGGTGCGTGATTTGGGAAATTACCATCTGGCTCTTCAAATAAAATCTGTGCATTTAAACCTAACTTCTCCACTAAAGGTTTTATTATCACTCCAGTAGCACCATTTGCACAATCGATAATGATTTTTTCTTTATAGTTTTTAAGATGAGTAAAATGCTTTACTAAAAAGTCTATATATAAGCTTTTAACATCATAATTTTCATATCTTAAATCATCTTTTATTTCAAGCTCTAAATACTCTTGCACTTTTAAAGAAAGTTTTTTTAAATCAGCACCAAAAAAACTTTCTTTGTTAATTGTGATTTTAAAGCCATTGTATTCTTTTGGATTATGTGAGCCTGTTATCATGATGTTTGCATCAAAAATTTCATCAAAAAATAAACTAAAATACCCCATTGGTGTAGGTGCTAAGCCTATATTAAATACTTGCATATTAGCTTTATTTAAACCACTGATTAAATAGTTAAAAAGCTCATTTGCACTATATCTTGCATCATAACCTATACTTACTTTCTCACAACCCTTTGCTTTCATTTCTAAACCCAAGGCATAACCTATGGCTTTAACACTTTTTTCATTTAATTCACTTGGATAAAGTCCTCTTATATCATACTCTCTAAAAATCAAATCTAGCATTTTAATCCTTTTGTTTTCTAAGTTCTAATTTTGCTTGTTTTAAACTATCTTCAACATTTTCATTTTTACTTGATAAACAAAGTTTTATTTCTAATTTTATATTTTGTTCTTTAAATTCAAAGCTGTATTTTTGCATAAAATTTTCAAGCATTTGTAGTTTGCTTTGCACAAAAGCAACACTTTCATTTTCAAATATAACGATAAAATAATCCTTATCATCTTTAAAAATTCTAGCATGCAAAGCTTTTTTTAAAATTTTGGCAAATTCATGCATTATAAACTCGCTTGTTTTTAAACCATTTTGATGGCAAATTTCATTGATATTTTTTACTTCAATTAAAGCTAAATGAAAATTTTCAAGCCCTTGAGCGTATCTTCTTAAAGCCTTTAAATTTGCTAAATTTGTTACTGAGTCAAAAAAGGCTATTTTATAAGCTTTATAAGCTAAAAAGCCTATTAAAACCAAAGAAGCAAATTCATAATAACCTAAATCTATATTATTGTAAAATAAAAACTGCACATTTAAGCCCATATAAGCTAGTAAAAAATGAAAATCATTGTTTTTAAAATACGAAAACAATAAAAATACAAACCCCGCCCAAAACACACAAAAACTTAGCTCGCTAATAGGCTTAAAAAATTGCGATGAAATACCAAAAATTTCGCTAGTTATATTTGCATTAAAATTCGTGCTTGTGCTTAGGATTAAAGCAATCAAACCCATAAAAGCTATATAAGCAAATTTAATGAGATTAATCCTTTCAAAAACAAGCTTGCTATCTTGCAAAAACACAAAAAGCACAAAAGAAAAGGGTAAAAACACAGAGATAAACAAATGTGCTTGATATTCACTTGCCACTAAAGATAAAGCCCTAGCACATAAAATCAACAAAAGCAAGAAAAAAATCTTATTTTGCTTAAAAAAATAAGCTAAAAATAAAGCTAAAAAGTTAAAAGCTAAAGTCATGCTAGGCAATGTTTTTAACATTAAATATGAAAAATCCAAATCAATAAACCTTTTTTTTGATAAAATTATAGCAAAAATAATTTAAGGATATTAATGGTAGAAGTAAAAAATCTCACTATGCGTTTTGCAAATCAGTTATTATTTGAAGATGTTAATTTAAAACTAAATCGCGGACAAAGATACGGACTTATAGGGGCAAATGGTGCAGGAAAATCAACCTTTTTAAAAATTCTCTCAGGCGAAATAGAATCAAGCAGTGGAGAGATAATATTTGATGAAGGACTTAAAATAGCCGTTTTAGGCCAAGATCAATTTGCCTTTGAAAACTACACTATAAAAGATGCAGTAATGTGTGCAAATAAAAGATTATATGATGCACTAAAAGAAAAAGAAAAACTTTATATGAGCGAAGAATTCACAGATGAGATTAACGATAGATTAAGCGAGCTTGAGATTATTACCGCAGAAGAGGATCCAAACTATGATTGTGAGATAAGATGTGAAAAAATTTTAAGCTCTTTAAAAATCAAAGATTTTGATGCTTTAATGAGCACCTTACAAAGTGCGGATAAATTTAAAGTTTTATTAGCTCAAGTTTTATTTTTAGGTGCTGATATTTTATTTTTAGATGAACCAACCAACAACCTTGACTTAGAAGCGATTTCTTGGCTTGAAAATGAGCTTTTAAGACATGAGGGAACTTTAGTAGTAATCAGCCATGATAGGCATTTTTTAAATAAAGTTTGCACAAGAATTTTAGATGTGGATTTTAAACAAATACGCGATTTTGCTGGAAATTATGATGATTGGTATATGGCTTCAACCTTGCTTGCTAAACAAGCTGAACTCAAACGCGATAAAACCTTAAAAGAAAGAGAAGAATTAGAAAATTTCATACGCCGTTTTAGCGCTAATGCTTCAAAAGCAAAACAAGCTACAAGTAGGGCTAAAGCTTTAGAAAAACTTGAACTTGAAGAAATTAAAACTTCAAGCAGGCGTGATCCTAGCATAGTTTTTAGAGCTAGTAGAGAAATAGGAAATGAGGTTTTAGAATTAAAAGGCATTAGCAAAGCTTATGATAAAACTTTGTTTGAAAATTTAGAATTAAAAGTAGAAAAAGGCGACAAAATAGCCTTAATCGGTGCAAATGGCGTTGGAAAAAGCACTTTAGCTAAAATCATTGCTTCAAAATTAGAACCTGATAGTGGCCATATACACTTAGGTGCTACCATAGAAATGGGGTATTTTGCTCAAGATACAACCAATTTAATCAATGAAGATTTGAAACTTTATGAATGGCTTATGAGTGAAAAATTCAAAGATTTAGATGAAATTCGCAAATGTCTTGGTAGAATGCTCTTTAGCGGAAGCGATCAAGAAAAAAAAGCTTTGAGTTTAAGCGGAGGCGAAAAACATCGTTTAATGCTTTCAAAATTGATGTTAGAGCGTGGAAATTTCTTGCTTTTAGATGAGCCTGATAATCATTTAGATCTTGAAAGTATTATTGCATTAGGCGAAGCTTTGTATAATTTTAAAGGATGTGCAATATGCATAAGCCATGATAGAGAGTTAATCAGTGCTTTTGCAAATCGTATATGGCTTTTAGAAGATGGAAAGCTTACGGATTTTAAAGGAAGTTACGACGAATTTTTAGGAGGTTTAGAATGAATTCGTATAAGATAAAATATGCTGCTGGTTTTGGACATTTTACACAAAATCACAAAGGTTTTGGGCCTACTATTTATGTAGAAGAAAGTGTTGATTTTCAAAGTGAAAAAGATTATTTTGATTATGTAGAATTTTATGAAAAATTCAGCAAAAGCGATGATACTTATTTTCATATATCTTTTTTAGAGGATCGTCCCTTAAATTCCAAAGAATTAGAAAGTAGAAATGCGTATAGAAAATTAAGAGATGAACGCTGTAATAAAGCTAGAGAAGATTTTGTTAAAAACAATGAAATAGAAGCAGAATACTACCCAACACATGGCGATTAAGGAATGATTTTTGCTTGTTTTCTCCTTGTAATATTTTGAAAAGGAGAAAACATGCAAGTTAACCATGATAATTTATCGGTTAAAGAGTATGGATATAGCCAAAGTAGTGCTTATAAAAACACTCAAGGTGCTAATGAAGACTTTATGTCTTTACTTAGTCAAAACAATAGCGAAAATTTAAACGAGCAAAGTATTAAACTTGATGAGCTTTTTTCAAAAGCTATGAGTCAAGATCAATTTAGCACTGGAATTTTTAGTTCTAATATGTCTAATATTTATAATTATCGTTTCAGAGGACAAACAGAAACTTCTTCACAAGCAAATACTGCTAATCTTACAGAAGAAACTCAAGAACCACAAAAAGATTTAGTAAAAGATCTTTTAAATTCTTTATAAAAATGAAGTAAGCTTAATGCTTACTTCCAAATAAGTCCGCTAAATTCAAATTCTTTAGCAAAATTTTTAAATTCTTTTTCCTCTTTGCTGTTTAAATTTAAACTAAGTTCTACCACTTCTTTAAACACCACTTTATAATCAATATTATGTTTTTTTAAAAAATGCTCAAATCTTGCATAAAGATGAAAAGGAATGTTTAAATTTAAAATATTTTTGGCTTCAAATTCTAAAAGCATTGCATTTAAAATAGCTTCATTTGTAGCTTCGCTATAAGCTCTTACAAGTCCGCCTGTGCCAAGTTTAATACCACCAAAATAACGCACCACAATCACCGCACAATTAACAAGCAAAGCTCCTCTTAATACATTTAAACAAGGCATAGCAGAAGTTCCTTTTGGCTCTCCATCATCGCTTTTATCTTCTATAATTTGCCCAAATTCATTTAAATACCTATAAGCATATACAAAATGCACGGCTTTTAAATGTTCGCTTTTTAGTTTTTGCATAAGATTTTTAAAATCTTTAAAAGGACATAAAAACGCCAAGAAAGTGGATTTTTTTATTTCTATTTTTGCTTGATAAATTTGCTCAATGGTTTTCATTTTTTCCTTAAATTTTAGATATAATAATTAATAAAATTATAATCAAAACAACTTAAAATTTTTAAGGATAAACTATGCTTCAAACTTGTATTTTTCCTGCAGCAGGCTATGGTACTAGATTTTTACCTGCTACAAAAACTCTACCTAAAGAAATGTTACCTATACTAACTAAACCTTTAATTCATTATGGAGTAGATGAAGCTTTAGAAGCTGGTATGGAGACTATGGGTTTTGTCACAGGGCGTGGAAAAAGAGCTTTGGAGGATTATTTTGATATTTCTTATGAGCTTGAACATCAAATAGCAGGCACAAAAAAAGAATACCTTTTAAGCGAAATAAGAACTCTCATAGATCGTTGCACTTTTACTTTTACAAGACAAAATGAAATGAAAGGCTTAGGAGATGCGGTTTTAAAAGCAAAACCTTTAGTGCAAGATGAAGCTTTTGGGGTAATTTTGGCAGATGATTTATGTGTGAATGAAGATGGAGTTAATGTAATGGCTCAAATGGTAAAAATATATGAAAAATACCGCTGTTCGGTTATAGCTGTAATGGAAGTTGAAGAAAATCAAGTTTCAAATTATGGAGTTATAGCAGGAAATGCTGTAGAAGAGGATTTAATCATGGTAAATTCTATGATAGAAAAACCCGATCCAAAAGATGCTCCAAGTAACTTAGCCATTATAGGAAGATACATTCTAACACCTGATATTTTTGGAATTTTAGAAAACACTAAAGCAGGAAAAAATGGAGAAATTCAGCTTACTGATGCACTACTTTCACAAGCAACTAATAATATGGTTTTAGCTTATAAATTTAAAGGAAAAAGATTTGATTGTGGAAGTGTAGAAGGCTTTGTAGAGGCAACAAATTATTTTTATGAGAAAAGTAAAAAATGTTAAATAATACTTTATTTTTTAAAACTCAAGACTTTAAAAAAATCACTGCATATGCAAATAGAATGAATGATGAGTTAAAAAGTGGTGATATAGGGTATTATCACTTAGTAGATACAAGTTTTGATTTAATTAAAGAAAGTAAAGAATTTATCGCGACAAAAACTCATATAGAAAATATAGTTTTAGTTGGCATGGGTGGCTCAAGTTGTGGAGTAAAAGCTTTAAAAGAGCTTTTATTTGATCATGTAGAGGATAAAAAACTTTTTATTATAGATAATACATCTTCACATACTTTTACCCAAACTATGCAAAAAATCGAACCTAAAAAAACGCTTTTTATCATAGCAAGTAAATCAGGTACAACTATAGAGGTAGTTTCTTTATTTAAACTCATCATTGCTTATTTTGATTTTAAAAATGAAAATTTACATGAAAATTTTGTTTTTATCACAGATTTAAATTCAAAACTACATAAACTAGGTGAAGAATTAAAAATCAAATGTTTTTTTATACCAGAAAATGTTGGAGGAAGATTTAGCGTTTTATCTGCTATTGGTATTGTTCCTTTAACTTTTTGTAATTATGATACCAAAGCTTTACTAGAAGGTGCAAAAGCTTGTTATGTGGATTTTTTTGAAAAAAAATGTGAGCAAATTTTACAAAAAGCTTATCATTATTGCACGCATAAAAGTGCTCATATTAATGTGCTTTTTTCTTATGGAGACGCATTTAAAGGTTTTAATGAGTGGTATATACAACTAATCGCTGAAAGTTTAGGTAAAAAACAAGGTTTTAAACGCATAGGTTTAACTCCTATTGCTTTGATTGGTGCTAGGGATCAACATAGTTTTTTACAGCTTATCATGGATGGACCAAAAGACAAAACCATCACTTTTTTAAAAATCAAAGATAGTCAAAAATCTCCTAGTATTCCAAATATAAGTTTTAATTATTTACAAACTTGTGATTTTACCAATGAAGTCAATTTGCACGATCTTTTAAACGCTCAATGTGATGCAACCATGCATGCTTTAATTGCTGAAAACTTAAGTGTAGATGTGATAGAACTTGAAAAATTAGATGCTTGGCATTGTGGATATTTGATGTATTATTATGAATTATTTACCTCAGCTTGTGGCATTATGCTTGGGATTAATACTTACAATCAACCTGGTGTAGAAGTTGGAAAATTAATACTCAAAAATATGCTAAGCAAATAAATTTGCTTTATTATAAAAAAAGAGTATAATGAAAATATAATAATTATTAACATAAAAAATTATTAGATAATAATTATTATTATTTAAGAATTTTATGTTATAATTTTTAAAACAAAAAAAGGAGATAACATGTCAGTAACAAAACAATTATTACAATTACAAGCAGATGCTCATAGTTTATGGATTAAATTTCATAATTATCACTGGAATGTAAAAGGTTTGCAGTTTTTTTCAATCCACGAATACACAGAAAAAGCTTACGAAGAAATGGCAGAACTTTTTGATGATTGTGCTGAAAGAGTTTTGCAGCTTGGAGAAAAAGCTGTAGTTTGCCCAAGTGTATTATTAGAAAATGCAAAAGCACCAAAAATTCAAAAAGATTGCTTTACCCCAGTAGAAGTTTTAGAGCTTATTAGAGAAGATTATAAATACCTTTTAGCTGAATTTAAAAAGCTAAATGAAGAAGCTGAAAAAGCAAGCGATACTACAACAGCTGCTTTTGCTCAAGAAAATATCGCAAAATATGAAAAAGTTCTTTGGATGCTTAATTCAACTATCCAAAATACTTGCTCTATGTAAGAATTTATAATGTTTTTTGACTTACAAAGCTTTATTGCTTTAAGTCAAAAAACAAATTTAACTTCTAAGAAAAAACCACTCTTATAAAACTCCAAGTTTGTTATTTATAATTATAATTTATTAGCGGCTCAATGTATTTTTAAACAACATGAGTTTTTAAATTCTTAACCCATAAGGGCTAAGAATTAATGTAAATCTTCATTAAGTTTTATGGCTTTTTTATTAAAAGCTACTATCATAGTCCCACTTTGAGAATCTTGTCTAAAATGCAAACCATTTAGCCCTGCTAATTCTAAACCTTTATATATATCTTTATCAAAGTTAAAGTCAGGATTGATTTTTTGAAGTTCTTCTTTATTTTTTAAAGCAAATTTAGTCCCTTCTAAAACAGCAATGCCTGCATCTACTATACAATTATCCCCTAAAGGAATTCCTGTAACTGAATTTGCACCCAAAAGACAAGCTTTTCCAATGCTAATTGCATTACCACTTGTACCACTTAAAACACCAAGTATGGAAGCACCACCTCCTACATCGCTGCCCTCGCCCACAACAGCTGAAGAACTAATACGCCCTTCTACCATACAAGCTCCAGTTGTGCCTGCATTAAAATTCACATAAGCAGCCCCTGGCATTATAGTAGTTCCCGCAGCTAAAACAGCACCCATTCTTACTTTAGAACTTTCTAAAATTCTAGTATTATCCTCAGGAATAATATGGGCTAAAAATCTTGGAAATTTATCTACATAATCAATTTTTGGATATCTTCCGCTCATTTTTAAATCTATCTCATTTTCTCTTAAAAAGTCTAAATCAATAGGCCTATTATCACTCCATGCCACATTTGGTAAAATTCCAAAAGCACCTGTTAAATTTAAGCTTCTTAAAGGCACTTTTTTACTTGAAAGTAAGTAAAGTTTTAAATACACACTTTCTAAACTTTTTGGCGCTTCATCTTCAAAAATACAAACAAAAGAAAAAGCATTTTCTCTAAAATTTTCCTTTGCTGCTTTTATTACTTCTATATTTTTATGGCCTTGCTCTTGTAAAAAGGGAGCAAAACATTCTAATGCAAAATCTAAATCTTCTTTAATCAAAGTAGCCACAAACTCACTTTCATTAAAATCAACATCTACCCCTCTTCTAAAAAAAGCTTCAAACATAACAGCTGCAGCAGCATAATTTTGCTCAAAATTAATCATTCCAAAATTAGCTTGAAGTTTTTTACTAGAATCAACTTGACTAAGATCAAGTCTTGCTATAGCAAAAGCTTTAGGTTTTTTATAATTGATTCTTTGCTCAATTTGCTTGATTAAATTTAAAAATTCTTCTTTATTTTCTATCGCCATTTTTTCCTCCTTATTGCGAACACGCACTTTTACCATTCATTACAGGTTGTATAGCTGAATTATCTACTTTACCTTCTTGATTTACTTTTTCTATAAATTCCCAAATTTTTTCAGCAGCTTGTAAGTATCTTTTTGAACTTACACTCTCAGGCATATAAAAACTCACAGGCTTACCACTATCTCCACCTTCTCTTACGCTCATTTCTATAGGAATTTGAGCTAAAACATCGCATTTATAAGTTTTTGCCATTTCTTCTGTAGTGCCTTTACCAAAGATATCATATTCTTTACCATTATCAGGACATAAAAAGCCACTCATATTCTCTATAATACCCGCAACTGGAATATGTAATTTTTCAAACATATCTAGTGCTCTTTTGCTATCATCTAAAGACACTACTTGTGGAGTGCTTACACAAACTCCTGCACTCACTGGCACACTTTGAGCTAGGGTAATTTGCGCATCACCCGTTCCAGGAGGCATATCAAGCAATAACACATCAAGTTCAGGCCAAAGCACATCAGCTAAAAGTTGTTCAATCGCTTTCATAATCATAGAACCACGCCACATCAAACCTTTACCCTCTTCTATCAACACACCCATACTCATCATATAAACCCCATGAGATAAAATAGGGCGAATTTTTTGGCCTACAATTTCAGGTTTACTTTTACTCTCACCTAACATTCTTGGTATATTTGGGCCATAAATATCTGCGTCTAAAAGCCCTACTCTCTTACCCATTTTGGCTAAAGAAATAGCTAAATTTAAAGTCGTAGTGCTTTTACCTACTCCACCTTTACCACTTGAAATCATAAGGAAATTTTTAATTTGCGGAGCGATATTTTTACCACTTCTTGAATTACTTTTTTCTTCAGGAGCCTTTGGTTGAATGATTTCTAAATTAAGTTCTAAATTTAAATCTTTTAAAGCACTCGCAATGCCTAGTTTAAGTTCTTGTGCAACTTGTGCATTAGCAGAAACAATTTCCACTACAATGTGAGCTTTTTGCTCATTAGTTTCGATTTTCTTAACAAAACCAAAACTAACTATATCTTTTTTAAAACCTGGATATATAACTTGTTTTAATCTCTCTTCGATTTTTTCTTTCAATGTTTTCTCCTTATTTGTTTAAAATGATTAATTCTACTAACATAAATATAAATTTTGGCTTTTATGATGTATAATATTGTAACATTAATAAAAAATTAAGGTGTAACAAATGTTAGATATTTCCTTGATTATGTTATCCGCTGGAGAATCTTCAAGGTTTAATGCTCCAGTAAAAAAACAATTTTTAAGGCTAGGGGAATTACCTTTATGGCTATATGTTACTAAAAATTTGAGTTCTTTTTATCCTTTTAAACAAATAATTGTTACTTCTAGTAATACTTCTTATATGAAAAAATTCGCACCAGAATATAATTTTATCCAAGGTGGAGATACTAGGGCAAAATCTTTACTCAATGCTTTAGAATTAGTTCAAAGCGAATATGTTTTAGTTAGTGATGTAGCAAGAGTTTTAATTTCCAAAAGTCTTTTTGATAATATCATAGAAAATCATGATAAAGCTGATTGCATAAGCCCTGTTTTAAAAGTAAGCGATACAACTATTTATGCTCAAGAACTTATAGAAAGAGATAAAATAAAACTCATACAAACTCCTCAACTTTCACGCACAAGTATGCTTAAAAAAGCTCTAAAACAAAATACAAATTTCACAGATGATAGCACTGCTATAAAAGCTATTGGAGGAAAAATTTGGTATATACAAGGTGATGAAATGGCAAAAAAAATCACTTTTAAAGAAGATTTAAAAAATTTAAACCTTCCAAAACCATCTTGGGAAATTTTTAATGGAAATGGTTTTGATGTGCATGAATTTGGTGAAAATCGTCCTTTACTTTTAGGTGGAGTAAAAATTCACGATAGCATGGGACTTAAAGCACATTCTGATGGAGATGTATTAACTCATGCATTAATCGACGCACTTTTAGGAGCAGCAGGACTTGGCGATATAGGTGAACTTTTTCCAGACAACGACATGCAGTATAAAAATGCTGATTCTATGCTTTTATTGCAAAATGTTTATACTATGGTGCAAAATTATGGGTTTGATTTTGTTAATGCTGATGTAACCATCATTGCACAAACTCCAAAAATGAAAGATTTCAAAGAAGACATAGCTTTTAATATAGCTAAAGTCTTAAAAACTACTCCCAACAAAATCAACATTAAAGCCACCACCACAGAACATTTAGGATTTATAGGTAGAAAAGAAGGTATTGCTGTTTTAGCAAGCGTAAATTTAAAATATTTTGATTGGATGAAATTATGAAAGTTTTAATAGTAGAAAATGAATTTTATTTAGCTCAAAGTATAGGTTCAAAGCTAAATTCTATAGGTTATGAATGCGATATCATTGCAAATGTTAGTGAATTAACTCATCATGATTATGAGATAATACTACTTTCAACTAGTATGGCAAATTTTGAACATATTATAGAAATTTTTAAACATAAAATTATTATTTTACTTATTTCTTATATAAGTTCTGATACGGTTTTAGCACCTTTAAAAGCAGGTGCGAGTGATTATATACAAAAACCCTTTATGATAGAAGAACTTACGCGTAAAATCAAACACTTCCAAGATTTTAAAAAAATAAATATTTTAAATCATACTTATAAATCTTATTTAAAGCACAAATTTGAAACAGCAAAATTACCTGATTTTGATTATAAAAAAATCAAACTACCGCTTATTTTAAAAAGTAATCATCAAATTTTTGCAGATCATTTTGTATTTAATTATACCAACGAACATAATATTGCAAATATATATATAGATCTTTCACATCAACACAATATTGATAAAATTTTTAAAGATAATTCTTTATATTATTTAGTCAATTTTCAAAATTTAAAATCCATAGAAAAAGAAAAATTACTAGAGCTAGCCTCCAAAAAATCAGTGATAATTTATACTAATTCTAATCTAACTCATCCTGATTTTCAAACCATAGAACTAGGCGATGATGAAAAAAGTTTTGAAAGTAATGGAATTTTAACAATTGATGATTATGTTAAGCATATTATAGTAAGTTATCAAAATGTTTTTCCTGACACAGATTTGTCAAAAAAATTAGGAATTTCAAGAAAATCTTTATGGGAGAAAAGGAAAAAATATGGCATTACAAAGAAAAAATAGCATTATAATCTCAGAAGAAGAATATGAAGTTTTATGTTTTATAAAAGAAGGAATTTTTGGTTCTTTTACGAAACTAATGAATGAAAAAGAAAGAGATGAAGTTTTATCTACTGGAATGATTAACAAACAAAAAATTCCATATACTCTAACTTTTGCTCCCGCAAGTACCAAAGAAAACGACACTACTTTAAAAAATGCAAAAATTGGAGAAAAATTAGAATTTATATGTGATGATAAAGTCGTTGGACACATACATTTAGAAAGTAAATTTGAAAATGATAAAAATGCAAATGATATTTTTAGACCCAATGCCTGCTTAATACAAGATTTTGGAAAAATTTGCATTAGTGGAGATTTTGAAATTTATCAAAACCGCATTAAAACCCTAAAAGAAGAATTTGAAAAAATCAAAAAAAGACTAAATCCACATAATATCACAGCTATAGTTTCAAGTTTTGATCCTTTTCATAGAGCACATGAAAGAATTCTAAGATGGGCCATAGAACAATCTGATCTAGTAATAATCTTTTTAATAGAATCTTATGAAAATAATGGTTTGAGCTTAAGCCTTAAAAAGCGTTGTTTTGATGTTTTTGCACAAAATTATCTACCATCATCAAGAGTTTTGCTTATACCTTTACACAATATAAAAATTTTTGCCTCTCATTTAAATCCTATCTTAGAGTGTGCTTTAGCTAAAAGTTTTGATTGCAATAAAGTTTTTGTAGGACAAAATCATGCAGGACTTGGGATGTATTTTAATCAAAACAGAGCTTTTACCGTGCTTGATGATTTTGCAAAAGATTACAATATAGAAGTAACCATACTTCCTGAATTTGTATTTTGCGATGAATGTAAAATGATAGTTAGCACTAAATCATGCCCTCATGGAGCACATCATCATATGAAATATCACGGAGATTCTTTAAAAAATTTACTTAGACTTGGTATCATTCCACCAGCAGTTTTTATAAGAAGGGAAGTTTCGGCTTTGATTTTATCAGAGCTTTTTCCTAATCGTTTTCATAATAAACAAAATATCTATAGCAATTTATTTCCAACTCATGGAATTTTAGAACATAGAAGTGATAAAGAATTTTATGAACAACTTATAAAACTTCATCAAATGTCTTATATGGTGTAAAATATGCAAAAATTATTTTTAACTTTTTTTTACTCAGGTAGTATTAACAAAGCTCCAGGAACCTTTGGAACGATAGCAGCATTGATTCCTGCATTTTTTATTTTGCGGTATTTAGGCATAGGAACTTTGATTTTACTAGCAATTTTGCTTTTTTTGGTTTCTATAAAAATCATTGATCAATACGAAAAGCAAACAGGCAAACATGATGATAAACACATTGTTATAGATGAAGTTGTTGGGGTATTTTTAGCCTTAGCAATTTGCGGACAAAGCGTTTTTACTTTTTTGCTTTCTTTTGTTTTATTTAGATTTTTTGATATCACAAAACCATCTATCATCGGTAAAATCGATAAAAAAACCAAAGGTGGTTTAGGTGTAATGCTAGATGATGTTTTAGCAGGAATTTTCGCAGGATTATTTAGTGCAGTAATTTATGGAATTTTACTTAAATTTAATCTTTTATGGTTTGATATAAGCATTATGGAGATATTTTAATTTTATATTTTCACTTTAATTTTTACGACAAAATGCAAAAAAAGGGTAACTCATAGTAATAATAGAGTCTCTTTTTAAATTTCTTTATGGTAAAATTAAAGAAACTTTGGAAGCTACAGCACATATGTTTTAGTCTCTTTTTAAATTTCTTTATGGTAAAATAGCCAAATCAAACTGCAAAGCTTATCAAAGGTTTTAGTCTCTTTTTAAATTTCTTTATGGTAAAATTAAATCAGTTTGTGTAAGGCGTGTGATTATGTTTTAGTCTCTTTTTAAATTTCTTTATGGTAAAATGATAATCATAAGCTTTTAAAGAAGTTGAAAGTTTTAGTCTCTTTTTAAATTTCTTTATGGTAAAATTATTGCAGAGTTAGCTGAAAAACTTGCTTAGTTTTAGTCTCTTTTTAAATTTCTTTATGGTAAAATTGAAGTTAAAGTTAGTGCAAAAGGCGTTTTGTTTTAGTCTCTTTTTAAATTTCTTTATGGTAAAATTCAAAATCGTCCCATAACAAACGATAAGGCAGTTTTAGTCTCTTTTTAAATTTCTTTATGGTAAAATTTTAAGTTGTTTTTGCTAATTAACATATCTGTTTTAGTCTCTTTTTAAATTTCTTTATGGTAAAATGGAAAAGTTGTAGGTATTGAATTTACTTTCAGTTTTAGTCTCTTTTTAAATTTCTTTATGGTAAAATAAAAAAAATGGGGATGATGGAGCATATCCAGTTTTAGTCTCTTTTTAAATTTCTTTATGGTAAAATTTCCTTTGGAAAAAATAGAGGCA
Source organism: Campylobacter peloridis LMG 23910 (assembly GCF_000816785.1). NCBI lineage: Bacteria > Pseudomonadati > Campylobacterota > Epsilonproteobacteria > Campylobacterales > Campylobacteraceae > Campylobacter > Campylobacter peloridis. Next base: position 227,949 of record NZ_CP007766.1, on the reverse strand, counting down.
AACGATTAGTTTTAGTCTCTTTTTAAATTTCTTTATGGTAAAATACACTTTTACCAAATAAAGAAAATTAGATGTTTTTCTGGGTAAAGATATCTAAAATTATGTTATAATTTCGCCAAGAAATTTAAAAAGAGACTAAAATAAGTGGTTTTTGGTTATCCACGCAGGGTTACAATCCCATTAAAACCATTAAAATTCAAATAAACTAGGTTGTTTAAGTTTGTTTGTTTTATTTTGTTTATTTGTTTTTTCATTACTATATTTAAAATCTTGAGTTTTTTCATCATATTCAAAAAGAACTAAATTTTTATCATCATTCATTTTTTCATTAAAAGAAACTCCACCTAATAAAATTTGCATATTATCAAATTGTTTTTCTGTTATAGTTAAAACCCTTATATTTCCATAAGGTGGTAAAATTTTTTCTACAGATTTTATCGTTGTTTTTGCCGAAGTTAATCCTTTGCAAATTTTTACATATACACTAAATTGCATCATAAAAAATCCAAGTTTTATTAATGAAGTTCTAAATTTGCTCGCATTTTTTTGATCTTTTTTACTTTTAGTAGGCATATCAAACATCAATAAAACTCTCATAAATTTATCTTCTATCATAAAATACCATCATAAATTCATCATTGTCTAATAAAGCATTTTTAAAATTTTGCACATAAAAATTTATAGCCCTATTTAAAGGGTAAGATTTATTTTCAAGAATAACTTCTTCTTGCAAAATACCAATTAACTTTTGTTTTGTTTCTTTATCTAAAAATTCACTATCTTTTATATCTTTTAATTTAAATACACATAAATCAATCAATGGTCTAAAAACTTCTATCAAATCATCACAAAGATTAAAATCATTGTAAATATTATCATGCTTTATACCCTGCCATGGTAAAAGCCCACTTATGCAAACAGCCCTAACTATAAACGATCTTATAATAGCATAACCATAATTTAATCCTGAATTTATAAAACATATATCATTTCTTGCAAAATCTTTACCAAATAAAGTTTTAAAATATAAAGCAGCTGCGGTTGATTCTAAGTTTTTAGAGTCGTTTAAATTGACATTTTTAGCCATATTTAAAAGTTCTTTGGCTTCTTTAGAATGATTGGTAGTTTTTAAAACATAAGCTTGATTTGAAATTTTGTTTTTAATAATTTTTTGCCATAAAATTGCTTTTCTTTGCAAACTTACTTTAATTTGTCTTTTAGCCACTTTTGCACTTATAAAATGTCCTAAAAATGGAGAAAAAATTCCATTAATATTGTGAGATTCATCGCAAGTTAAAAGTATAATTTTATATTTAGCTAAAATACTAAGCAAACTTGAAGTAATACTTGCTTGTAAAGACTCTAATATAATAAAATTAATATCTTTTAAAAAAAATCTAGCCTCTTTATCATCTTGTTTTATAACAAGATGATTTAGCTCAAGGCTTAGTTTTGCTTGATTTGAAATCAATATACTTTTAAAAGCTTCATCATAAGCCATATTTTTTGCTTGTTTTTAAAGAAATATTTTGTCTTGGCTGAAAATCTGCTTTTATTTTGTCTCCAAGTGGAGTTACAATATATTTTTCAAATATTTTTAAATTTTGAATTCCTGTTCTATTTTTTTCTTGATTTGTGAATAATAATTTTTGATTGTCTGTTAAATTTTCAAATTTATTATCATGTTTTTTAATATTTATACGAGAACTATCTATATCAAAACTATTATAATAAGCAAATTCAGCTTCTTGCATATCTTTTTTTTGCAACAAAATCAAATCATTTTTATATAATGAAAAACAAAATTCATAACTTTCATCTATTTCTTGCCATTGTTTTGGATTGTTATTTTTATCTTTGCCTGCAATTACAATCTTATTTGGTAAAATTCCTAAGGCAAAATCCATAGTATAAATAGGTATAGCATAAAATTTATTTTGCTTTTTAAAGATATCAAGTCTTACCATAGTATCATTTTCAACATATTTTGTGCCTATTTTCCTTATTTTTCCACAATTTAATGCTATATTTAAACCTTCTTTAGAATTGTATTTTTTAATCATTGTTTCTTCAGGATAAAAAGTTTCTTTATGTAAAGTTCCTCTTGCTCTTTTTCTAGGTGGTTTTGAAACAAATATCTCATCAATTTTATTTAAAATTTTTTCTCTAAATCCTTCAAAAGGTTCAAAAAATTTAGCTTGATGTTTATAATTATCACTTGTAAGTTCTTTAGCATAAAGCTTTGCTTTTAAAAGCTCTTGATTTTTTTTAAAATCCGAAAAAGCTTTTATGATTGAGTTTGTGCTATAAGCAACTATAATGGCATCAAGTGCATGGTGAAGATGGTTATTTCTATCTTTTTTATCAAAACCCCAAGTGTGTCTTAAAACTGAAGTAAGCATACCATTGATAGTTTGAACATGAATCTTACTTCCTTTTTCTCCGCTTTTTAAATTTGTATTTTCATTTTCATTTAAAGGTAAAAAATTTAAATATTCTTTTGTGTATTTAGCTATTAAAGTTGCAATATATCTTGTATCATTTAAATTTCTACTAATAAAGTCTTGTTGTTGTTTATCTTTAAAATTTTCATCTAAAATTTTATTTTTCTTTTTATAAGGAAGATTTTGTGCTAATGCTTGAATTTTATTCCATCTTTCTATATTTTTTCCAAAAGCTTCAAAAGGTGTTTTGTTGAGTTTTTCTTGATTTTCTTTGGTAAAAACCAAAACCTTATTCATATATGAATCATCAAAACTTCTTGAATAAGGATATATATGATCAACTTCTAAAGCTTTTTCATCTTTTAAATGCTCTATAGATATTTTTTTACCGCTATAAGCACAAATTTCTTTTTGTTCTTTCCAAAGTTTTAATTTTAAAATATTTTTATTATTTGCTTTAAGCCCGAATTTTTCACACTCATCTAAAGCCCAATCATTAATTTCCTTATTTTCTTTTTGTTCTTTTTCTATTTTTTCTCTTGCCTTTTTGCTAAGCCCTACATCTCTTGCTAATTCTAAATGAATTTTATGCACTTTGCCATATTTTTTAAGCAAAGCATTTAATACTTTTCTATACTCACTTATAGCTCTATTTACAACAGGATTGCTAAGCTCTTGCGAAAATATACTATCACAAAAAGCTGGAAGCAAATCTTGCTTTTGATTGCTTGTTTTTGATTTTAAATTTACAATTTCACATGCTTCATCATATCTTTTTCCCTCTCTCATCAAAGGCAAGATTAAATTTAATGCTTTAAAGCTAAGGTTTATGTGATCATTAAATTCAATTTCTAATAAAGCATTAATTTGTTCATTATTTAAATTATATTTTTCTAAAGCAGTTTTTAATTTATCATTATCTTTTATCAAAGTAATGTGAGTTGCTATTTCATCTAATTCTTGTCTGTTAAAAGAATGTTCTCCCAAAGCTTTTTTAAATTCTATTAATTTTTTAAAATCAACTAATTTTGCACTTTCTGCATTATCTTTGTCGTAGTTAAGACTTTTAAATTCAATGCTTTCGTGTAGATTAATACAAGATCTAAATTTTTTATAAGTAATATTTCCTTTATCTAAAATATGGTTTAAAATTTCATTTATTGTTTGAGCTGATATAAGCTCTCCGCTTATTTTTTCTAGCCTTTTTAATTCATTAATAATCTTACTCAAAGCTACAAATTCCCAAGCACTATATGAATTTTTACAAGCTCGCTTTTCTTCTTCAAAAAAAGTACAACTTCCTACTAAATGTGAAAAATCTTTTAATGGTCTTTGAAAAAATGCAATATTTATAATTTCTTTTATAAAATCATCATTATAGCTATATCCAAATTCTTTTTGTTTTTCTAAGATTAATTTTAATTCTTTTTCTAAATCACTTGCTAAAACGCAATTATTATAATTATCTTTAGTATTGCGAATCTTGATGAAATTTTTAGTATTTTCTTTATATTTTTGAAAAAATTCTTTATAAAAATATTCTCCAACGCTTTGATATTTTTCTAATTTTAAAGCATTATTTTTTAAAGCACTTAAAATTTTTCCTTTTTCACTATCATTTGATTTTTTTTCATTTTTATTCATATAACCACGATGTTTTGCTATATGTAAAATAACTCTTGCTAAATCTTTAGCTTCTAATTTTTGATTTAAAGCTTTATATCTTAACTCATAAACATTAGTTAGTTTTCCTTCATAAGCTTTAGGCAATTCCCCATCATTTGCTATATAATCTTTATAATTTAAATTTAATTCTTTAGCTAAAATGTGCTTAATAGCAATTAATCTTGATTTTCTTCTTTTAAGACGCCTTCTATTGCTTCTTGCATTGCGTCTAGGTAAGGCTAAAGATTCTTTGTTTTTTGGATTTTCAGCTTTTGTAAATATTCTAACCCCACAATCTTTTAACTCATCATTTTCAACAAAAGCCCAACCTATAGAATTTATCCCTATATCAAAACCTAAGATTTTCATATTTGTCCTTATGCTTAAAATAAATGATATTATATTAAATATTTTATATTTGTAAATAAAATAACAAAAAATGTTTTAATATTTTTAATTAAAATCAGGATAAACAATGAAAGATGACTTTAGCAATTCTAGCAAAAAAGAAATTCTAAATTTTTATAAAAAAGTATCATCAAATGTAAGGAAATTTAGAGAGAAAAGAGGAATTTCTCAGCTTGAATTAGCCCTAGATATAGGTATAAAATCAGTTGCATTTTATTCAAATTGTGAGTGCAATCGATATGGTAAACATTTTAACTTAGAGCACTTATATAAAATTTCTAAAAGTTTAGAAATTCCATTAAAAGATTTATTAGAGTGAATAAAATCAACTTATCAAATACAATATAATTTTTCTAAGATAAGTTTTATTTAAAAGAAGTTAGTATAATTACGCAAGGGTGCAACGCCAAAGGGGTGCAACCCTTTAGCGTTAATTTACCGCCCAGAAGGGAGGTGAGTTAAATGCTCAACATTGTTCTTATAATTATACTCTTAACACTTTGCTATGTCAAGGCTTATTGAGTATCCCCTGCTTTAGCAGGGTTTAGAACAATCCCTTTGGCTTTATTTTATAAATCCACTTGCAAGCACTAAATCTTTATCGTAAAATACCGCCATTTGTCCGCTAGCAAGCCCATAAACAGGTTCTTGTAAGATGATTTTTGCACTTTTATCTTCATTAATCAAAACTTTACATGGGGTTGATTTTGATCTATAGCGTATTTTTACTTCACAATCTAACTCTTTAGCATCGATAAATAAATTAATACTATCAAGGTTAAATTCGCTTATCTTAAGCTCTTCTTTTTTACCCACTATGATTTCATTTTTTTTAGGATCTATTTTTAATACAAAATGTGGCTCATGTGCCCCACGCACTTCAAAACCCCTTCTTTTACCTATGGTATAGTGCATATAGCCCTCATGCTTTCCTACTTCTTTGCCACTACTATCTCTTACAATACCTGGAATTTTAGTATCCATAAACTGATCTAAAACTTGCACATAAGTATCTTCCACAAAACAAATTTCAGAGCTTTCTTTTTGAGTGGCAAAAGATTTTAAAACATCGATGGTTGAAGCAAATTTTTTCACATCTTCTTTTTTCATCTCTCCAAGTGGAAAGATTAAATACTTTAAGGCTTCTTTATCTGCATTTGCCAAAAAATAACTTTGATCTTTACTCTCATCTACTGCAGTTTTTATTAAATTATTTTCTATTCTTGCATAATGGCCTGTGGCTAGCTTCTCACAACCAAGTTTTTTTGCAAATTCTAACAATTTTCCAAGCTTTATAAAGCGATTGCATAAAGCACAAGGATTTGGCGTTTTTCCTTCTTTGTAGGTATTTACAAAAGGCATGTAAACTTGATTTTTAAAATCATCTTGTAAGTCTAAAATGTGATAATCAATGCCTAAAAATTTGGCAACCTTTTCTACTTTTTTTATATTTTCTTCATGATAATTAGCCTTGCCATGAAGCTTCATATAACACCCTTGCACTTCATGTCCGGCTTGTTTTAGTTTATAAGCAGTAACCGTGCTATCTACACCCCCACTCATTGCGACAAGAATTTTCATCTTTTTCCTTTATCATTCTTATAATTTCATCTAAATCATCACTTATACTATACTTTAACTCATCATTTTTTGATATAGTTCCAAGCTCTAGTAAAGAAGTTTTGATAAATTCATCAAGAGTATGCCAAAATTTTCGCCCAACTAAAATGATAGGAACATCTTTTTTAAAACTAAGTTGCTTTAAAGTAAGAATTTCAAAAAATTCATCTAATGTCCCAAAGCCGCCTGGGAAAATCACAAAAGCAAGACTCTTTTGAATAAGAGCCATTTTGCGAATGGCTAAGCTCTTAAAGGTGATATTATACTCTAAAAAATCATTTGCTTTTTGCTCAAATGGTAAATGTATATTAAATCCGAAAGATTTTAAATGTGAAGTTTTACTCTGTATAGCCCCATAATTAGCCGCTTGCATAATACCACCGCCTCCACCGCTGATAATGCTATAGCCATCATTTGCTAATTTTTTAGCCAAGTTTGAAGCTAAAATGCAATACTCATTGTCTTCTTTTAACCTAGCAGAACCAAAAAAAGTTACACCTTTTTGAATTTTTTCCAATTCTTTTAAATAAGAAATATCCTCAATGATGTATTCTTTCATCTTAATTGTTCTAATCTTTCTTTTTTAGAGCCAATTTCAGTAATTTGCACTCCAAAATTTCCATCTACTATCACTACTTCACCATAAGCAATTTTTTTATCGCCTATTAAGATTTCTAAAGGATCATTTGCTAATTGATCAAGCTCTATAACAGAGCCTATATCCATAGTTAATACATCTTTTAAAAGCATTTTTTTACTACCTATACGCACTCTTATAGGCAAACGAACATCCATGATTAAGCCGATATTTTTTAATTCTTCAACATTAGCTAAAACTTTGTGTTCATGAGAGCTTTCTTGATCTTGAGTTGCAACGATTTCTTCTAAATCAGTCTTAGTTAAAACTTTGTAAATTTTTTCATCAAAAACCAAAGAAACTTTTTCTTCTAAATCTGCAATTTTTACATTGTATAAATATAATTTATGAAAACCGCCAAGTTCTAAAGTATCTGCTACAAATTCACAACTATCTAAACTAAATTCCATTTTTGGAATTTCTTTTTGTGCACCTAAGGTAGTAGAAAATGCAGAAATTATATTTTGTATAGCTTCTTTAGCTGCATCCATCTCATCTTCGTTTAACTCGCTATTTTTAGAGATTTCTTCTTCTCCCATCATCCATTCGCCAATTGCACTCATTAAAACTGCACTTGCTAATACTTTGATTTTCATATCATTATTTACACTAAAAGTTGCACTAACAAGCGGAGGAGTCATAGAATCTTGAGAATTTACATCATACTCATAGTATTCGCTAAATTCGGCATTTTTTCCAGTTAAACCTTCTATAGTACTTACACATTCATTGACAAATATGCCTAAAAAATCATTGATCATCTTCTTCCTCTTCTATATCTTCATTTTCATTATAAGAATTTGCTTTTGCTCTTCTTTCATCTTCATATCTTTCAAGCATTTCTTTAATTTCATCCTTATCAGTTTTGATAAGTTCTAAAATTTTAATTGACTTTCTAAATCTATGAAGCCCAACTTGTGCTAAAAAAACTTCCTTTTTATCAATAGCTACTATAGCTTTATCATCTGCAGTTCTATCAAGTTTTAATATATCTCCTTGCTTTAGATCTAAAAATTCATTTACATTGATAAATGTTTTACCAAGCATAGCTTCATAAATCACTTCAGCACGCCCAATCAAAGTTTTAAGCTCTTTATTTCTTGATTTTTTAGCACTAGTTTCACCCATCATAATATCGCGATTTGCCAAACGACTTAATATACTTTCTAAATGCACAACCGGATAGCAAATATTTACCATACCGCTTGAATTTCCGATGATAATCTCCATCACCACCATAATAACAATTTCATTTTGCGAAACAATTTGCACAACATTTGGGCTTGATTCTTTAGCTTCCACACTTGGATAAATTTCAGTTACATTCATCCAACTTTCTTTAAGTCTTTGCATAATAATACGCAAAATAGAATCAAGCAAATTAAGCTCGATTTCTGTTAGCTCTCTTAAAGTATCAAAACTTTCTCCTTGCCCACCTAAAAGTCTATCTATCATAGGAAAAGCAATACTTGGATTTATCTCTAAAACACAATTTCCATCAAGAGGTTTTATAGAAAATACATTAAAGCTTGTAGGACTTGGCAAAGACATTAAAAATTCACCATAAGTCATTTGATCTACTGAGTGAAGTTTAATCTCAACTATACTTCTCATCATAGATGAAATTTGCGAAGCAAGGTTTCTTGCTAACTTATCATGAATCCCTTTGATAGAGCGAAGCTGTTCTTTAGAAACCCTATTTGGACGCTTAAAATCATAAACAACAATGTCTCTTTTATCTTCTATTTCTTCTAATTTAGACGAAGCAGCACTTTCATCGCTATCATCATCTACAACTTCTAAGAGAGCATCAATTTCTTCTTGTGAAAGTATCTCAGCCATACTAAACTAGCCTTTCTCGAATTTTCTTTAGCAAACGCTTATGAATTTGTGAAATTCTTGATTCGCTAATCTCTAAAACCTCTGCAATTTCTTTTAAATTTAATTCTTCATAATAATAAAGCTGGATTACAAGTCTTTCTCTTTCTTTAAATTCTTCTAAAACAGCATTAATTTTTTCTATTAGTTCTTCTTTTTCTATTTGTTCTATGATATTACTATCATTGAAGCAATTTAGCTGTTCATCTAAAGGCATTACAAGCGATATAGCATGAGCTGCTCTTGCTTCTTTAACCTTTTCTACTTCTAAATTTAATCTTTTTGCTAAATATTCATCATCAGGTTCTTTTTCATTTTCTTGATAAAATTCATCAACAATAGCATCAATTTCTTTGATGATTTTTCTATTGCTTCTACTCATTACATCTAAGCTTCTTAGATAATCAAGCATAGCTCCATTTACTCTTTTTCTTGCAAAGCCCCAAAAATTATCATTTTGTTCTTTGTCATAGCGGCGTGAAAGCTTAATCATTTCTTCTACGCCTATACTAATTAAATCATTAACATCAATACTAGCTGGCAAGCGTTCTTTTAATCTAAATGCCATTGCTCTTAAAGCTGGCATATAAGATATCACTAGATCATCTTGCTCTTTTTTCAATGCTGAAGCATAGGCATTATGCGGCTGCATGTTTCACACTTTTTTTCTTATGAGAAGTTTCAAGTTTTTTAAGATCCTCACGCTCCTCTTGAAGTTTCTCAAGTAAATAATCCATTTTCTTTTCTCTTGCGGCTAATTCTGCTATAAAGCTATTGTTATCATTTTCATATTTTTCTTTATTAAAACTTCTACCACTAATTTTATTTACATCTACAAATATCATTATAACAATATGAATTAACACATAGAATATAAAAGTAATTAAACAAGTATAAACAACTATTTCTACAGCATCTTCTATATTGACTATAGTAAACATTAAGCCTATAAAAAAACCACAAACTGTAAAAAAAGCTACAAAATTTTCTGGTCTCATTTTTTTCCCTCAATCTAAAAACGATCTAAAAGCTTTTTGAAAAAACTCATTATGCTTTTATCTCCGACATTATTAAGCACTTTTTGTTCCAATCTATACAAAAGCTTGGAAGCTATAGTTTTTAGCTCATCACTTGCATTGGTATCATCATCGCTAAATAAAGTTCTTTTTTTAATACTAGAACTTATATCTTTACTTTGCCCTAAAAAACCCAAAAATTCTAATTTCAAATCATGTTTAATGTTAATATCTGCTACTTTTTTAATATTATCAAAAATTCTCAAAGCTTCGTTTTCATTTTTTACAACATTAAATACCATCAATAAATTTTCTTTAGTTTTTGATGTGGTTTTTATAGTTGCATATGCATCAGTAATAGCTGCTGGATCAGGAACGGTGATAACTATAACCTCATCAGACATTTCCAAAAAATTTCCTATATTACCGCCAATACCTGCTCCAGTATCAATGATTAAAAAATCTAAATCATCTAAAATACTTGTTTGATTTAAAAATCTTTCATAAATATTTTTATCATTGTATTTTAAAATTTCATCGCCACTTTCACCTGGTATAAGCCATAAATTTGGCTTTACTTCTATTAAAATATCTTCTAAAGAACACTCACCCTTTAAAACATGTAAAAGATTTTTTTCTACACGCACATTTAAAATCACATCTAAATTTGCAAGCCCTATATCTGCATCAAAAAGTCCCACTTTATAGCCATTTTTAGCTAAGATATTACCTAAATTAGCACTAAAAGTACTTTTTCCAACACCACCCTTTCCACTTGTAACAGCAATAAAATGAGTATGTTTTGCATTGGAATTTTCATTTTTAATTAAATCTTTTAATTTTTCTGCTTGATTACTCATTTTCATCCCTTCTAAAGCCTTCTAAAACACAACGCACTAAAAAATCACTATTGGCCAATTCTATATCATCAGGAACTTCTTGTCCTATAGAAAAAAAACTCATTGGAGTGCTAGTTTCATAAAGCAAAGAAAATACATTTCCAAAAACTTTAGTTTCATCGAATTTTGTAATGATTAAAGTATCTATATTTAAAAATGAAAAATTATTATAAGTTTCTAGTAAATCTTCGTATTTTGTATTTGCTGAAAGAACTAAATTTACATCAATTTGTGCATTAGAGTGCGATAAAAATTCTTTAGTTTTTTCAAGTTTTGCTTTATCATATTGTGAATTTCCAGTAGTATCTACCAAAATCATCTCACAAGTATTTAAACTTCTTATTGCATCATCTAAATCAGTTGGTTCAATACTATCTATAATAGGAAGCTTCATCATCTTAGCATATTGAAAAAGCTGTTCTACTGCACCTATTCTATAAGTATCTAGCGTGATAATGCCCGTTTTATAGCGTCTATCTCCATAAGCATAGCGAAAAGCAAGTTTTGCTAAAGTTGTAGTTTTACCCACTCCAGTTGGCCCTACTAACATCATAATTTTTTGCTTTTTGATTTCACTTTCTAAACGACAAGGAAGCATATTACGCAAAAGTGAATAAAAATACCTTTGCACTGCTTCTTGATTAGCTTTCATAGTGCTTGGCATATTTTCTATAGTTGCTTTCATAATTGCTTCTAAATGTGCTTCTTGCATACCGCTTGCTTTAGCTTGTTTATAAATACTTGCAAATTCAGGCGGTATTACAAGTTCTTTGCGTGATTCTGCCTTATCATCCCACATCATATCTACAAGCAAATTCATTTTATCGTTAAGTTTATTCATTTGTTTTTCAAAAGCTTCTATTTTTTTATCATAATTTTGATTTGGCATAGAAAAATCTTGATAATTTGAAACCTTATTGATTTCAGAACTAACTTGAGAAAGTTTGTTTTTTAAATTTAAAAAATTATCATCTTTTTTGCTAGTGCTTAAATAAGGATTAATAGGTTTTTGTTTTGCTTTGGAAGAAAAATCCAATACCACATCTTCTTCTTTTTTTTCAGTATCTTGCACTGGAGTTTGAATTTTTGCTTCAGGAAAATTTGCTGTTTTTGGTTTTTTCTTAGGTGGCATAGGAAGATTATTTTGCTTTAAGTGTTCTTCATAATCAGCTTCTTCTATAGCAACTATAACTTCGTATAAAGGTTTTTGGTTGATAGTTTTTGGTCTAATTTGTTTATTAGTAACAATTAAAGCTTTATCACCATAATCTTGTTTAACCTTAGGTATAATTTCATCTGTGCTTTCAACCGTAAAAGTATGAATCAATTGTCCCATATTTTTCCTTATCTTAACAAGCCTAAAGGCAAAGTTACACTAATTCTATCATCTACCCCTATATGAGGCACCGTGCAATACTCATCTTTTCGCACTTTCTTCGAAAAATATAATAAATCCAAATCAAGTGTTCTAGGAGCATTTTTAAAAGTTCTTTTTCTTCTAAATTTAAATTCATAAAAAAATAAAACTTTTAAAAGTGCTCTTGCATGCAAACTCGTGCTAACAATCATCACTGCATTAGTAAAATCCTTTTGATTTTCAAAACCAAAAGCCTTGTTTATTAAAAATGGCGATGTTTGCAATACTTGCAAGCGTTTATCTTGCATTAAAAGCCTAAATAAAGCTCGAAAGCGTTTTTTTTCATCTTCTATATTGCTCCCAAGTCCTACAATGGCTATATATTTTCCTCTTTTTTTTGCTTTTGTGTAAAAAGGAAAAAAACAAATTTTTTCTAATCTTCTAGCTCCTTTAACCAGCAAATTATAACACCACTGCCTTTTCTTTATCAAGATAAATCATATCTTCTATCCTAATGCCTAATTTATCTTTGATATAAATTCCAGGTTCAATGGTAAAAACCATACCCTCTTTTAACTCATAATCACTTCTTTGGCTAATATTTGGCAACTCATGTATATCAAGCCCTACTCCATGTCCTAAACTATGGATAAATTCTTTTTCAAAGCCTGCATTTTTTATCACTTCTCTTGCGATAAAATCAAGCTCTTTTGCTTTCATACCAATTTTTGCTTTTTCTATAGCTTTTAATTGAGCTTGTTTTACGACTTCATAAATTTCTTTTATTTCTTTATTTTTAAAACTAGGATTATCTTTATCAAATACTATGCCACTTTCATTAAAACAAGCTGTTCTAGTTCTATCTGAACAATATCTTTGATAAACCACCCCAGCATCAACCAATAACAAATCTCCATATTCTAAACATTTATCACTAGGTAAAGCATGAGCTTTTGCTGCATTTTCATTAATAGCTACAATAGGTGAAAAAGAAAGCCCCAACTCACCTTTTTTTTGAAAAATTTCACATGCTTTAAAATGCAATTCTCTTTCACTTTTACCATAGCCTTCTTGGCTGATAAATTTAGCAAATTCTTCAAAGCATTCTTTGCCAAAATTTACAGCCTTTTGTAAAAGCTGTAATTCTTTGGCATTTTTTATAATGCGTTTGTTTTTACTAAAATCTAATTTTTCTTCAAAAACAACATTTACACTTTTACCAAGCTCTTTAAACTCAAAATGGCTAAATTCTTTTGGATCAAAACATACTTTATCAACCCCTGTTTTTTCCAAAAGCTCTCTAGCACTAGCAAAAAGATCTTGTGCTAAAATTACTCTAGCATTTTTTATCATTTCGCTAGCTTCAAAGCTATATCTTGCATCAGTAATAAAAAATGCCTCATCTTCAAGTTTTAAAAACAAGGCATTATCGCAAGAATAACCACACTCATAAAAAAGTGCATTTTCGTTTTTTAAGATAAAATTCATTGATTTGCTTGTTGAGCTTTTGCTTGAGCTGCTTTATATGCATTAATTTGATCAAAAATTTGAAAAAGTCCCATTAAAGCCATATGATAACCAAAAGGACCAAAACCAACTATACTACCTGCACACACCGGTGCTATCATGCTTTTTTGTCTAAATTCTTCTCTTCTGTAAGTATTGCTAATATGCACTTCAATCACAGGCATATTAATCGCCGCAATCGCATCGCGTATTGCGATGGAAGTATGTGCATATGCAGCTGCATTAATAATCACCCCATCAACACTTCCTAAACATTCTTGAATTTTATCAACCAACTCGCCTTCAAAATTGCTTTGAAAAAATTCAATCTCTACATTAGCTTGTTTTGCAGCTTGTTTCATTTGTTCATGGATATCTTCCATTTTCATATTGCCATAAATGTGAGTTTCTCTCACTCCAAGCATATTGATATTTGGGCCTTGTATAACCATAACTTTCATAATCTAACCTTTATTTAGTAAAATTTACTATATTATAGCATTTTAAAGCTAAATTTTAGCTACAATTTCCCTTTTTAAAGGATGTAAAATGTTTATAATAGCACCAAAAATCATCTTAACTTGCAATGATGATTTTAATATTTTAGAAAACAAAGCGGTTCTTTTTGATGAAAATATTTTAGAAATTGATAGCTTAGAAAATTTACAAAAATCCTACCCGCAAGCTAAGCTTATACCAACTCCAAAAGATACTTTACTTTTGCCAGCTTTTATTAACCCACACACGCATTTAGAATTTAGTGCAAATAATGGAAATTTAGTATTTGGAGATTTTTTAAAATGGCTTGATAGCGTTTTTAATAACCGCGAGCAATTAAATGAAAAAGCTAAAGAAAAATTAATCGCACAAAATATTAACAAAATGCTAAAAAGTGGCACTGCTACTATAGGTGAAATTTCAAGCTTTGGGAGTGATTTAAAGCCTTGTGTCAATTCACAAGCTAGAGTGATATTTTTTAATGAAATTTTGGGTTCAAATGAAAATTTTATCCATACAAAAAAAGAAGAATTTTTAGCTCGCTATAAAAAAAGTATGAATTTTAAAACTTCTAATTTTATCCCTGCTATTTCAGTACATGCACCCTACTCAACCCACCCAGAACTTACCAAATTTGCCATAAAACTTGCTAAAGAAAACAATCATTTACTAAGCACGCATTTTCTTGAAAGTAATCATGAAAATAATTGGCTAAGATTTAAAAAGGGTGGTTTTAAAAAAAGTTTGGCTAAATTTAGTAAAAATCCTATGCCATTTTACACCCCGCAAAGCTTTTTAGAGCTTTTTAAAGACCAAAGAACTTTATTTACCCATTGTGTGTATTTTAAAGAGTGGGATTTATTAGATAAAAATTTACACTCAATCACGCATTGTGCTTTTTCAAACAGACTTTTGAGTAAAAATACTTTTAAATTAAAACCTGCTTTAAAAAATGGCGTTAATATCCACCTAGGAACTGATGGATTAAGCTCAAATACTTCTTTAAATATGCTTGATGAAATGAGAGCAAATTTGCTTATACATGATGATTTTGAGTTAGAAAATTTAGCTAAAATATTACTTTTAATGGCGACTAACAAAGCTGCAAAAGCTTTAAATTTAAACCTAGGCCAAATTCAAAAAGGCAAAATAGCTGATTTTAGTCTTTTTGCTTTACCAAATAGCACAAATTTAAAACAACTTCCTTTGCAGTTTATCTTACAAAGCAAAAAAGTTTTAAAACTCTTTATAGAAGGAAAAGAAATAACGATATAGAATAAAAATTAAAATATTTTTGTTATACTTAAATAAGATATAGCAATTTTAAACAAAATTTAAGAATTTAAGAAAGAATTATGAAAAAATATTTAATAACATTTATTTTTATTGGTAAAACTTTTGCTTTAAGTGATTTTGAAGTTATTAATGTCCATAAGGTTCATGATCTTAATATCACAGGAAAAAATGTTAATGTAGGTATTATAGATTCTGCTTTTAATGCAAACCACCCTAGTTTACAAGGGCAAATCATTGATCAGCAATACTCCAAACTAAATAATAATAAACCTTATATTCCTGATTTAACGATTGATACTCATGGTTCACATGTTGCAGGGATTATTTTAGGAAAATTTCAAAATAAAAATCAACCTTATGGAATTGCATATGATGCAAAAATGTATGGAATTCAAATATTTGGCCATAATAGTGGAAGCAATAAAATAATACCACATGATGTATATAATTATTTTATTAATAAAGATGTAAAAATAATCAATAATAGCTGGAATGCATCTTTATACCCTATAGTTGGAATGAGTGAACCAGGGTGGTATAGACCAAAATATCAAGAGAATTCTTCCTCGTATTTTATAAATTTAGCTAATCAAAATAAAACTATTGAAGAACTAAGCAAACTTGCAAAAGAAAAACAAATTTTATCAGTTTTTGCAGCTGGAAATGAAGGTATAGTATCACCTGGATTAAGTGCTGTAGTTCCTTATTATGATGAAAGTATTAGATCATGGCTTAGTGTAGGTGCTATTGATTCATCTAAAATTACTAAAAATCAAGATGGTAGTTTGATTATATCTTCTAATGCAATAGCTGCATATAGTAATGGATTAAAAGGTGCTGAAAATTTTTCATTAGTAGCACCTGGAAGCTTTGTAAATTCAGCTAATGGTGCATATGGTATTAATCCTGTATTTGGAAAACCTGATAAAAATTTATATATTAGAATGAGTGGCACTTCTATGGCAGCACCTATGGTAAGTGCTGCGGCAGCTTTAGTATCGCAAAAATATCCATTTTTAAATGGAAAACAAATAGCTGATGTTTTATTAAGCACTGCAAATAAAAACTATATAGCTCCAAAACTAACAATTAAAGAAACTGAACTTCTTAATACTTCTACTGGAAAAAAACAAATTTATTATACTATTATTTATATAGATACACCTGCACCTAATGATAAAGAAAAAGTTAAAAAAGATTTAATCGAAGCTGGTTATTGGAGTTTTCAAGCAGATAATATTTTAAAAAATACCATTGATAACTATAAATTAATGGCAAATGCACAAGATGATTATAAAGCAATCATGAGCTTAAGAAAAGAAGATTTATTTGGACAAGGTATTTTAGATGTTGAAAAAGCTGTAAATGGCATAGGGGTTTTAGATGCAAATAGGCTAAATTTACAAGATATAACTGATATTTATGGGGAAAAAGAAGCCTACTATAGCATAGATACAAAAGGTTATAGTGCGATTTTTAGCAATGATATATCTCAAAAAAAATGGGATGATAGTTTGCATAGACTTGATGCTTTAAATTCCCCAAAAGATGAAATGCAAAATTTAAATGTTGGATTTATCAAAGATGGACAAGGAAGATTGATTTTAAGCGGAGAAAATACTTATTTGGGTAAAACTATAGTAAAGGAAGGTGAGCTTTCTCTAATAAAAGCACAAAATAACAAAGGAATTATCAGTGGGGAAGTTCAAGTTTTAACTAATGGTAAATTTAGTGGAAATGGCTTAATAAAAAATAATTTATATAACCAAGGAATTGTAAGACCTGGAAATCAAGATTTAAGTGATTTAATTGTAGAAGGTTTATATAATCAAAAAATTAATGCTATTTTACAACTTGATTTTGGAAATAGTGGCAATTCAAAACTTATAGCAAATGCTTACAAAATAGAAGGTGGAAAATTACAATACATACCATTACCTATGTTTTATACTAGCGGAAGTGCTGTTAGTATTGATTTAGCTGGTTTAAAAGATAGTATTAATGATTTTGAAAAAGTTGAGATATCAGGAAATAATAGTGTTGATTTTGTTGCTGTATTAGATGAAGATAAAGTTAGTATTAATAAGCCCGCGCCTGAACCAAAACCTGAACCAAAACCTGAACCAAAACCTGAACCAAAACCTGAACCAAAACCTGAACCAAAACCTGAACCAAAACCTGAACCAAAACCTGAACCAAAACCTGAACCAAAACCTGAACCAAAACCTGAACCAAAACCTGAACCAAAACCTGAACCAAAACCTGAACCAAAACCTGAACCAAAACCTGAACCAAAACCTGAAACAAAACCTGAAACAAAACCTGAAACAAAACCTGAACCAGATAACGATTCTCAAATCATAGTAAAACCAGTCATTAAAGATAACGCTTACAATACCAAAAACAGCACAATGGGTAAAGCATTACGCAGTATCAGAGCAATGGATGATTTAAGTGATAATTATAAAAATTATTTTGCTTTCTTAGATAACACAGATAAAAAAACCATGCAAGATAGTTTAAAAAGCTTAGAATCAAATGATTATTTATCCAATTCAGTTCAATTGCTAAATACCTACAGCAGTTTTGGACAAAGCAATATGCTTTGGGCTCTTAATCCAACTTTTATCAATCAACCCGTAGAAAATATAAAATTAGCTAGTAATTTTCATCCAACAAATATACTATATCAAAATGATATAACTAATTTCAATTTTTATGATAATCAAAAATATATTTTTCAAATGGGGCCTAATTTTAAAAAAATATTTGGAGATGATTTTCATGGAAGTTCTTATGGACTCAATCTTAGCATAGGAGGAGAGATTGATTCTTCAACCTTTATAACACATTTAAGCACATCATATTCTAATATTGATTTTTCAACATCTAATATCAAAACAAGAAATGTTAATTTATCTAGTAATTATATTTTAAATTTAAATCATTTTAAAATTCTAAGCGGTGCAGGTATTGGAGCATACTCAAGCAATATGCAAAGATATATACTAAATTCAAACAATATCAATGGTTCATATAATGGACTAATAGCTTCTACTCAATTAGGAATAGCTAAAGAATTTAATTACAATACCCATTTAAACATTACACCTCTTACTTATTTTAATTATAATTATTTTCAGCAAAATGCATTTAGTGAAAATGGTGGAATTTTTTCAAAATCTTATGATGATATCAAACACAATAGCACTTCTGTAGTTTTAGGCATAACATCTTCTTATGTATTGCCAAATTCTAAAGGATATAACAACACACTAACAAGTTCTATACTATATGAAAGAAGATTGACAGGAAAAAAAATAAGCAATATGGCAAATTTTACAGATTTTAAAAATCAAAAATTTAAGCAATACTATAATTTAGATACTAATTCATTAAATATCAATCTTGGTCTTAATTTCAAGCCAAGTAAATCATTCTTTTTTGATATAAGATTATTAAACGAGATTTACAAAAACCAATACAATGCCAATGTGGTTTCAAATTTTGGATTTAATTTTTGATTAAACAACTAAAATATAAGGAAAAAAATGCAAATTATAAAATCATTTTTTAAAGGAATAGGCAAAATCATATCTTATATCAACACTTATTTTAAGACTTTTGTGTTTTTGTTTATCGTGTTTTTAATCCTTGCTCCAAGTGGAGAAAACACTAAACTTTCTAATGCAAATTTAGCTCAAATTAACCTCAAAGGCGAAATAAGTGACGCAAGTAGTGTATTAGAACAAATTTATAAAATTAAAGACAATAAAACAATCAAAGGGGTCTTATTTTACATAGATAGCCCCGGTGGAGCTTTTGCACCAAGTATGGAAATAGCTCTTGCTATACAAGATCTTAAAGCCAAAAAACCTGTAGTAGCATACGCTGGTGGAACCATAGCAAGTGGGAGCTACTTAAGTGCAGTTGGAGCTGATATGATCATCGCTAATCCTGCTAGCTTTGTAGGATCTATCGGAGTAATCATGCAAGGTTTTGAAATAAGCGAACTTGCACAAAAATTAGGTATAAACGAACAAACGATTAAAGCAGGGACTTATAAAGAAGCAGGAACTTTCATGCGTAAATGGAATGAAGATGAAAAAGATTTTTTGCAAAATTTAGCTAATCAAAGTTATGAAATTTTTACACAATTTGTGGCTCAAAATCGTAATTTAGACTTAAATCAAACAAACTCATGGGCTGATGCGAAAGTGTTTTTAGCCAATGAGGCTTTAAAATTAAAACTAATTGATAAAATAGGTAATTACGAACAAGCTAAAAAAGAAGTAGAAAAACTAGCTAAAGTGCAAAACCCTATCTGGCAAAAAGAAGACGCTATAGATAAATTCTTAAAAAGATTAGAAGAGCAAAGTGCTAGCTTTTTTGCTAACACTTTAGTGCAGTTTTTTTCACAAATAAACTCACAAAAAATCTACTAAGATTTAACAATCTCATAAAATCCATAAGTATCATTTTCCAAAAAGCCTTTGTATAAAGGCTTTAGCTTTATATCTAGCTTAACATTTTCAAAAGTATTTAAATTTGAGTTTGAAAAAATCAAAAGCATATCTAGCTCATCTTTAAAGGCTTTTAAAAAATTCTCTCCACCCTCATACATGATGAACTTAGCTTCGCTAGGAATACTTGTAAAAATTTCTCTTTCAACCACGCTAAATAAAGGAATTTTTAGATCAAAACTTTCTAAATTTTGGCGGCTTAGTATGCATAAATTTGGTGCTTTAGCTTGAGCTAGCCTTGCATCTAAAATAGGCCTATCATGTCTTATAGTTTCTCCACCTACTACAAGCAAATCAAGCTTTGAGCGTAATGTGTGAGCATAAGTTCTACTTGCTTTAGAGCTTATGATTTTACCATAGGCAGAGCCATTTAAAGAAAGGGCTAGTTTAAAAAATTTAAAGCTTGATTTTTGCCATTTTAAAAAAGGTTTTAAAAGCTCTTTGGCTCTTTGCTCGCAAATTCCCATATGAACTTTTATGCCTTGATTTTTTAAAAACTCTGCTCCACCGCTTGCAAGCTCATGCTCATCTTTAGTAGCGATAAAAACTTCGCTAAAACCAAGCGCGCTAAAAAGCTTTGCACATGGTGGGGTTTTGCCCTGATGATTGCAAGGTTCTAAACTCACATAAGCACTAGCACCTTTTAATAACCCTTGATGATTTTTACAAATAAACGCATGCAAATCATTTGCATTTTGCGGTAAATCTAAATTTGGATTAAGTGCTTTTAAGGCTTTACTCACTGCTTCAAGTTCTGCATGAGCCTTGCCTGCTTCTTTGTGTGCTTCTATGCTTAAGATTTTGCCATTTTTATCTAAGATTACACAACCTACGGCTGGATTTGGGTAGGTTAAAAGCTGATATTTCCAAGCTTCACCTATGGCTAAATTCATATAAAATTCGTAATTCATATTACTCCCTAAAAAGGTAAAGGTGCAAAGAGTATTTGCACCTTTATATCACACTTTTTATTTTCAAAACACAAATATTTGTTTGCATTAAATTCTAATTCTTTTATTTCATTTTTTAGCTTGCTTGTTCTTTCACAAAGTGGATAAACAAGCTTTATATCATTTATCTTAAATTTACAAGCATAAGAAAACATTTGATACAAATCACCTTGTGCTATGCCGTGCTTTTTATCTTCATTATTTTGATCAGGAATTTTCCATTTTGTATCTAAGATCATTTTATTTTCTATATACAAATCAGGCTTTAGCATAAAGCATTTTTCACCATTTTTATTTGCTAGATATTTTCCACTACTTTGAGTTTTGATATTTTCACTAGGATTTGCAAATTTAAGCATATAAGCTACATAATCTTCAAAAATTTTCTCCATAGGAAAAAGCAAGGCATAAGCTTCATTTTTGCCTTTATATGGAGCAAAAGTTTGATTTTGTAAAAATATCTTACACCAAGAAAGTATATTTTCATAATAATCAAAATGTCTTGAAATTTTATAATCAAAATCTTTCATATAATCCTTAGAAAATTCCACCTCATCAAGCATTTGCATAGCTTTTATGATTTTAAATTTATTTATAAAAGTTTTTGATTTTAAAAAATTTAGCGTTGATTTTATTAAACGATTTGGAGCCACATCTAAGATAAATTCATCATTGCTTGTGAAAAATCTTTCTTTGTGTATAAAATTTGATTTTATATGCTCATTAAATAGTAATTTTCCTTTCAAAAAAGCTCTATTTTCTTCACAATTTACATAAGATCTTAAAAGCCCTTTTTTATAAACTTTATCAAATTCATCTAAAAACATAGTGATAAAAATCTCAAACAAAGGCATTCTAAAAACTTGCAAAGAAGAAATATTGCTAGTTTTAAATGGAGAATTTTTCAAAGTCTTTAGCATATTAATCAAAAGTTTTTTAGGATTAAATTTAAAATCTTTTTCATAAAAATCATCGTTTTTAAAAATATTGTCTAATTTATAATATCTTTTTAGTTTTTCTTTATCGTGATTTGAAGGATTATTTTCTACATAATTTTGTAAATTAGTGCATTTTGGCAAAATCTCTAAAACACCATTTTTTGTTTGTATAATACCTACATAATTTTTAGCTTTTAAGGTATTTTTGTTTTTAAAACTTAGAAAATTTTCATTATTTTTTGCAAAATTTTCTAATTCTTCATAAAAAATTTCAGCCTTTTCTTTGAAAATTTCTTTTAAATCTTTTTTAGAAAAGGTTTGATGCTCGATGATAAAAAAGGTATTATTTTTCATATATATCTATAAAAGTTTTTTCATCCCATTTTTGACTATCGCTAAATTTATAAATAATCTTATCATTTTCAAATTCTTGAATATTTTTTAAATATTTTTTATCTATGTCTTGTTTTTCTAGCATACCATTATAATTTAAAACCGCATCTATCAACGCATAATCATTATAAAAATACTCTTGCAAAAGTGGAATGATTTTGTTTTGAAAAACATTTTTTAATTTTTCTAAATTATCAATGCCTATGAAAAATGCGTGTCCTATAGTCTTTTCTCTATCTAGTAAGTATTCTATGCGAGTATTAATAGCTTTTAATAATTCTTGCAAATTAACACCTTCGCAATTTGTAGATAATTTGCTTATATCAGGCATCATCTCTACAAATTCAAAGCGTCTTCGCAAAGCTGTATCAAGTGAAGTAATGCTTCTATCAGCTGTATTCATAGTGCCTATGATATAAACATTTTTAGGCACTCCAAAATCTTTACCACTATAAGGTAATTTTACTTTTATTTCTTCTTCTTCACCTATCCTTTTACTAGGCTCTATCAAAGTTATAAGCTCACCAAAAATCTTACTTACATTACCACGATTAATCTCATCTATGATGATTATGTAAGGTAAATTTGCTTTTTCATCTTTTTCTTTATAATCTTCTAAACCTTGTGATTTTAAATAATTTAATATAGCTTTAACATATGCTGAATTATATATTTCATCTATACTAGAAGTTTTATATAATTTTTCTATATTATCTATATTTACTGGATAATCTTTATGATTTTTACTCATATCATCAAATTTAATTCTAAATGTTCTTCCATTTCTATATTGAATAGAATATTTAGTATTTGGCAATTCAAAATATTTTTCTGGATTATTATCATCCACTTTTACTTTTTCTTTTAATTTATTTATATGAAAATTAAAATTTTTTATACTATCTCTATTTTCCAAAGCCTTTTGACAAAGTTCTTTAAAAATTCCATCTTTTATTTCATATTCTATTTCTTTAGAATTTTCTTCGTTATCTATGCGAGGTTTTATACCTTCTACAAATTCTTCATATCCATAGCTTTGATGAAAAGTAGTAAAAACTATTTGTCCATTTTTTACATACTCATCAAATTTTGCTTTTTTATCATCTCTATCTTTTAAATTTTCACCTAAAATCTCCAAAGCTTTATCTATAGTGTGATAAGTCTTTCCCGTCCCTGGAGGCCCATAAAGAATTTGATTTAAAGGTGGATTATTGTCTTCAAAATTTAATTGTTTATTTTGTATTTTATTGCTTTCATTAATTTTAAAATCGCTTTCATTTAAAGAATTAAAATAATTCATCATATCTGAAAAATCTTTTATTAATTTATCTTTGTTATTTAAGTTATAAACAAAATCAAATTTTTTTAAATATCCATCACGCTCCATTTTATCAACTGCTAAGCATCTTGAATTTTCAATATCATTTTTAGGAAAACCAAATTTCAATACCAAATGTTTATTATTTTGAAAATATCCAGAATATGCAATAAATATATAAACTCCCTTCGTAGGAGCTATTTTTTCACTATTAATAAGATTTTCTTTTAACAAATCATTTCTAACAAACATTATCCAACTATCATCACTCAAAAAACCCCATGAATTTCCTATTGAAATTTTAAAAGAATAGTTATATTTTTTATCAATAAATTCTAAATATCGCTTAATATTGTGACTAGAAGAATTTTCAACACTAATTTTACCTTTTCGTGTTTTTTTATTTCTTAATATGCAATCATCTACTTGTTTTACTAATTCATCTATTGCTTTTATAAAATTTTCTCTATCCTCATTAGAAAATTCAATCATAATAAAACCTTCCTAATCCACAATTGCAAAAAATTTACAATTTTTATAATATCTATAAAAATATTCTCTATCTTTATTCATAGATTTTAAATAACCAAAAATAGGTGAAGTCCATTTATAACCTTGACTTTTTGGATGAAATTCATCTATTAATTTATCATCTTGATAAACATATACACTCATACCGCCATTTTTTACAACTGCTTCTTTAAATTCATCACTATCTTTTGGATAATGATGATATATATTGCCATTTTTATCTTTTTTGCTTATATTATAATCGTATTTATTTTCCATATTACCACTCCACAAAGGTTTTAGCTTTTTTTATATCATTAAAATTTATAGTGATTTTTTCTTTAGTTTCTAAATCTTCTAAGCTTATGTTTTCATCATTTACACTTATAATTTTTGCTTTTATTTTTTCTTTTTCATTTGTAGTGATTTTTACGAGCTCGTTTATGCTTTTTGCAAAATGATCTAGCTTGCTAAGCTTTCTTTCAAGCCCACAACTTGACACTTCTAAAAAATATTCTCCATTTACAGGTGGTTCTACATCAAAAATAGGCGATAAAATTTCACTAAGCCTAGCACAATCATCAAGCCCTACTCCACCTTCTTTTTGCACGTAAATTCTATAAATTTTTTTACCATTTTCACTTACTAATTCATCATCATAAAAACTAAGATTTGCTTCTTTGCATAAGGCTTCAAGATTCATTTCTTTCCTTTTTTATTTTTTCAAAAAGTGCGTCCATATGATTTTGATATTCTAATCTATCATCGAATTTAAAATGAAAATTTGGACATTTATACCAGCCTTGCTCGCTCATACAATAATTTTGCAAAGCACGAGATGCTTTTTTAAGCTGATTTAATATACTCTCTTGCTCGTGCGTATTAAAAAACATCTTATCTAAATACACAAAAGCATCGTATCTGCCTTTTTTACATTCTACATCTACTACGCATAAATTACGCAAATTCTCATTATCCAAATTCGCTAAAGCTTCAGGAATAAGCTCTTTTAATATACTTTCAGTGCGAAGTTTTTTAATTTCTGATGGATTCATAAACTAGCTCGTTCTTCTACTTCTTTATAGCTTTCTATATAATCACCTACTCTCATATCATCGCATCCTTCTATGCCTACACCACATTCATAGCCTTTTGCTACTTCTTTTACATCATCTTTAAAGCGTTTTAATGAGCTTACATTGCCTTCAAATATCACAACACCATCTCTTATAAGTCTTATTTTTGCACCGCGATTAATAACGCCTTCACTTACCATACAACCTGCTATTTGTCCTAGTTTTGGCACATTTATGACTTGACGGATCTGAGCTTGTCCTAATTGCTCTTCTGATATAATAGGGCTCATCATACCACCAAGCAAGGCTTTTACATCGTCTAATAAATTATAAATTACATTATAAGTTTTTATTTCTACGCCTTTATCTTTTGCATGTTCTTTTATATCACCTGTTGGGCGTATATTAAATCCTAAGACTATAGAATTCTCACTAGCACTTGCAAGCTCTATATCGCTTTGAGTTATGCCACCTACTCCACTATGTATAATATTTACTTTTATTTCATCGTTTCTAAGCTTTTCTAAACTAGCTTTAAGAGCTTCTAAAGATCCTTGCACATCGGCCTTTAAAATAACTGGCAATGCTTTTAAATTCCCTTCTTTTATCTTAGCACCAAGCTCATCTATGCTTACTTTTGTAGATTTGCTAAGCTCTTTTTGGCGGTTGTATTCGTGGCGTTTATTTGCATATTCTCTAGCTTGTTTATCGCTATCTACTACTATCAAAGTCTCACCTGCATCAGCTACTTCACTAAGTCCTATGATAACTCCGCATTCACCTGGTTTTATTTCTTTTAAAACCTTTCCTTGATCATCACTCATAGCACGCACTTTACCATAAGCAACGCCTGCTACCATAGTATCTCCAACCTTTAAAGTCCCATTTTGCACTATTATAGTAGCTACAGGGCCTCTTCCTTTTTGAAGTGATGATTCTATAATACTTGCTTTTGCTTTTGTGTTAGGATTTGCTTTTAATTCTAAAATATCAGCTTGTAATAAAACAATTTCTAATAAATCTTCTATGCCATCACCTTTTTTAGCTGAAACTGGCACAAATTCATAAGATCCGCCCCATTCAACTGGCATTATTTCCATCTCAGCAAGTTGAGTTTTTACCATATCTGGATTTGCATTTTCTTTATCCATTTTGTTAATTGCTATTATTATAGGCACATTTGCTGCTTTTGCGTGGTTTATGGCTTCTTTTGTTTGAGGTTTTACACCATCATCTGCTGCTACAACTATAATAACAATATCTGTTATGCTAGCTCCTCTTGCACGCATAGCTGTAAATGCTTCATGGCCTGGAGTATCTATAAAAGTAATTTTTCTGCCATTTTTTTCTACCATATAAGCACCAACATGCTGAGTAATTCCACCTGCTTCGCCACTAACAATGCGTGATTTTCTTATAAAATCAAGTAAAGAAGTTTTACCATGATCAACGTGCCCCATTATAGTGATAACTGGTGCTCTTTGACTTAGATTTTCTTGTATTTGATTATCATCATAATCTTTTACATAATCAAACTCATTTGCTTCGTCTATTATATTTATCTCTATGCCAAATTCTTCAGCTAAAATTTCAATAGCTGCTTCATCTAAAAAATCGTTTTTAGTAGTCATAAGTCCTAGCATAAAAAGCTTTGAGATGATTTCACCTGTGTTTTTTCCTATTTTATCAGCAAATTCATAAACACGAATTTCTTTAGGTATATTTACGCTTGTTATTGCTTCATTTTCTTTTTTTTCTACTTTTTTAGGTGGTTTTTTGCGACTTCTTCTTTGAATTCCTTCATTTCCAAATGGATTAATAGAGTTGTTTAATGATTGTTTTAAAATATTTGGTTGTTTTTTATTTGCAAGTTGAACCGGTTTGCTTTCTTTAACACTAAAATCAGGCAATACCACCATATCATCATCTTCTAAAGAAATATCAGCAAAATCTTTATCTCCCAAAAGATCCATTTTTGTTGTAGTTTCTTTTTTGCTAACTGCTGGATGGTTTTTCTTTTCTTTTTTCTTTCTTTTTAAACTTTCATCAGAATTTGAAAAAATCATACTTAAACTTAAACCTTGAGTGTTTTGATTACTAGGCTTTTCTTCTCTTGCTTTGGTATTTTCTTTGTTTTCTTCTTTTTTCTTTTTAACAATAA
Organism: Campylobacter peloridis LMG 23910; assembly: GCF_000816785.1. Lineage (NCBI taxonomy): Bacteria > Pseudomonadati > Campylobacterota > Epsilonproteobacteria > Campylobacterales > Campylobacteraceae > Campylobacter > Campylobacter peloridis. Next base: position 200,856 of record NZ_CP007766.1, on the reverse strand, counting down.
CCAAGCCTCTTCTTTTAGCTAAATTTAAATTAGAACCTAATTTTTCGTCTAATTTAATCTCATCTTTTATTTCTTCTTTTTTTGTTTCATTATTTGGAATATCTTCTTTGGTTGCTAATTCTTCTTTTGTTTGTTTTTTCTTTTCAGAAGTTTTTAAACTAGATTTTTCTTCTTTTTTATTTGTTTTTTTATCTTCCTTAACTTCTTCTTTTTTGCTTGATTTTTTCGTAGTTGTTTTTTTCGTAGTTGTTTTTTGCTGTTTTTTTACCACATCTAAAATCTTACCTGATTGAACATATTCATATATAGCAACCGCTATTTCAGAAGATACTTTTTTATTGGGTGATTTTATATCTTCTAAGCCCATTTCATTGGCTTTTTCTATAATCTCTTTACTAGTATATCCTAGCTCTTGAGCTATTTCGCTAATCTTTACATCTGCCATTGAAAAATATCTCCTTTAAATCCTGCTGTTTTATACTACCATGAAAATTGCCCTTAGAAGCCTTTAAAAAGGCCTTTTGCAAATTTTTTTCATCTTTTTCTAAACAAAAATCACAAATATATAAACTTCTTCCAAATGCCACTTTTGTGATTATTTGAGAATTTTTAATTTGGAATTGATGCAATTTTTGTTTTTCATAGCGTCCTTTGCAAACTATGCACATTCTAATGGGTATATGATTTTTCAAAATTATATCTTTTTTTTGGAATTTTTAGCAAATTTTAAAACCTTCATCATCAAATTCTAAAAGCTTTATTCTAAATTTAATAAATTTATTTTTAAGTTTTTCTTTAATTTTTTTAGCATCATCTTTATAAGCTAAAGTAAAAAAACTCGAACCTGAACCTGAAAGTGTACTCATGATAGCATTGTTATCCAAAGAAATTTTTTGGACTTCAAAAAGTTCAGGTAAAAGATTCATTCTTTGATTTTGATGAAGTTTATCTAAGCTTGCATATTTTAATAAATCATATTTTTTTTCTAAAAAACAAGCAGTTAAAAACGAAGCGTGACAAAGATTAAAAACTCCATCTTCTAGGCTAATTTTTTTTGCTAAAACCGATCTTGATTTTTGGGTATTCATTGGCATATTAGGTATAGTAATAATTGCTTGTAAATTTTTATCAATTTCTTTTTTTATAGCCAATACTTTATCATTATGAGTTAAAGCACATACAAATCCACCAAGAGTTGCTGGAGCTATATTATCAGGATGATTTTCATATTTTAATGCTTCATTTAAAATAGTATTTTTTTCTACTTTAAAACCACTTAATTCATACGCACAAGCAATGGCTGCTACTATAACAGCCGATGAACTTCCCATACCTCTTGATAAAGGAATATTATTTTGAAAAACAAAACGAAAATTATCTTTTTTACCACTAAGTCTTTGATATATTTCATAAAAAATATTTACAAAAGTATTGTTTTTTTTAAGATAAATATTATTCTCACCTTCTCCATGCACACTAATACTAAAAAAATTTGATTTTTCTACTATGGTTTGATTAAAATACTTTAAACTCAAACCCAAACAATCAAATCCTGGACCCAAATTTGCACTAGTTGCTGGAACTAAAATTTTCATCTTTTACCTTTAATTAACCGCATCTAAAACATAAAAAGGTGTATTTTCTTTACTCAAATTTAAATCTTTTAAACTTTGGGGCATAAAAAAATTTCCTGCTTGTGTTTTTTCTAATATAATTTCATCGTTTTGATTCTTTACAAAACATAAGTGTTTATTTGCTCTTATAGGTGTGTTGTTATTTAATTCAAAAGCACTAACTGCTCTTAAAGGAATATTTTTTATAATAGCCAAAGTTTGCAAAGAAACATAAGAAATTTTTATACCCATATAAGAACCTGGTCCATGCACATAAATAAGCTCTTTTAATTCATATTTTAAAAGAAGATCTTTTAAAATTTTTGGCAAAACCTCGCTTATTTTTAAATCACTTTCAATTATTTCTAATAATCTCTCATTCTCGTAAATACCAAGCATTAAAGGTTTTGCTATGGCATTTAAGAGCAAAACAACCTTTTTTATGCAAATACCTTTTCATAAATTTTATGTGTATTTTTTTCCAAACTTACTATTTCATAAGCACTAGAATCTTTTAAAAGCTCTTTAGTCAGTAGATGATTAAGTTTATGCGAACCTGCATAAGAAGTATAATCACCAAAAACTCTAAACCCAAGCAAGGTTAAATCCCCAATAGCATCTAAAATTTTATGACGCACAAATTCATCTTTAAAACGCAAACCTTCAGGATTTAAAATGCGGTTATCATCAATTACAACTGCATTTTCTAAACTTCCACCAAGTCCTAAATTCATAGCCCTTAAAGCCTTTACATCTTTTAAAAATCCAAAAGTTCTAGCTCTTGCTATTTCGTTTATATAATTTTCTTTACTAAATTCAAAACAATAATTTTGTTTTCCAATAATAGGATTATCAAATTCAATAGTATAATTTATAATAGGCATATCCGTAGGACTTAAACGCACAAATTTATTATCTTCTTTAACTTCAATTGTTTTTTTAATAATTAAAATTTTCTTAGCTTCATCTAGTTCTTTTATACCTGCTTCATCAAGCATCATGCAAAAACCTATACTACTACCATCCATCACAGGAGCTTCGTTGGCATCTAATACTATACGCACATTATCTATACCATAAGCATTAATAGCACTCATTAAATGCTCTATTGTGGAAACATAGCCTCTGTGATCACCTATCACCGTTGCCATTTTAGTATCAATCACATTTTCAGGTTTAGCTTCATAAGAAATTCCCAAATCACTTCTATAAAATACTATACCACTGCCTGCTTCTAAAGGTTCTAATTTTATACTAATTGGCTCACCTTTATGTAATCCTATACCTATGCCTTTAACTTCTTTTGCTATCGTTGTTTGATTCATGTTTATTCACTTAAAATTCTTTTTTTACTTGCATTTAAAACGCTATAAATATTATCTTTAATCCATTTTGCATCTTGCCATTGCTCAGGACGCACCTCAACACCTTGAACCAAAACTCCAAAATGCACATGATCACCAAGTGCTAATCCAGTAGTTCCAGTAGTTCCTATAACATCACCTGCCCTAACCCTATCTCCAACGCTCACTTCTACATTAGTACAATGTCCATAAAGAGTATAAATACCAAAACCATGATAAATAATAATATTTAAACCATAAATTCCATTTTCTTGCACAAAAACCACTTCTCCATCATTATTACTTATAATAGGAGCTTCTTTTATACTAGCTATATCAAGTCCCATATGATAAGAACTGCTAAATGGTTGATTATTATAAGAATAAAATCTATGATCAGCAAAATCAGCAACTTTTTTTCCATTCTTTAAAGGAATAAAAAGATTAATCTTAAAATCATTTACCATAGTATCAGGAACTTTACTTGTTATATCATGGATTAAAACCTCATTAGACGCCCTTAAATCTTCATTTACAAATTTAAATTTCTCCAATCTACTTAATTCTCTATCTTTTGGGGCATACTGCTGTGCTAAATTTTGTATTTTACCATCTAAAAATCTATCACTAACTTTTATATTAGATACACGATATTTTTTATTTGCAAAATAATATCTAATTCTTTGTTTGTTGATATTTCCTGCTTTATCCACTGCAACAACATAGGCTCTAAAATGCTCATCTTTAGCATCCCATGGTATTAATGCCGCATAATAACCTTGCTTTACAAAAGGAATTGCCTTAAATTTCTTTTCTTTATCATTTAATATATATACTTCCTGTAAATTTTCATCATTTGCCTTAAATACAACACTACCTACACCACCTTGTTCAATTTGATAAGAATTATCTAAAATTTCAACAAAAGGCTTATTTGTATCGATAATAACCTTAACTTCTTTAACAGCCTTATTTCCTAAAAAGAAATTCCAAAAACTACTATCACTTGCTTCTATAACGAGCTTGTATGAATTTATATTTTCTTTATAAGCTGGTTTTGGTAGCTTAAGATCAAAATGAATATTTTTTTGTTTTCCTTTAATTTGCTCATTTACAAGAACTTGAGCGTTTAATTCCTTATCTTTAAATAAGCTAACTTTAACATCTTTTAAAGCACTATCATCATTTATTTCAATAGCTATAGGATCAACTAAATTGCTATAGATAGTATCAGATTTTGTTTGTATCACAGGAGGTTTTGACTCAAACATTTTGGTATTAAATAATAAAAGAATTCCTATTATTATAATTGCTAAAATTATAAATAGCCATTTTTTATTTGATTTTTTGCGTGCAAAAACCATGATTTCACTTCCAATATCTAAAAAATTATTAAATAAAAATATATTATGCTATAGCAAATTAAGAGTAAATTCGCTTTAAGATTATAAAATTTCTCTTAATTTATTTGCATCTTTTATCCAAGATTCTAACTCATTAATATCACTTTTTTCTATCATTTTTTTACATTCTTTTAATTCTTTTTGAAAAAGCTCAATACAATCTAATAAATTTTGTTTATTCTGTTGAAAAATTCCACTCCACATTTTTGGATTAGACTTAGCAATCCTACACATATCTTTAAATGAAGGCCCTCCAAGATGAGCTATATTTTTTTTATTTTCTTCTTTCATAACAAAATTAGCTAAAGAAAAACTAATTACATGAGGTAAATGAGAAATAATAGCCGTGTGATGATCATGAGAAACACTATCCATAAAAACAATTTTCATACCCAAGTCAGAAAAAATTTCAATAGCTCTTTTTTGATGTATATGGCTTGCTTGTTCACTATCACAAAGCACACAAACTGCATTTTTATATAAATCTTTCACAGCAGCATTTGGACCGCTATTTTCAGTTCCTGCCATAGGATGTGCTGCTATAAAATGCTTTTTTAAATTAGGTGTTAAGGTTTTTGAAATTTCTTCTTTAGTGCTACCAAGTTCAATGATGGTATTTTTTTGTGAAACATTCTCTAAATCTTTTAAAATATTTACAATGGCATTAACAGGTATAGCTAAAAAAATTACATCGCAAAGTTTAATTTTTTCAAAATCTACTATTTTATCAACCAAATTTTTTTCTAATGCAATTTGCTCAAATTTTTTATTAATATCATATCCACAAACTATGTCAATAAGTTTATTTTCTCTTAAACTAAGCCCTAAAGAACCTCCCATTAAGCCAAGTCCAACTATACCTACTTTCATATTTTTTCCTTAAAAACTATTGATTAAAAATATTTTGGTATTATAACGACTTTGTATATAAAATTTTAGGTAAAACTTATGAAAAAATGGTTCGTTTTTTTTGCACTATCAAGTTCTTTATGTGCTGCAACAATTAAAGATATTAAATTTGAAGGTTTATCACAGCTTTCCAAAGAAAGCGCAATTGCTATTTCTAACTTAAAAATTGGACAAAAAATCGATAAAGCAAGTATTGACAATGCTATTAAAAATTTATTTAGTAGAAATTATTTTAAAGATATAGTAGTAGAAGAAAAAAATGGGGTTGTGATTTTCAAAGTTATCGAAAAACCCTCTATAGGAAAAGTGGATATTCAAGGTATAGCAAGTAATGATAGAAAACAAATTGAAACCCTAGTAGGACTAAAACCAGGAATTTTATATGATGAAAATTCAGTTAAAGATGCTAGCAATAAAATAAAACTTTTTTATCAAGCTAAAGGATTTTATGACACGGTTGTGGAAGTAAAAAACGAAAAACTTAGCAATTCAAACTCTTTAAAATTAACTTTTATAGTAAATCGTGGAGAAAATATCATAATAGAAAAAGTTCACCTAAGCGGAGCAAAAAAATTAAGTTATTCAGATATAGAACCTGCAGTAGCCAATAAGCAAAGAGAATTTTTAGGATGGATGTGGGGATTTAACGATGGAAAACTTAAAATTTTTGATTTAGCAGGAGATAGTTCAAGAATTTCTGATGTATATTTAAAGAAAGGATATCTAGATGTAAGTGTTTCTCCTGCTTTTTTAAAAACTTATACAGATACTTATCAAGCAGATTTAACTTATTTTATTAATGAAGGTGAAATTTATAAAGTAAAAAATATTAAAATCTTTAATCCAATTTTCAGTGAAGAAGAAAACGAAGAATTAGCAAAAAATCTTAAACTAAGCATAGGTAAAAATGTCAATATAGAAAAACTTAGAGAAGATATTAAAACAATAGAAACTAAAACAGCAGATTTGGGTTATGCATTTGTTGAAGTTATACCAGATATACAAAAAGATAAGACAAATCATGAAGCAGAGATTATTTTCAAAGTAATACCAAATGAAAAGGTTTATATAAGAAATGTTATCATTTCAGGTAACACTAAAACAGTAGATAGGGTTGTTCGTAGAGAGCTTTATTTAACCGAAGGAAATCTTTACAATAGAACAGATTTAGTTGATTCAAGAAATGCTTTAAGAAGAACTGCTTATTTTGAAAATGTAGATATAAAAGAACAAAGAGTTGATGATACTCATATTGATTTAGTTGTTGAAGTTAAAGAAGCATCAACTGGTGCTATATCTGGCGGTATAGGCTATGGGACTAGTGATGGAATTTTACTCAGTGCATCTTTATCAGATGCAAATATCCTTGGCTCTGGTATGAAAGGTAGTGTAAGCATAGACAAAGGTGATGATACGCTTTCTGGAAGAATTACACTAAGAAATCCAAGATTAAATGATAGCGACTACTCTCTTGGAGGATCTTTATATTCAGATCGCTTAGAATGGGATAGTTATGATGAAAGAAATTATGGTTTTGACATAAGTATTGGAAAATCTTTAGGAAGATATACAAATGTTGATGTAACTTACAATCTAGAGCAAAGTGATATTTATCATCTAAGTGATCGTTTAATCGCTCAAGGATATAAGCTTGGAAAAAGCTATAAAAGTTCTATTACCCCATCGATAGTATTTAACAATACTGATGATTATTATCTGCCGCGTTCTGGTTTTATAGCTTCAACTTCACTTGAATACGCAGGATTAGGCGGGGATCAAGAATTCATTAGCTCTACAACTAAATTTAACTATTACCAAGGTTTAGAAGATTTTATAGGTTGGGATTTAATTTATCGTTATAAAGCAAGTTTTTATAAAGTATGGGATGAAGGTTACTTGCCAATTAATGAAAAATTATATCTTGGTGGTATAGGAAGTATTAGAGGATTTGATAGAAGAAGCGTTAGCCCAAAAAATGAATGGGGTGATGAAACAGGTGGAACCATAGCCTTTGCTAACTCAGTAGAACTAAGCTTTCCAATCTTTGATAGGATTAAACTAAGAGGAAGTGTATTTTTTGACTATGGTGCTATAGGAGAAAACTCTTTAAGTCAAATTCAAAGATGGAGCACAGGTATAGGTTTTGAATGGCTCACTCCTCTTGGGGCTTTAAATTTAGTTTTTGCTAAACCATTTAACACCAACTCAACAGATGATTTAAGCAAATTTGAATTCATGCTAGGTGCAAGATTTTAAAAAAAATAAAATCTTGCTATAATTTTAAAATTTTATTTTAGGTAGTAATATGAATTTTTTAGATATTTTTTCTAGTATAAGACGCAAACAAGCAACTCCAAATGAAGCTCCTAATCATTGGATAAAATGTAATTCTTGCCATGCGTTAATGTATTATAAAGAAATAGAAACTTGTTATAATGTTTGTCCTAAATGTAATTTTCATATGAGATTAACTCCCTTAAAGCGTATAGAATTACTAAGCGATGAAGGTTCATTTGTAGAAATAGATAAAAATTTACATGCTATCGATCCTCTTAAATTTGTTGATAGCAAATCTTATAAAAAAAGACTGGCAGAAAATGAAGAAAAAACGGGTAGAAAAAGTGCCATAATAAGCGGAGAATGCACCATAGATGGAATTAAAACTCAGCTTGTCGTATTTGATTTTTCATTTATGGGCGGAAGTTTAGGATCTGTAGAAGGTGAAAAAATTCTTAGAGCCATTGAAAGAGCTATAGAGAAAAAAACTCCTGTGGTTATTGTGAGTGCTAGCGGTGGAGCTAGAATGCAAGAGAGCACTTACTCTTTAATGCAAATGAGCAAAACAAGTGCTGCGTTAAAATTATTAGCGGAAGAAAAATTACCTTATATTTCAGTTCTTACTGATCCTACTATGGGTGGAGTAAGTGCTTCTTTTGCATGGCTTGGAGATATCATTATCGCTGAGCCTGGTGCTTTAGTGGGATTTGCAGGAGCTAGGGTGATAAAACAAACTATAGGTGCGGATTTACCAGAAGGCTTTCAAAGAGCAGAATTTTTATTAGAACATGGATTGATTGATGCTATAGTTGAAAGAAGTGAACATAAAAAATTCATCGCTGATTTTTTGAGATTTTTTTCTAAAAATTAAAAATGCAAATTAATCTTTTAAGCATACAAAAAAATAATAATGATGAATTTAACAAAATCAATGAGTATTATATTAAACTCATAAAAAACTTTAGTATTTTAAATGATATATGTATTTTTAACAATAAAATAGCATTAGCACAAAATACTAATGCACAAGAGGCGAAAAAAGCTTATTCTACAGCTTTAAACCCACACAAAAAAGGATTTTGCATAGCATTAGATGAAAAAGGCAAACAATTAACAAGTATAGAATTTGCCAAATTATTACAAGATAAAAATGAAATTTCTTTTTTCATAGGCGGAGCTTATGGTTTTGAAAAAGAATTTATCACACAAATGCATTGTTCTATAGCGCTTAGCAAAATGACTTTAGCGCATAAATTTGTAAAAACTATGATTTTAGAGCAAATTTATCGTGCATTTTGTATTAATAATAACCATCCATATCACAAATAATTAGGAGCATTTATGCAAGAGTTAAATCTTGAAGAATTTAAAAATATTCTCACTCAAAGACAAAAAGAAATTTTAAAACAACTTCAAGGCAATATCGATAATATTCACAATCTACACGATAGCCAACCAAGCGATGAAGTCGATTTGCAGCAAATTGATAACAGCTCACATATTGATTTTACTATTAATGAAAATTTAAAAATAGAACTAGAAGAAATTAGAATATCTTTAAATAAAATAGAACAAAACATATATGGAGTATGTGAATCCTGTGAAGAATATATCCATCCTGAAAGATTAAAAGTAAAACCACATGCAAAATATTGCATTAATTGTCGTGAAAATTTAGAAAAAAGGAGAGAATTATGAAGATAAAATTATTTTTCTTTGCAAGCATAATTTATCTTTTAATTATAGCTGCTTTGGTTTATAATCTAAATTTAGGAAATTACTCTTTTGTGATTTCTACTTTTGAATTAACTTTGCCAATTAGCATTTGGATTATTTTACCTGCATTTGTTTTAATGATTTTAGCTTTATTGCATATGAGTTTTTATGGATTTTTAAAACATTTACAATATAAAAATTTTATTAAAGATAGTAAAAACTATGAAAATTTTATTATTGATATATTTTTAAAAAAAAATAGCAAAATTAAATTTAAAACTCAAGAATTCCAAGATATAGCTAAAAATACACAAGCTCTTTATTTTCGTGAAAAAATTCAAAATCCAAAAATAGATAATATAATAGATATTTTTCAGCAATTACAAGATGGCAATTTTGTTGATCTTAAAAAAATCAAATTAGAGCAAGATAATGATTTTTTTATTCTAAATGAAAAAAACCATTTTCAAAAAGATAGCGACTATGCTTATGCTTATATTAAAAACAAAGAAAATTTATCAAACAAATTAGAAAAATATGCTTATATGCAAGTATTAAAAAATGCACCATATAGCCAAATTAAAACTTTAAAAATAGAAAAGAAACAAGAGGATGTTTTATTATTACTAGAAAGATTTCAAAATGAAACTTTAGAATTAAATCATGCGGAAATAGAAGTTTTGTTAAGCATGAATAACTTAGATGAAAAATCATTCTTAACAAGTGCAAAAATACTTTGTAAGAAATTTGAACCACAAATTTTAATTGCATTATTTAAAAAATTAAAAGAACATCAAACTCAAGCATTAAAAGCTTATTTTTATGTATTAGCTGAATTTGGAATGTATGATGAACTAATAAACGAACTTGGGAATGATCAACAACAATATAAAGATTTTAGGCTTGTTTTATTCTTAAGAGAGCATGGAAAAAAAATAGAGCTTGAAAAATTTATACAATGATAGATTTTAGCAAAAAACCTTTATTTTTAGCGCCTATGGCAGGATTTTCTGATTTACCATTAAGAAATTTAGTTAAGCAATTTGGAGCTGATGTTACAATTAGTGAGATGATAAGCTCCAATGCTTTAGTGTATGAAAGCACAAAAACTCTAAAAATGATACAAAAGGCTGAACTTGAAACCCCTTATATAGTTCAAATTGCTGGTTCTGATGAAAACATTATAAAAAAAGCAGTGGAAATTCTCAATCAGTTTGATTTTATCGATGGAATTGATTTTAACTGCGGATGTCCTGTAAATAAAGTTATTAAGCAATGTGCAGGAAGTGCATTACTTCAAGATCTTAGCAAATTACAACGAATTTTAGAATGCATTAAAAAAACAAGTAATAAAAAATTAACTAGTGTTAAAGTAAGATTAGGATATGACAAAAAAGATCCTATTTGCATAGCAAAGGCATGTGAAAATGCTGGAGTAGATTTTATTAGCATGCATGGACGAACAAGAAAACAAATGTATAGTGGTAATGCAGATTATGAAGCCATAGCTTTAGCTAAAGAAAGTATAAAAATTCCTTTAGTTGCAAATGGGGATATAAATGCTAAAAATGCTAATGAAGTATTTAAAATAACTCAATGCGATGCATTAATGATAGGGCGTGCTAGTATAGGAAAACCTTGGATATTTTATGAAATTAAACATGGTAAAAAAATTGACAAGGCCATGAAAAATAAAATTATTTTTACACACTTTGAAGAAATGCTAAAACATTATAAAGAACAAGGTGTAAGTATTTTTAGAAAACACTTACACGAATATTCTAAAGGCTATGATGATGCTTCAAATTTTAGAGATCAAGTCAATCGTATAAATGATGCTAATATAATGCGAAATTATATCCAAGATTTTTTCAATAAGGAATGATTTTTGCTTGTTAAAAAGCAAGCAATATGAATGAAGAGATACCATAAAACAAGGAAGGTTAATGGCAGCTCATATCAATTCAAAAGGAATTCACAACGCATTAGGTGGTATTAGAACAAGTGCTAATAATCTAGCAGCACATGCTTCAAAACTCAACAAACAGCAATTAAATTTTGAAGAAATTTTGCAACAAGAACAACCAAAATCAATCAACATTCATTTGCAAAATTCTCAAAAACAGCTTAGAAATTTGTTTAAAGATATTGAAAATAGCAAGGAAGCTATTATCAAAAATACCTATATTGATACAGCAAATATTATTGCAAAGCTAAGACAAGAGGCTATTACTATGTATGATATTACGCTTAAAAACCCTCTTTGATGATTCTATATAGTTTTTCAATATATTCATCGCTAAAATGCGATGAATTTTGTTTTTCATAAAAATTTGAAAGCTCTTTTTCATTAAATTCATAACCAACGGCACATTTTTTATGAGCAGGTAAAAAGGCTCTTAATAAAACCAAATCTTGAGTAATTTTTTCATCACAAGCAAAACAAACGAATTCTTTATGCAAGCGTCCTTCAAAAATCAAAAGTTTTAAATACGCATCAACAATCACTCTTTTGCAATCTTGTTTTTGAAAACGCTTTATACAATCATCCAAAAGCTCAAAATAAAAACTCTCTAAATTTTCAACCTCTTTTAAGTGTTTATAAAAAAGCCTTATAAATTCTTGCCAATAAAGCATTTTTTCTCTATCTAAAATCCAAGGAAATCCGATGTGTAAAACATCTTTTAAGCGTGGTAAAAACCTTGAGCTATCTTCTAATTCAAAATCTATTTTATATCCACTTAAAATACTAGAGTGCCTCATTCCATAAAATCTATAAGCTTTGATAACTTTTTTTAAACTGAGTATATATACAATTAAATCCTCATCCTTAACGCTTTGAGTATGTAAAATAAAACCTTGCATTAAACAATAATAACCCCAAAAGATTGCAGAAGTTCATAAGCTTTTTTTTCTAAATTTGCATCAAAACTAGCACTAGCATTAGAATGTAAAATAATATTAGAATTTGGTTTTGCACTAAAAGCTAAAATAATATTAAAAAATACACAAATATGCGAAACAAGACCACAAAAATGTATTTCTTTATAATCGCTATCTTTTAAAAAATTTGCAAGTTCTAAACTACCAAAAGTATCTTTATAAAAAATTTTTTTAGCTTTTTTTAAATATTCATCAAAAGCACTTGGCATTTCCCAGCCTAAAGTATTTTTTATACAATGACAAATAGGAAGATTTTTACCTTCTTGAGTTTTTAAATAATTTTTATCGTGAGTATCAAAAGTAAAAACAATATCACCTTTATGATCTTTTAAAATATTAAGAATATTTTCCTTTATATCAAAAGCTTTTTTAAAGCCTAAACTACCATCAATAAAATCATTTTGATAATCAACAACTATCAAAAGTTTTTTCACACAAAACCCTAAAAAAAAGTATTTGTATGTATATTAGAAAATGCTGTCTTTAAACTAGTAAATAATTTTGGATTTTCTTTTTCTAAATTTGCTAATAATTGCTTTGCTTCTTCTCTAGCATGAGGAAATTTTATATTTCTTTGACTAAGTTTCATTCCAGGACAAAATTCATTTCCTATAACTTCTAAATTATTATTAATAGCATTTTCTCTAAGCTGTCTTTCTCTTACAAAAATTAAAGGTCTAATAACTTCTATGCCTCTTTTGCTTTTGTATTTTGGAGCTAAAGTTCTTAAAGAGCCATTATAAATAAAATTCATAAAAAAACTCTCAACAGCATCATCTAAATGATGAGCTATTGCTAATTTATTATAACCATTTTCTAAAGCATAAGTATATAAAGCTCCTCTTCTCATTCTTGAAAAATAACTACAAAAACTTGAATTTTTTCTTATAGTATCTTCTGAAATTTCATAAATATTTGAATCAAGCACCTCATGATCTATACCATGCTCTTTACAATGATTTGAAAGATTTGTATAATCTTCTCCCATTCCATAACTTAGAGTAATAGCTTTAAGCTTAAATTTAAAAGGTGCATGAGCTTGCATACGATTTAAAAGGTGAGCTAAAGCTAATGAGTCTTTACCTCCACTAAGCCCTAACAAAACCTTATCTTTATCTTGTATTAAAGAATATTTAGCATTTGCTTTTGCAACTTCTCTTATTAATTTTTTACTAAGATTAATCATATTTTATCGCACATTTTTAATACGAAATTAGCTGAAATTTTTGCCGATTTTTCTACAAATTCATCAAAATCAAATTCAGCTTTAGTGCCAGCTTTATCACTCATAGCTCTTAATATAAAACAAGGAATTTTCAAAGCATCACAAACTAAAGCTACACTTGCTCCTTCCATCTCACAAGCATCAGCATTAAAAATTTCTCTTATTTTAGATTTTTTAGCATCATCACAAATAAATTCATCTCCTGTAGCTATAATACCTGATTGAATTTTTATATTTAATTCTTTTGCAACTTCTAAAGCAATATTATTAAGTCTTTCATCGGTTTTAATAAAAATTTCATTACCAGGAACATAACCTAATGGATGACCAAAAGCTGTTATATCAAGATCGTATTGAACTAATTTTGTAGCATATAATAAATCACCTATTTCTAAGCTCGGATTAAAAGCTCCAGCAACTCCTGTGAAAAGTAAAATTTCAGCTTTAAATTTTTCTATCATAATGCTTGCACTAAGAGTAGAATTAACCTTTCCTATTTTAGAATATGCAAGTATTAAATCATGATTTTTATATTTAGCTAAATAATAAGTATTGTTTGCATATTCTATTTTTTCATAATCTTTTAAAATCTCAAGTAAAGGCGTGATCTCTTCACTCATTGCACCTAAAATAGCTATTTTCATCTTATAACCTTTAAAATTTCATCTAAATCATTCATATTTGTTAAAGAATAAGTTGGTTTTTGTGATATTTTTTTATTTAAACCTTTTAAAACATTTGCTCCAAATTCTATATAAAAGCTCACTTCTTCATCTATATTTTTTATACTTTGTTTATATAAAACTGGCTTTATTAATTGCTCGCTTAAAAGAACTAATGCTTTATCTTTATTATCATATGGTGATGCATTGACATTAGAAATAACTAAGTTAAAATTATCTTTTAAAATGTTTTTTAATTCATTGCTTAATTTTAAAGATGCATCCTTTAATAAAGGACAATGACTTGCTACACTCATATTTAAAAGCATAGCTCTTTTCGCACCAGCTTCTTTAAATTTATTTTCATAAGATAGCAAATCATTTTTCAATCCAGCTACTACAATTTGTCCATCACAATTATAATTTGCTGCATAGATTTTTTTATTTTCATTTTGAGCTTGTTTGCACAAATTCTCTACTATATCGTCACTAAGTCCCAAAACTACCATCATACCAGCTTCTATTTTAGAACAATCATCTTGCATAAATTTGCCACGTTTGTTAACTAAAGCAATAACATCTAAAAAATCAAAAGCACCTTGAACAGCTAAAGCGCTAAATTCACCTAAAGAATGGCCTAAAGCATATTTTTGAGATAAATTAGCATTTTCACAAAATACCTCATAAGCCATTAAAGAATTTAAAACTATTGCCATTTGAGTGAATTCACTTTTATTTAGATCATCATTTTCTTTAAAAAGTAAATTTTTAAAATCTATTTTACAAAAATCACTAGCATTATCTAACAATTCTTTAGCTTTAATAGAATTTTGATAAAAATCAAATCCCATACCAAAGCTTTGTGAGCCTTGACCAGGAAATATAAAAGCACTATTTATCAATGATGGTGTCCTCCGCAACATCCGCCGCCGTGTCCGTGTCCGCCACCTCCACAGCAACCACCGCCGTGTCCGTGATCATGATGGTGCCCTCCACCGCCACAACCACAACTCTTACTTCCTGCTATAATACCTGTTAAAATCTCATCTTCACTTGCTTCTCTTACATCTACTATGTTTAAAGAAAATAATAAATCCCTTCCTGCATAAGCGTGATTATAGTCAATGGTAACATCATTTTCACCTATTTCTTTAACTATAACTCTAACAGTGCTACCATCTTCACCTTCACCAAAAAGCTCCATACCAACTTTTAAATCTATACCAGCAAATTGCTCTTTTGGTAAAGTTTGAATAGCATTTTCATCATATTCACCTAATGCCTTTTCTTTTTTAATCACAACATCAGCATTACAAGGTGCATCAAGCTTTTGAATCTCTTCTTCTAAACCTTCTAAAATTTGTCCTTTTCCTAGTATAAAAGATATAGGTTCAGCATAAATGTTAGACTCTAAAACTTCATTGGTATTTGCATCTTTTAACTCATAAAACATAGAAACAACACTATTTTTATCTATAGCCATTTTAACTCCTTTATTATTTTCTATCTGGTGAAACTTTCGCTTCTGGGCTATCTGGATAAGCAGTTTTTAGTGCTTTATAAAATTTATTAGCACTTTTAGGATCGCCCACTTTATCTAGACTAATTGCTGTATGATAAAGCAATTTTGGAACATAATCACCCTTTGTGCTTATAGCAGAACTTTTTTTATAAAAGCCTAATGCACCAGCATAATCTTGCTGTTTATATCTTATTTCGCCAAGCCAAAAAGTAGATCTTGCTGGCTTATAATGAATACTAATTAAATACTCAAATTTTTCTTTGGCATCATCAAATTGATTTTTATTAGTTTCTTCAATCGCTTTTTTCAAAATTTCATTAGATTGTAGTTTTTTCCAACTATCATCTTTTTTTTCTACAATTTCATCATTTTCTTTTGTTGTGTTTAATTCTTGATTATCTAACTTTGTAGTATTATTATCATTGATAATAACATTATTTTTTGGTATATTTTGTTGTTTTTCTAATCTACTTATTTCAGATTGAAAAAAAACAATACTTTGATTCATATCTTCTTTGGATATATAATCAGTATTAATTTTATCAAGTAAAATAGTAATTTCACCTAATACTTTTTGAATTTCTTGGTAATTTTTTTCTTGAATTTTTCTATTTTCTTCTACATAAGATCTTAGATTCTGAATTTCTTGCGTGACATTTGTATCTAAATTTTGATAATTATCCTCCAAAGCAAGTAGTTTTGTATTTGCTTTAGAATACTGCGCATTTAAACCTTCTGTTACACTTTGCAAACCTTCGATATTTTCAACTGCGGTGTTAATTTTGCTTGTTAAATTAGTATAATATTCGTTTAATGCTTTTAAGCGCTCTTGATTTTCATATTGTAATTTTTCATTTTGTGTTAATCCATATGGTGTTTTTGCATCAACCTTACCTGCATCAAATGCTGAGATTTCAGCATATAAAAAAGTAGCTCCAATTGTTAGAGCTACTAATAATATTTTACTAAATTTCATACTTATTTTGCTAATTTAAATTCAGCGCGTCTATTTTGCGCATCGCAAGCTTTAGTTCTTTCTGTACAAACAGGATTGGTTTCTCCATAGCTTTTTACACTAATTCTATCTGCATTAACACCTTGAGCTACTAAAGCTTCTTTTACAGCTTTAGCTCTTTTTAAACCTAAAGCTTGATTATATTCATCAGTTCCCCACTCATCGCAGTTTCCTTCAACTACTATCGAAGCATTTGCTGCATCTTTATTAAAAACAGAAGCATTATCAGCAACTACTTTTTGCATATCATTTCTAATGTTAAATTTGTCAAAATCAAAATATACATTTGAAATAGAATTTAAAGAATTAATATTTTCATAGCTATCTACACCGCCACTACCTTTTGAACCATCTACACTACTTGAACTGCTAACGCTAGTATTTTTTGTAGCACATCCACTTACAATAACAGCAAAAGCAGTAATTGAAGCAAAAATAATTTTTTTCATTGATTTCCCCTTTTTTTATTTAAAAATTATATTTTAATTATAACAAAAAAAATGTTATTTTTATATTTTACCAGTCAATTGATTGAATTTTACCAACTTTTAAACCATAATGAAACGCTTTATTTGCATTAATTCTAATAACACCCAAAGCACTTTGAGAACCCAAGTATTTAATAAATACTATACTTTCTCCATCACTAGAAAATCTTGGAAAAAGATTTTTTCCATTTGCACTCAATTGTCTTATATAATCACTTTGGGTAGACATAAGATAAAGATTAAAAACACCACTTTGATTTGGCTCTCTACTAGAATAAACTATGTAATGTTTATATGTTGAGACTGATGAATTATTTTTACCATGAAATACCACTTGTTCTGTAAGATTATTATCTAAATTTTGCATAAAAATATTTGGATAGCCTAAACGATCTGAAACAAAAACGACTTTTTTATCATTATCTACAAAATTACCATTAACATCTATACCAGAATAATTTGTTATTTGTTTTAAATTTTTAGTTGATAAATCGTATTCATAAACATCTGGTTGATCTTTTGGTGCCATTGTAAGTAAAATTTTATTACCATCATCACTCACATCTGAAGCAACCATCATACCTTTACTTGCAATAATTTTTGTAATATTTTTATTTTTCATATTGTATCTATATAGTGTTGGAATTTCTTCATTATATGCTGTAAAATAAAATGCATCTTGTTCTTTATTTGCCCATTTTGGAAATAAATTCAAACCTTTAGAGATTAATACTTTTTGATAAGTTAAAGTATAATCAGCTAGTAAAATATCACTTTGTTTGCTACCTTGAGTGCGGGCAATTAAAATTTTATGATCCATCCAATCAACCGGTGCAAAACCTAATTTTTTATTCATTTGTGCTACACTTTTATGAGCTAAAAATGGATATTCTTCAACCGAAAGAATCTGTTCATAAAATCTAGTTTTTGTTTCATTTGCAGCTAAAATTTCAACATCAATATCTAAAAGCTTACCATTTTTATTTAATACATAAGAAAAAATATAATCACCTTGTTCCTCATCTTTAACTAATTCGAAATTAGCACTAACCTTGATATCATTTACAATCATATTGTAAAAGCTTTTTTTTAGATCTAAGTCGTTGATCTTACTTTGATCCTTAATAAAAATTTTAGGAAGCTGCATACCTTTGTTAGTAACTGAAATAGTCGCATCCTGTCCAAATAAAATCGAACAAAAAAATAAAAATACTAAAATTTTTTTCATTGTTTCTCCGTTTTAAATTCAACAACATCACTAAGTTGCATTTTAATTTGTCTTATTTTACCATTTGGAGGTAAAGTTATGTATTTACCTTCTAAATTTTGTAAAAATTCTTCTACTTTTTTATTAAAATTATCATTATAAGACTTTGTATAATTAAGCAAATAAAAATATCCATTATTATCTACTATAAATTCTACCTCAATACTCAAATTTCCACTAGGATTATAAATTCTCCATCTATCTTCAAGATACTTTCTAACTGAGCCTAAAAATTGATCATAAACACCAATTTTTTGCTCCATTAAAGATTGCCCTAATTCTTGATTAAATTGTAAATTTTCATTTAATTGCTGAGAAAAATTATTGATTTTTTCTCTTTGTGTAAATATAGGCTTTTGCGAAGGCATTGATGATTGAACTTTAGTGGTTTTTTCTTCTTGATAATCATCTATTTTTCCAAACAACTCATCAAATTGACTAGATTTTTGGTCAATATCCTGCGTTTTAATATTTTTGTTAGTTGTGTATTTTTGTAAAAGATTATCTTTAAAAAGATCTTGTAAGGAATCTTTTTGCAACTGCTGGGTATTATCAAAATAATTTTTATTTATATTATCTCCTAACTCAATATTTATAAAACTATTTGGATCATCTGTGTATTCTATGGCTTGAGGTTTATATTGAATCACTTTAAAAAAAACAATTAAAATTACGAAAAAATAAATTAAAACAGAATAAATAAACGCTTTAAGATTGTTTATAGAATTTTCTTCCATTAATTTTACTCAGTTTGTAAAGCTACTTTTTGAAAGCCAATATGCTTCATCGTTCTTAATACAGATATCACATCATCATATTTTAGATTTTTATCTGCTCTTATAAATACCACTTCTTCTTTGTTGTATTGATTCTTTAATGCAGCCATATTATCTGCAAAGCTTAAAAAATCAAATTTATCTTTCCCAATAAAAATTTCTTTTTTAGCATTAATGGTTATAATTAAGCTTTTTAGTTTAGGAGCACTAGAATCACTTTGCGAGCCTTGTGGAAGTTGAACTTTTTCTTCGTAAGTTATACTTGGTGCTGTTACCATTAAAATCGCAAGTAAAACAAGCATTATATCAACCAAAGGAGTAATATTTAACTCTGGCTTTTCATTTAAAAACATAAAATTACTCCTTTGTAGAACTAATTAACAATTTAATCTCATTATCTAATATATTAATCAACTCATATGCTTTTCTTTTGATGATAAGATGAAAACTATAAGCTGGTATTGCAACCAAAATACCACAAGCTGTAGCAACCAAAGCTTCACTAATTTTAGGTGCTATAATACTCAAAGAATTTTGTGTGCCAAGCCCTCCAAAAGTTTCAAGTATAGAAATAACCGTTCCAAAAAGCCCAATAAAAGGTGATGTAGAAGCTATAATACTAAGCCAAGTAAGTCCTATAGTAGCTTTTTTCTCTACTGAATTTTTATAAATATTCATTTTTGTTTCATCTATTTCTACGCATTTTTTTAAAACTGAAGAACTTTGACTTAAATCGTTTTGACCTCTTGTTAAAGCTTCAAGAGCTTGGCTTTCATTTTTAATCCATTGATTAATCAACATTAATCTTGAAAACAAAATACTAAAACTTAATATAAAATACACAGAAAGCCAAAATAAAACTATATAGGTTATTAAACTTGTATTTTCAAAAAAGTGAAAAATTGCTTGAAAATCCACTATCTTTGCCTCGCATTATTATCTAATTTAGCAAAAGTAGATGCTAAAACTGCATTATCACTACTCATAGATTTAATTAGCTCTTTTGCCTCTTCTAGTTTTTGAGCAATCTCACTATCGCTATTACCGCCAACCCAAACAGCTCCTTTAGCAAGAACACTTACTTTTGTTTCAGAAACTTTAACATGTCCTGAATCAACAGCAATTAGCTCATGAGACGAATCTTCTTTTTCTATATCTATAATTCCTGTTTTCAAAGAAGATATCAAAGAAGCATGACCTTTTAAAACTCCAAATTCTCCTTCACTTCCTGGTAAAACAACCAATTTCACATTCCCTTGGTAAATCATACCAAGAGGTGTGATAATTTCTAAAGATATTAGATCTTGCATAAATTAACCTTTTTTTGCTTTATCCACTTTGCAATTATCTAAGCAAACATCTTTTCTACTAACTTCTTTTAAGGTTTCAGCTTTTGCTATAACTTCATCAATTCCACCTACCATATAGAATGCATTCTCTGGCAAATGATCATATTTTCCTTCTAAAATTCCTTTAAAACCTGCTATTGTATCTTCTAAACTTATATATTTACCTGGACTTCCTGTGAAAACTTCAGCAACGAAGAATGGTTGAGATAAGAATTTTTCTATCTTTCTAGCTCTTTCAACTATTAATTTATCCTCTTCACTTAATTCATCCATACCTAAAATTGCTATGATATCTTGCAAATCTTTATATTTTTGAAGCACTGATTGAACTCCACGCGCAACTTTATAATGCTCTTCACCTATAATTTGAGGATCAAGCATTCTTGAAGTAGAATCAAGTGGATCAACAGCTGGATAAATACCTTTTTCAGCAATTGATCTATTTAAAACAGTGGTTGCATCTAAATGTGCAAAAACAGTTGCTGGAGCTGGGTCTGTTAAGTCATCTGCTGGCACATATACAGCTTGAACTGAAGTAATAGAACCTTTTTTAGTAGAAGTAATTCTTTCTTGGAATTTACCCATTTCGCTAGCTAAAGTTGGCTGATAACCAACAGCTGATGGAATTCTACCTAAGAGTGCTGACATTTCTGATCCTGATTGAGAGAATCTAAAGATATTATCAATAAACATCAAAACATCAAGTCCCATTTCATCTCTAAAATACTCAGCCATAGTAAGACCTGTTAAAGCTATACGATTTCTAGCTCCTGGTGGTTCATTCATTTGTCCATAACATAAAGCAACTTTATCTAAAACATTACTTTCTTTCATTTCATTATAAAGATCGTTTCCTTCACGCGTTCTTTCACCAACGCCGGCAAAAACTGAATATCCACTATGTTTAAATGCAACATTGTGGATTAACTCCATAATAATAACGGTTTTTCCAACACCTGCACCACCAAAAAGACCTACTTTACCACCTTTTGCATAAGGTGCTAATAAATCAACTACTTTAATACCTGTTTCAAAAATTTCACTTTTTGTACTTTGTTCTTCAAATGGAGGTGGATCTCTATGGATTGACCAATGTTTATCAAAAGCGATTTCTTCACCTTCATCAATCAAATCACCTGTTACATTGAAAATTCTTCCAAGAACTTTTTCTCCAACTGGAACACTAATTGGATTACCTGTAGCTTGTGCTGCTAAACCTCTAACCAAACCATCAGTCATATCCATAGCAATGGTTCTTACTTTATTATCACCCAAATGCGCTGCAACTTCAAGCACTAATTTACACTGCTTTCCTTCCAATTCATAATTAACTATAATAGCTTCATTAATTTGTGGTAGATATTCTTTAAATTCTACATCAACAACTGGTCCTAAAACTTGAGAAATAAAACCTTGCATCATCACTCCTAAAATTATTTCATTGACTCAACACCGCTGATAATTTCTATCAATTCGGTTGTAATAGATTCTTGTCTAGCTTTATTATAAGCTAAATTTAACTCTTTAACTCTTGCTTTTGCATTATTAGTTGCATTATCCATTGCTTGCATTCTAGCACTATGTTCAGCTGCCAAAGAATCAACCAATGAAAAATACATATTATATTCAAAATAAGTTTTTAACAAATCATTTAAAATCTCTTCATCCTCAGGTTCTAAATCCAACAATGACTGAGATTCTTGCTCTTGCTTACTTGCAATAGCTTGAACAGGTAATAATTCATTTATACAAATTTCTTGTGAAATCATATTTTTATAACCATTATGTATAATAACAACTTTGTCAGTCAGCTCAGCTATAAAATCATCAACAGCGTTTTTGATAATAGAACAAGCTTTATCATAATCTGGACTAGAACTTGTATCTAAATATTTTTCTAAAATTTCAATATTTTGAAAATTAAAATATTCTATGCCTGTTTTACCAATAGCTCTAAGCCTAACTTTGATTTTTTTTGCCTTACACTCTTCAAGCATTTCATTAACCGCTTTAATAGTTTTTATATTAAAACCACCACAAAGACCTTTATCAGCAGTTACGAAGATAATATCCATTTTTTCGATATTTTCTTTCTTCCTAAAAAATGGAAATTTATCTTCAAGCCCTTCATATTGATTAATTTTAAATGAAATTTCAGACAAAACTTCATCAATTTTTTGAGCAAAAATTTTCGACTTTTTAGCTGCTTCTTCTGCTTTTCTTAATTTTGCAGTTGAAACAAGTTTCATTGCATTAGTTGTTTTTTGAGTGTTATGAACACTTTTAATTTTTCTTTTTATTTCTTTTAAATTAGACATCAATTAAACCTTATATATGGTTTGCTTTAAACTCACTTAATGCTTTAGCTAATTTCTCTTCTAAATCTTTATCTAAAGCTTTTTTAGTTCTAATTTGCTCAAAAATTTCTGGATATTTAGCTTCTATAAATGGATATAACGCTGCTTCAAATTCATTAATTTTTGCAACCGCCACATCATCTAAATATCCTTTAGTTCCTGCATAAATCATTACCACCTGATTTTCTGCTGAAAGTGGAGAATATGGAGCTTGTTTTAAAACCTCTACCATTCTTTGTCCGCGCTCTAGCTGTTTTCTACTAGCCTCATCTAAATCACTAGCAAATTGTGCAAAAGCTTGTAATTCTCTATACTGAGCTAAATCAAGTCTTAATGTCCCTGAAACTTGTTTAGTAGCTTTTATTTGAGCTGCACCACCAACCCTTGAAACAGATAAACCAACATTAATTGCAGGACGAATACCTGAATTAAATAAATCTGTTTCTAAGAAAATTTGACCATCTGTAATTGATATAACATTGGTTGGGATATAAGCTGAAACATCACCCGCTTGAGTTTCGATAATAGGTAATGCTGTTAAACTTCCTGCACCTAGTTCATCACTTAACTTACTTGCTCTTTCAAGTAATCTTGAATGTAAATAAAATACATCTCCTGGGTAAGCTTCACGACCTGGAGGACGGCGTAAAATCAAAGACATTTCACGGTATGCAACCGCATGCTTACTCAAATCATCATAAACTATTAACGCATGTCTTGAATTATCTCTAAAATACTCACCCATAGTCACACCAGCATATGGAGCAAGATATTGCAATGCAGCAGGATCTGACGCACCCGCATTTACTACTATACTATATTCCATTGCACCATATTCTTCAAGTTTTTTTACTACTTGTGCTACCGTGCTTTGCTTTTGTCCTATAGCAACATAAATACATATAACATCTTTGCCTTTTTGACTAATGATTGTATCTATTGCTACTGTTGTTTTTCCTGTTTGTCTATCACCTATGATAAGCTCTCTTTGTCCTCTACCAATTGGCACCAAAGCATCAATTGCTTTTATACCTGTATGTAAAGGTTCATGAACGCTTTTTCTAGCCATTATACCTTTAGCTTTTTCTTCAACAAAGCGATATTCACTTGCTTCAATAACACCCTTAGCATCAATTGGCTCACCCAAAGCATTAACAACACGCCCAATTAAAGCATCACCAACTGGAACTTTTAAAAGCTTTTTAAGTCTTTTTACTGAACTTCCTTCTTTAAGTCCTAATCCCTTTCCTAATATAACTATACCAACGCTTGATTCTTCAAGATTAAGAACCATACCTTTTTCGCCGTTTTCAAATTCAACCATCTCGCCAGCCATGGCATTTTTAAGTCCATAAACCTTAGCAACACCATCTGCAACAGAAATAATCTTACCTGTCTCTTCAATTTCTAAATTAAAGTCAAATTTTTCAATTCTTTCTTTTATAATAGAACTAATTTCATCTGCTTTAAATTTCATTAAATCTCCTTAAATTGCTTTTAATATATAATCATTCATTTTAGCTTTTAAGCTTTGCATTGAAAAAGAAATTTCATAACCTAAGCCGTCTAAGCTAATTCTAACACTATCATTATCACTTATTTTACTATCTAACTTAATATTTGCATTAAATCTTTGACTTAATTTTTCTTCTATTGTTTTAATTTCATCATCACTTAGTTGTTCTTTAGAATAAATTTGACCTAAAAAAGTATTTTCTTTTAGTGCTTTTTGTTCGCCTAACTCTTTAGTAAGCTCTGGTATTAAACCCTCTCTATGATTGCTAACAAGCAAAGCAATAAAATTTTTAAAAGCATCACTAGGATTATCAGTTAAAGAAAGTAAAAAATCTAATTTCTCATCTTGCTTAATATCATAAGAATTTAAGATATTAAGAAATTTTTCCAACCCAAAAGCCAAACTTAGTTGATTTAACTGAGAATAAAACTCATCAAAATCTTTTCTATCTAATATAGCTTTAGCATATGTTTTAGCTATTACACTACTCATTAAGATACCTTTTTCATCATGATATTTAGTATTTCTTTTTGTTCTAATTGTAAATTTTTATCTTCGAATATTTCATCTAATACAGCTTTTACAACTTCTTTTTCCATTCTACGCATTTCATATTCTTTATGTTCTTCATAAGACTTTTCTAGTGCTTTAATTTCCATTTGAGTTTCTGTAGCTATTTTATCTGTAATTATCTCTGCTTCTTTTTTTGCAAATGCTATTGCATTAATAGAATCTTGTTTGGCAAGATCTAATTTTTTCATCATTGCCAATTTATGATTTTTACTAGCTATAAGCTTTTCTTGAATTTCATTTATTTTTGATGAAATTTTTTGAATTCTGTTGTTATAAAATTCTTTCAAAGGAGTTGCCAAAAAATAATACAAAATTGCAGCAAATAATACGAAATTCACAGCTCTTGGTATTATATCATATTCTCCACTTCCATTTCCCGCTGCAAAAGCATAAAATGGAAAAATCAAAAATATAACTTTTTTTAACATTAATGCTCCTTAAATTTTACTTAGGCTATTTTTAAAACTCTGTTTAAATTCTGGCATTTTTAAACGCATCTCTTCTTTTAACTCTTTTTCTTTTTCTTTTAAGCTTTTAAGAAAAACAAGCATTTGATCTTCTAATTCTTTTTTCTTACTTGCAAGTTCTTTTTCTTGTTTTAGCTTTGCTTCTTCTATAGCTTTTGATTTTATTTGATTTATTTCATCTCTAGTTTGTATATGAATTTTTTCTAATTCTATTTCCACATTTGAAATATCGTCAGAATTTTTTTTCATTTTTTCTTCATCGTTTTTGATTGTCAAATCCCTTGCATCCATAAATTTAACCAAAGGTTTATATAAAATCGAATTTAAAATAGCAATTAAAAGTAAAAAAATTACTCCAGTGGCTATCATTATAGAAAAATGCACATCATTAAACATTAACACTCCTAAAATAATATAAATAAAACAAAAAAGTATATCGCAAAATTCCTAAAAACATATTTAATTTAATATTTCTAATAATTTTTTAATATCCATTTCATTTTTAAACGAAATAGTTATTTTTAAATTTTTACTATTAACTTTAAAACCAAGTTGATTAAATTTACTATGCAAGTCTTTCATTGTTTGCGTGGTGCAATTTTTGCTATTTATTTTATTTGTCAAGTTAGTATTTTTAAAATTTTTGATTAGTTTTTCAGTATCTCTAACATTTAATTTTTGTCCTATGATGGTATCAACTATCATTTTTTCATCATCTTTTTCAAGACCAACCAAAACCTTAGCATGTCCTTGTGAAAGTTTTCCTTCTATGATAAATTCTTGAGTCTCTTGATTTAAATTTAAAAGTCTTAAAGTGTTAGCAATTTGTGGTCTTGATTTATGAATAATATCAGAAAGTTTCTCTTGAGTTATGTCGTGTAATTCCAACAACTCCTTATAAGAATATGCCAATTCTATAGGATTTAAATTTTCCCTTTGTATATTTTCAATTAAAGCTAATTCTCTTAACTTTATATCATCATTATTTAAAACTACTGCTTTTATTTCATTTTGTTTAAGAATTTTACACGCTCTATATCTTCTTTCTCCTGCTACTAAAACATAAGAAAAATCATCTTTTTTTAACACTACTATAGGTTGTATAAGTCCATATTCTTTGATCGAACTTGCAAGCTCTTCAAGAGCTTGTTCGTCAAAATTTTTTCGTGGTTGATAAGGGTTTGGACTAATTAAATCTAAATCAATAAATTCCAATCTACCCTCATTTGATCCAAGCTCTCTTTCATAAACCTCATCTATATCAGCTAAAATACTATTTAAGCCTCTTCCTAATGCACTTCTTTTTGCCATTTGTTTATCCTAAAATAGAATGAGCTAAATTTTGGTATGCTACTGAACCTGGAGATTTTATATCATAGAGTATAATAGGCTTACCATAACTTGGACTTTCTGCTAATTTTACATTTCTTGGTATAATGATAAAATCATCCTCGTTCTCACCTGTTTTAAAAAGCTTTTGTTTAAAATTTTGTTTTAAATCCTCTACTGTGTCTTTTGATAGATTATTTTGAGAGCTATACATAGTTGGTAAAAAACCTTTGATTTTTAATTTAGGATTGATAGTTTTTTTCACAAATTTAATAGTATTTAAAACCATTGCGACACCCTCAAGTGCATAAAATTCGCATTGTATAGGTATAATTACACTATCACTTGCTGCAAAAGCATTTACCGTAATGCTTCCTAAAGCTGGTGGAGAATCTATGATTATAAAATCATATTCATCAGAAATTTCTTTTAATTTTTCTCTCAATATAGTTCTATACTCTCCACCTTCTTTTACAACCTCTTGTTCTATACCAACTAAAGAAATATTTGAAGGTGCTAAATAAAGCTGAGGAAGTTCTGTTTTTAAAATAATTTCTGAAAGTTTTTTTCTACCTATAAAAACATGATATATATTATACTCATAATTACTTCTATTAAAACCAAGTCCTGTTGTAGCATTAGCCTGAGGATCAATATCTATTAAAAGAACTTTTTTTTCGGCTACTGCTAAAGACGCTGCTAAATTTATTGCTGTTGTAGTTTTTCCAACTCCACCTTTTTGGTTAGCTATGGTTATTATCTCACTCATCTTAAACTATATATCCTTTTATTATCTAACAATATGGAACCATCTTTATACAGCAAAGCTTCTTCTAAAGATAAAATTTTACCTTCATTGTGTATAAAAAATTTCCTTGATTTTTCAAATTCTAACATATACTTGCTAAAAATATCCTTCCATGATTGCTTCTTTTGAATATAATCAATATAATTATTTATTATTTCTTTAATATCAACTTTTATATCTAAAATTTCTGCATCAAATGGTGCATAAGCTAAATTTATACCTATACCAACAACTAAAAATTCATTAATTTTAGAACTCATCAATCCACCAATTTTTTTATCATCAAGATAAAAATCATTAGGCCATTTAAGCCAAACTTTTGAGTCTAAATCATTTAAAAGCTCTTTCATTAAAAAAGCAAAATAAATACTAGCAGAAGCTAAAGGCAAATCTTGTGTTAAATCTTGTATTTTTATGCAAAAAGAAAAATGTAAATTTCCCTTTTTACTCTGCCATGAATTTTCTCTACTTCCTATACCAGCACTTTGGGTAAATGCACAAACAGCGCAATTATCTATAATTTCATTATTGCGAATTTTATTACACAAATAAAGCTGTGTAGAATCAAGCTCATCAAAATAAATTATCTCCAATTTTCAACCTTCTACCATTCAAATAAGTCTTAGCATCTAAAGCTTTTTTTCCGCTTTCTTGTAAAGATTTAATCCTTAAAATGCCTTTTTTACATGAAAGCAAAAAGCTTTCCTTTTCTACTTGTAAAATCACACCTGAATTTTGATTTTTTTCCTTATCAACTAATTCTATATCTAAAAATTTCATACCATTTTCTAAAAAAATTCCAGGCCAAGGTGTAAAAGCTAAAAATTTTTGATAAATTTCACTTGCATCATTAAGTTCAATTAAACCATGCTCTTTTTTGATTTTTTTGCAATATGTAACCAAACTTTCATCTTGCTTTTTTGGGATAATTTTTTCAAAATTCAAAAGCGTAGAAATAGTAAGCTTAGCAGCTAAATTTGAAAGCATGGTAAAAACTTCAGCTGAATTTTTACCCTCAATGCCACATTCTTTGCTTTCTAAAATAGCACCACTATCAAGCCCTTCTTCCATAAGCATAGTGCAAACCCCGCTTATTTTATCCGCATTTAAGATAGCACTTTGTATAGGAGAAGCACCACGATATTTAGGAAGTAAAGAAGCGTGCAAATTGACGCAAGGAGCAATATCTAAAATTTCTTTTGGTAAAATCTTCCCATAAGCAGCAACAACTATAAAATCAGGTTTTAAGCTTTTTATTCCATTGATTATATTTTCATCTTTTAAGCTTTTTGGAGTGAAAATTTCTATATTTAAATTATTTTCTAAAACAAATTTTTTAGTATCACTTGGAGTTAAAATTTGCTTTCTTCCCACAGGTTTATCAGGCTGAGTAAATAAAGCTTGAACATTAAAGCCTTTATTAATAAGCTCTTTTAAAATACAAGTTGCATAAGAGGGAGTTCCCATAAAAATAATATTTTTCATAATGCCACTATCCTTTTTTGATAAGTTTTTATAGCTTTTTGATATGAAAGCTCAAGATAATCTTTAAAAATTTCAAAATTTTTTCTAGAAGGGTTGTTAATACAAATATATCCCATATAAGCATAAATTGGATGAGGCATGATAAGATCGAGCATAGAAAAATCATAATTTAAACTAACAACCTTACTCTTTAAAGCTTTTTTAGGTTTTTGACCAAAAAGATTTTGGTAATCTTGATCACAAAGAGAGCAACTTAGACGAAACACACCCTCTCTATTTAAATTTGAAGCTTTATCATTTATGCCATCGTTTTCTTTAATAGTACAAAAATAAACTCCGTTTTTTAAAACCCTATTGGGATTATAAAAAAAGCTATGCTCTTTATAGGTAAATTTATATACCAAACCTTTAAAATTAGACTTGATATATTCTTGGATAAAATCTATAGTTAAATTTTCACTCATCAAAGATTATTTTGATTTCTAATTTTTTTAACTTCTTCTAAAAGCATAAATTTAAGCTCTTTTAAACCCGTTTTTTCAAGGCTTGATACTTTAACAAAAAAGCTTTGTGGGTTATTTTCACTTTGCAAATAAGCTTTTAATTCATCATAATCATCTTCTATTTTTTGTGCAAATTCTTCGCCTAAATTTACACTATCACTTTTTGAAAGCATTAAGCCAAAATTTCTTGCATAAAGCTTGCTTGAAAATTTTTCTAATTCTTTTCTTAAAACGCAAAATTGCTCTTTTAAGCTCATTTCTCTTAATGGATCAAGCACAAAAAGCAAAAAAGAAGTTCTTTCTATATGTCTTAAAAACTCAAGCCCCAAACCCCTGCCATCACTTGCACCTTCTATAATACCTGGGATATCTGCCATTACAAAAGAATTATAATCATCTACTTCAACCATACCAAGTTTTGGAGTTAAGGTAGTAAATTCATAATTTGCTATTTCAGGTTTTGCATTAGAAACCACACTTATAAGCGTGGATTTTCCTACATTTGGAAAGCCAACAAGCCCAACATCAGCTATGAGTTTTAGCTCTAAACGCACGCTTAAGGTTTTGCCTGCTACACCTGGTTGGGCATAATCTGGGCGTTGATTGGTTGAGTTTTTAAAATGGGTATTACCAAGGCCACCTTTACCACCTTTTAAAAAGAGTTCTTTTTGGCCTTCTACTAACATATCAAGCAAAACTTCCCCACTTTGTGCGTCAATTACTTGAGTGCCTTGAGGAACGATTAACTCTAAACTTTCCCCTCTTTTGCCATTTTTATTACGCCCTAAACCCGGTTGGCCATTTTGGGCTTTTAGTTCTTTTTTGCCTTTAAAATGTGCTAGGGTATGGGTATTATTATCACAAATAAAATACACATCACCGCCATTTCCACCATCACCCCCATCAGGCCCACCAAGTGGCACATGTTTTTCACGGCGAAAACTTACAGCACCTTTTCCACCATTTCCTGAACTTAAAACAAGTTTTACATTATCTATAAACATATAATCACCAAAGTATAAATTTTTAAAATAATATTATAAATTTTTTATTTTAAGATTAAAGAAGAAAGGCTACTAAGTAGCCTTAAATTTATGCAGGATAAACAGAAACTTTTTTTCTATTTTTATCTTTTCTTTCGAATTTTACAAAACCATCAATTAAAGCAAAAATTGTATGATCTTTTCCCATACCTACATTATTGCCTGCATGAGTTGCTGTTCCTCTTTGGCGAATGATGATGTTACCAGCACGAACAAATTCTCCACCAAATTTTTTAACACCTAGACGACGACCTATAGAATCGCGATTATTCTGAGTTGAACCTTGACCTTTCTTGTGTGCCATATTTTACTCCTTAAGCTTTTATACTTGTAACTCTAACACGAGTATATTGTCTTCTAAAGCCGCGCTTTAATTTAGAATCTTTTCTGCGTCTTTTTTTATAAATCACAACTTTTTTGTCTTTTCCATGAGCAATCACTGCTAAAACAACCTTTGCACCACTTACAAAAGGTGCACCTACCTTTAATTCTTTATCGCATACAGCAAGCACTTCACTTACTTCTATGCTTGATTTTACTTCAGCTTCAAAGCGATCTAAATTTAGCATATCATTTTCGCTAACTTTATACTGCTTTCCGCTATGTTTTATAATAGCATACATAAGCTATCCTTTCTTTGGTAAGTTACCATAAAGCATTATGCATAAAACATAAATTTAAAAAAGCTTAATATGGTTAAAAGCTGTAATTATACTATTTTTTTTATAAAGTAAGCTTAAGACGCAAAAGCGTCTTAAGAATTTAAATTAAAGCTCTGGTTTTGGTGTTTTTTCAGTTGCTTTTGGAAGTTGAGGATAAGTAATATTTGGTTTTTTACCTGTTAAAGCATTTAAGAATGTTTCTATAGAAGCTGCTTCTTTATCAGAAATTTCTATACCAAGTTGAACACTACCCATTTCTTTGATTGCATCTTTTAAAGACCAAATAGCACCATTATGAAAATACGGAGCAGTTTCTGCAATGTTTCTTAAAGTTGGAGTTTTAACCAAACCATTTGCATCGCCTTTAAAATCTCCTACATTTGCAAATTTATATTTAGCTGCCACTTGGAAAGCTTGCATACTACCACCTAAATTTACTCCTGTATGGCAAGCTGTACAACCTTTATCAATAAAAGTTTTTAAACCTTCTTTTTCTTTTTTACTTAGTGCTTTTGTATCGCCTTCTAAGAATTTGTCAAATTTAGATGGAGTCAAAAGCGTTCTTTCAAAAGTTGCTATTGCATCTGCAATATTGTCAAAAGTTACTCCATCATTGCCATATATTTTTTTAAATTCTTTCACATACTCAGGCATAGAAGAAATTTTTTCTACAGCTAATTTTGCTGGTGTTGCCATTTCAGGTTCTGCTTCGATTGGCCCTTTTGCTTGATCGGCTAAAGTTCCTGCTCTACCATCCCAAAATTGCGTTGAATTTAACACTGAATTATAAACTGTTGGTGAATTTAAATGATGCGGATTTGCTGTCCATTTATGGCCAACAGCTGCTGCTACACCATCTGTTCCGCCCATACCAAGGTTGTGACAGGTATTACAAGAAATTAAACCACTTTTTGAAAGTCTTGGTTCAAAATATAATTTTTTTCCAAGATTAGCTTTTTCTTTTGAAAATTTACTTGCTTTAACACCCATTTCATTTAAAAGTTTTTCAACCCCTGCTTGATCTTTTGGTAAAGGTGCTAAACCTGCAGCTTTTGCTTCATCAAGCAAAGCTCTATCATTAGCAAAAGCAGTCGATGCAACTAGTAATGAAGATGCTACTAATAATGAAATTTTTTTCATTATCCACTCCTAAAATAAGATAAAATAAAGCCTATTTAAAATAAACTTATTAAAAATATATCTATAATTTTCTTTAAATAAGATAAAAAAATTATATCTTTAAATAAAAATTATTATAAGATAAAATATCTCTTAAATATTATTTTCAGTGTTTTGTGATATTATAAACAAAAATTTATTTCATATATTTTTAGGGATGTTAAACATGGAAAATTTAATCATTTATCTTTTGGCATATCTTATAGGGGGTATACCATTTGGTTTTTTACTGGCTAAATTTTTTGCCAATACTGATATTAAAAAATTAGGTAGTAAAAGTATAGGTGCGACTAATGTATTAAGAGTAATTAAAACAACCAATCCAAAACTTGCTAAAAAACTCGCTATAGCAACGATAATCTTAGATGCAGCCAAGGGCATAATACCCATTTTGATAGCAAAAAATTTATCCTATGATGAAAATATTTTATGGACAATGGCTGTTTTAGCAGTATTTGGACATTGCTTTTCTCCTTATTTAAAATTTGAAGGTGGTAAAGGTATAGCAACTGGAGCAGGTGTTTTAGCTGTTTTTTTACCCTTAGAAATTTTATGTGCTTTGCTAATTTGGTTTATCATAGGAAAAATATTTAAAATTTCAAGTTTAGCTTCTCTTTGTGCCTTAGCAACATTAATCACTACTTCTTTTATTTTTCATTATGATATGCCTGTTATCAATACGCATGCGCCTATTTTTATCATCGCTTTTATAGTAGTATATAAACATATACCAAATATACTAAGAATCATTGGAAAGCAAGAATGCAAAGTCATATAAAAATAAATTTAGAATTTGAATGTATTATAGGAATTTTAGATTTTGAAAGAATTCAAGAACAAAAAGTTTTTATAGAATTAGAAGCTAAAAGCAAAAAATTTTTAGACTATGCCAAAATTTGTTCAAGAATTGAAAAAATCTACAAAAAAAAGAAATTTAAAACTATAGAACAATCTTTAAAATATATCTGTAAAAATATAAAAAAACATCATAAAAAATTAAAATTTATTAATATTACTTGCTATAAATTAGAAATTATACACAATGCAAAGGTTGGCGCTACTTTAATGAAAAAATATTAAAATTATTTTAAAGAATTTTGAAAATTTGCTTAATTTGTGTTATACTTTCTCACTAAAATTTATCTTCAAAGGAATAAAATGCGTATTTTAGTTGTGGAAGATGAAGTAACACTAAATAAGACAATTTCAAACACACTTACAGAATTTGGCTACCAAAGCGATACTTCAGAAAATTTTAAAGATGCGGAATATTTTATAGGTATTAGACATTATGATTTAGTATTGACAAATTGGATTATTGGCGGAAACGATGCTAGTGATTTAATTAATGTTATCAAGCATAAATCACCAAGAACAGCTATAATCACTCTTTGTTCTAAAAACGATAAAGAAAACGAAATTAAGGCTTTAAAAGCTGGTTCAGATGATTATGTAAAAAAACCTTTAGACTTTGACATTTTACTTGCTAGAATCGAAGCTAGACTTAGATTTGGTGGAACTAATGTAATTAAAATCGATGATTTAATCATTGATCCAGATGAAGAAAAAATCACTTTTCAAGGTAAAGATATAGAATTAAAAGGTAAGCCTTTTGAAGTATTAACTCATCTAGCTAGACATTCTGATCAAATTGTATCTAAAGAACAACTTTTAGATGCCATCTGGGAAGAACCTGAGCTTGTAACTCCAAATGTTATAGAAGTAGCTATCAATCAAATAAGACAAAAAATGGATAAACCTTTAAACATCTCTACTATTGAAACAGTTCGTCGTAGAGGTTATCGTTTTTGCTTTCCTAAAAAAGAAAATTAGAGCTATTTTAGAATGATTTTTCATTCTAAAATAAAAATTTTCTTAATATTTTAAATTACATATAAGTTTTTATATAGTATAAAGTCTGTTTATTATCAAAATCAAAGGAAAAATATGTCACTTTTAATCACTAGAGATTGTATATCTTGTGATGCATGTAGGGAAGAATGCCCTGATGAAGCAATTTATGATAATGATCCAATTTATGTTATAGATCCTGATTTATGCACAGAATGTGTCAATGAATTTTCAGAACCAGCCTGTATAGTTGCCTGTCCTGTTGATTGCATTATCCCTGATCCTGATAATGTTGAAAGTATTGATGAGTTACGCTTAAAACATAAAAATAAAGATATTTAATGGCAAAAAAAACAGCGGTTATTGATCTTGGATCAAATTCTGTTCGCATGGTTGTTTTTGAAAGAACATCAAGATATGGCTTTTTTATATGCAATGAGTATAAAAAAAAGGTTAGACTTGGGGAAAATGCTTATAATAACGACAAAATTCTACAAGAACATGCCATGCAAAAAGCCGAAGAGGCTTTAAAATTTTTTAAAGAAAAAGCTTTAAAAGAAAAATGCAGAAAAATCATAGCCGTTGGTACTTCTGCTTTAAGAGACGCTCCAAATTCTAAAGATTTTATAAAAAGAATTTCACACAATGTAGGCTTAAATATAAAATGCATAAATGGCAAAACAGAGTCATTTTTAGGTGGGCTTGCGGCTTTAAATTTACTATCTGATATAAAAAATGCAACGACTATAGATATAGGTGGTGGCTCAACAGAATTATGTCTTATTAAAGATGGAAAAATAATTGATTGTATTTCTTTGGATCTTGGAACGGTAAGACTTAAAGAAATTTTTTATGATCGTAAAAAATTCAATGCTTTAGAACTTTTTATTCAAAAATCACTCGAACAAGTTCCAAAGAAATTTCAAAACGAGCACATTATAGCTATAGGTGGTAGTTTAAGAGCTATATCTAATTCTATCATGAAAAAAAATTCCTATCCACTAAAGATGATTCACAATTTTTGCTATAGCCTAGATAAAGAAAAAAACCATATAGAAAAAATTCTAAATGCTAAAAATTTAATGGACTTTAACATCAAAAAAGATCGTTTTGACACCATAAAAGAAGGCTGTATGATATTTTTAGCTTTAACAAAATACCTTAAAGCTAAAAATATCATTACTTCTGCAGTAGGAGTTAGAGAAGGTGCTTTTTTATCTAGTCTTTTTGGAAAATACATTAAAATAAAAAATGAAACATTGGATTATTCTAAATTTAATGCCAAATTTCCACCTAATTTTAATCCTAGTTTGAAATCTTTACAAGATCGTTTTGATATTAACTATAACAGCAAGTGTGTTCATTTTACTGATAAATTATTTGATGTTTTTTTGCCAGAACATAAGATGGATTATAAATATAAGCAAATTTTATTAAACGCTGCCAAACTTTCACATATTGGTGAAAAATTAAATTTTTATTTTGCAAACGAACATGGTGCAAATATGGTTTTAAATGGACTTCATTTTGGATTTTCACATACTCAAATAGCTCTTATTGCTATTTTATTAAAAACCAATGGAAAAAAAATAACTCCTTATATTATGGAGCATTATAAAGATTTATTACCAAATAACCATATACTTTCATGGCTTAATTTCATACTAGCTTTAGCTAAAAAACTTGCAAGAGATAGTGATGAAAATCTTGAATTTATTTTAAAAAATAATACTCTATATATTTTTTCTCATAAAAAACAAGTATATTTTTCTATAGATGAAATTAAAAAAATCGTAAAACCAAAGCTTATCATTTTGGCTTTTAATCAAAAAATCTAATTATTTTTGTTTTAACAATAAATTCTGAAGCCTTTGTTTGTTTTCTTCAAAATAAGAGTCAAAATCTTTTTCTTTAGGATTTATAGTGGTAGCTAATTCATTATTTTTATCATTTAAAGCTTGTGTGGTATCTAAAATGATATTAGAATTTCCTACGATCATAGTATAGCGTTTGCCACCATATTCAAAGACTAATAACTGATTATGTCTATCTAATGCTCTTTGAAAAATCAAATTAAAATTTCTATCCAAAGGCTGTTTTTGTTTTAGATAAATTTTCAACACCCAAAGAACGATAAGCAAAAGAATCAAAACACACATTACTAATATATAATTTGTAAAATCATAATCTTGCAAAGTCTCTTCCTTAGTTTGTATAGTTTTAGTATTTAGCTTTTCACTATTTTCTTTTTGAGCGCGCACTCTTAAGCCAAATTTATCTCCAATGGAATCAGCATATAAATCAACTTTATTTGCAGTTGTAAGTGCTATATAGGTTTTTTTATCTTGTGAAAAAATTTTTATTTTTTTGATAATGTTTGAATTTAAAACCTTATCCTCTTCTTTTGAGGTTTGGGCATTTAAAGTAAAAATAACAATATCATCTTTTTTCTTTTGAGTAATACCCAAATCATAAGGACGATCAAAAGAAAAAGTGATATCTACTCTATCATCTCTTTGATAGATATTATAATCCAAAATTTTTACAGCAAAAAGCGGTATAGCTAAAAATAAAATAAAAAATATTTTCATTGCAATTCTTTTTTGAAATACTGCAATACTGTTTTAGAATCTAAAATTTCATTAATCCTAATAGCAAGGTTTTTTTCATATACCATTACCTCACCTTTTCCAAAAATTCTTTTATTCAAATAAAGCTCCACGCTTTCTCCAGCTGGCTTTTCAAGGTCAATCACCGAACCTATCTCTAGCTTTAAAAGCTCTTTAACGCTCATATTTGTCGTTCCAAGCTCACTTACAAAATCAACACTAATATCTAAAATATCTTCGTAAGATTGTAATAAACCTAAATGTTCATCAATCATAATTTTTTATAACCTATTCTAAAACGAGCATTTTTCATAATATATGTAAATTTTGCCTTTAATTTTATCGAAGAAAGTTTTTCAACATGACCTAAATACTCAGGAACACCTAGCTTAAATTCATCCTTGCCATTGGCATCATTAAGTAATTTTTTTGCATAACCAACGATTTGATTAGCAATTTCTTTTACCAAATCTGCTAAACCATCTTCTTTAAGCTCATCATGCAATAAAACTTGTGCGATTTCATTCAAAACTTGCTTTTGAAAAAACAAATAAAAACTATATTCTTGATCTTTAAAGTATAAAGGTATCGAAGCTCCATAAAGCTCACCTTTGATGATATTTGTTTGCTCTATTTTTAATTTCAAAATATGCTCACAAAAATGATAAATAGAATAATCTAGCGTTTTATCCATAACACAATCCTTAGTAACTTATATACTAGGATTTATTTTACTAAATAAACCTTTAATCATAATTAATAATTAAAATAATATAATATATAAAATTTCAAAAAGGCACACAAGTGATTATAGAAAATTTTAATCTTAATGAAAAAGTGTTTATCATAGCAGAACTTTCTGCTAATCATGCTAATGATTTAAACACAGCATTAAAAACCATCCAAGCAGCTAAAAAAGCTGGTGCAGATGCTATAAAAATTCAAACTTACACCCCAGATAGCCTGACTTTAAATTCAGATAAAAAGGATTTCATTATAGAAGGTGGTTTGTGGCATGGAAGAAAACTTTATGAACTTTATGAGGAAGCTAAAACTCCTTATGAGTGGCATGATCAACTTTTTGAGTGTGCTAAAAAAGAAGGATTAATTTGCTTTTCTAGTCCTTTTTCTAAAAAAGATGTAAATTTTTTAAGACAATTTAATCCACCTGCGTATAAAATCGCTTCATTTGAAATAAACGACTATGATTTTGTGCGTTTTGTGGCTAAAGAACAAAAACCTACTTTGGTTTCTACTGGCATAGCATTTGAGGAAGAATTAGAAGAAATTGTAAAAATTTTTAAAGAAGAAAATAATTCTAATTTAATTTTACTAAAATGCACTTCAGCTTACCCTTCAAAAATAAGTGATTTAAATTTAAATGCCATTAAAACTTTGCAAGAGAAATTTAAAACTATAGTAGGACTAAGCGATCATAGCGAAGGTTTTTTAGCTCCGTGTTTAGCAGTGGCACTTGGTGCTAGAGTAATAGAAAAACATTTTATATTAGATAAAACTTTAAATAGTGCAGATGCAAAATTTAGCCTTGATTTTGAAGAATTTAAACAAATGTGTTTCATGGTGCGACAAAGCGAACAAGCTTTAGGCAATAAAAATTTAGATGTGGATGAAAAAATTCTAAAAAATCGCCATTTTGCAAGAAGTTTATATGCTAGTAAAGATATAAAAAAAGGTGAAGTTTTCACAGAAAATAATATAAAAAGCATTAGACCAAGCTTTGGTTTGCATCCTAAATTTTTACCTATAATTTTAGGAAAAAAAGCAAAACAAGATATAGAATTTGGACAAGCTTTAGAAGAAAAAGATTTTTTGGAATAATTTATGCTTTACTTATAGACACTAAATACTAAGGAAATTTATGCAACTTGAACTTAATTTTTCTAAAAATTTACAAGCTTTAAAAGAAGTTGATTCTAATTTAGCTGATAAAATATTGCAAATTCAAGGCAACAAAAGATTTGAACTCATTGAGAAAAATTATGATATTTATGATAATGATAAAAAAGAATTTTGCATACAAAATACTTTTGATAATTTATCTTTTTATGAGCAAAACTATAAAAGACATCCCTTTCTAATTTTCTTTGGAATAGGTAATGGTTTAGTTATTTATGAACTTTTAAAAAATCCTTTAAAAGATTATTTATGTATCATCGAACCTGAGATAGAACTTGTATATATTTCTTTGCATTTAAGTGATTTTAGTCAAGACATACAAAACAAAAGATTACAAATTTATCTATACGAAGATGTTAATTTTTTAACTTTTTATCGCTTTTTTGAACAAGAAAAAATTCATTTTTTTGTAACTACATACGACTTGCTTTTTATTTCTAAATTTTACGAAACATATGAAAAAGAAATAATGAAAGTCAATTCTTTATGTATAGAAAGTATAAAATCTTTAGTAACAAAACAAGGAAATTCATCTGAAGATTCCTTTGAAGGCATCACCCAACTTCTACATAATCTACCTGATCAACTAGCCAATCCTAGTTTAAAAGATTTATTAAAACAAAGAAAAGGTAAAAATGAAAATGCTATTATAGTTTCTACTGGTCCATCTTTGATTAAACAATTACCTTTATTAAAAGAATATGCTAATAAAGCTAGTATTATATGTGCTGATAGTGCTTATCCTATATTAGCCAAGTATAATATAAAACCTGATTATGTGTTATCTTTAGAAAGAGTAGAAAAAACTTCTGAATTTTTCAATAATGATTTTGGTGATTTTGATAAAGATATATTATTTGTTTTAGTAAGTTTAGTCTTTCCAAAAACTATAGAATATTTAAAGAGAAACAATAGAAACTTTATTTTGGTTCACAGACCCTTACCTTTTGCTCAAAGTTTAAATATGGATGATTATGGCTATTTAGGTGGTGGAATGAGTGTAGCTAATATGGCTTATGAATTAGCTGTTAAATTAGAACATAAAAATATCATTTTAATAGGACAAGATTTAGCTTATGGTGAAGATGGAAATTCACATCCTAAAGAATACCATTACAAGTCAAACTTTGAAAACGATAGAAAAGAAGGATTGTTTGTGACAGCTTATGGTGGTAATGGTAAAGTCGAAACTAATAAATTTTGGAATATTTTTAAAGAAAGTTTTGAAAAAGATATAGCTTTAACATCTCCTTTAGGTATAAAAACATTTAATGCCACAGAAGGTGGCGCTAGAATAGAAGGCGCTATAGAAAAACCATTTAAAGAAATTTGCGAGGAATTGTTAAAAGAAGATAAATCTAAATTTGATAAGCTAAATGGATTAGATAAAATAAATTTAGAAAAGAGAGTGAAAGATTTTACACAAAAACTACAAAAAATAAAAACTTTAGCAACAATTTATACTAACGAATGCGAAACCTTGCAACGAGATATTATATATTGTTTAAATAATGAAGATTTTAAAGATGAAATTTTTAACCCATTAAGTCAAAGAATTTATCAAATGAAAGCCAAATTTGAAGAAGAGGAATTTAGAAATTATTTTTTAGATTTAATCCGTTCTATATTTTTTCATTTTGAATACAAAATAGCGTGTAACTACATAAAAAATCCCAATAATATAGATGAAGAATATGCTAAAAGAAAAGAATACTTAGAAATACATAAAAATTGGATAGATTTTATCATTCCACATATAAAATTACAAGCTACAATTATACAAAAAGAGTTTTCATGAACACCTACGAAGCAAATTTTAATAAAAACCTAGGAGCATTAGAAGAATATAATGCTATATTAGCAGATAAGATAGAAGATGTAAAAACAAATGAACGTTTTGAAGTATTTGCAGGAAAAAGTACTTTTGATATCAATATATATGATCATGAACTAAAGCAAAGTTTATATGATAATCCTGAAAAATTCTTTGATGATAAATATAGTGAAATTTATTCTAAATACGAAAGATATCCTGTGTTATTTTTTTATGGTTTAGGTAATGGTTTATTATATAAAGCTTTATTAAAAAATGAAAACCACAAGAGTATAGTAGTTTTTGAACCAAATATTGAAGTACTTTACATAGTTTTTCATCTAATAGATTTTAGCGAAGAACTCAAAAATAAAAGACTTTATGTGATTTATACAGATAATTTTGATATGGATGATATTATAAATTTTCTAATGGGAGAACTTTTTGTTAGAAATTACCTTTATAATAGTAAGATTTTATCTTTAAATTCCTATTATGATCAACATAAAATATATATGGAAAAACTAGAAAAAAAACTTAATGAAAAAATAATATATGTTTTTAATGCTCAAGGACATACAGGATTGATATATTCATTAGAAAATATTCAACAATCCATAAATAATATGCCAATAATATTACAAAAACCACCATTTAAAACATTAATACAGCAAAGAATAGATAAAAATGATAATGCTATTATTGTAGCAAGTGGACCAAGTTTGATAAAACAACTTCCATTGCTCAAAAAATATGCTAACAAAGCTAACATTATATGTGCTGATGGAAGTTATCCCATCTTAGCTAAATATAACATTAAACCAGATTATGTCATGTGTTTAGAGCAAAATGATTTATCTAGTGAATTTTTTAATAATGATTTTGGTGATTTTGATAAAGATATTACCTTTATTATAACAGCTTCTGCCCACTTAAATACCATTAAATATTTAGAAAAATATAATAGAAACTATCTACTAGTTTTGAAAAATTCAAATAAATTTACGCACAAGTATTTATTGGATAATTTTGGCTGTTTAAGTGGTTTAAATGTAGCATCAATGGGTTATAACTTGGCTATACAATTAAATTATAAAAATATCATTTTAATAGGACAAGATTTAGCTTATGATGAAAATGGAAATTCACATCCTATGGATTTTTTATTTGATTCAACATTAGATACTCATAGATATGAACATATAAAAACATTAGCATATGGGGGAGAAGGTGAAGTTTACACCCATATAGCCTGGAAAAGCTATATACAAAATTACGAACTAGATATTAAAAGTGCTTCAAAAAAAGGCATAAAAACTTATAATGCCACAGAAGGTGGTGCTAGAATAGAAGGTGCCATAGAAAAACCATTTAAAGAAATTTGCGAAGAGATTTTAATAAAAGATAAAATACTTTTTTCACCTTTGCAATGTTTACAAAAAAATGAACAAGTTATACTAGCTAAAGAAAGTTACAACAACATTCTAACTCTTATCAAATTTGCAAAAAGCAAAATTTATCAGTGTCAAAAATTATTAAAACCTATTTTAAAGGTTATTGAACAAACTAAATATCATATAGATTTGAATACTATAGATTTTGTTAAAGTTTTAAAAACCAATGATGAAATTCATAAAGTTAAAGAATTTTTAGAAGATAAACAAATGGAAATTTTTACAGATTTACTTATTGTAGCTTTAACAAAAACTGAGCTTGAATTAGCTAAAATTTCTCTTATGAGCGCTCATACTCAAGATGATAAAAAAATTCGTATGATTATATGGCTTATTAAACATGAAGAATGGCTAAAAATAGTTATTGATACCTTAGAAAAACAAACACAAATCATGGAAAAATCCATAATATTATTAAAAAAATTTATAGAAGAAAATCAATGAACACCTACGAAGCAAATTTTAATAAAAACCTAGGAGCATTAGAAGAATATAATGCTATATTAGCAGATAAGATAGAAGATGTAAAAACAAATGAACGTTTTGAAGTATTTGCAGGAAAAAGTACTTTTGATATCAATATATATGATCATGAACTAAAGCAAAGTTTATATGATAATCCTGAAAAATTCTTTGATGATAAATATAGTGAAATTTATTCTAAATACGAAAGATATCCTGTGTTATTTTTTTATGGTTTAGGTAATGGTTTATTATATAAAGCTTTATTAAAAAATGAAAATCACAAGAGTATAGTAGTTTTTGAACCAAATATTGAAGTACTTTACATAGTTTTTCATCTAATAGATTTTAGCGAAGAACTCAAAAATAAAAGACTTTATGTGATGGATGAATTCGATAAGAATCATTTAAGTATTTTTTTAGGAAAAGAATTGCAGGTAAGAAATTATTTACAAAATACAATATTACTAAGACATTGTCTTTACTATGAAAATACCACAAGATCAGAAAAACTAGAAAATGATTTAAAAAAACTTTGTATTATCCTCATTACAGAATTAGGCAATGATCCAACAGATTCTTTACAAGGCATCACCCAACTTCTACATAATCTACCTGATCAACTATCCAATCCTAGTTTAAAAGATTTATTAAAACAAAGAAAAGGTAAAAATGAAAATGCTATTATAGTTTCTACTGGTCCATCTTTGATTAAACAATTACCTTTATTAAAAGAATATGCTAATAAAGCTAGTATTATATGTGCTGATAGTGCTTATCCTATATTAGCCAAGTATAATATAAAACCTGATTATGTGTTATCTTTAGAAAGAGTAGAAAAAACTTCTGAATTTTTCAATAATGATTTTGGTGATTTTGATAAAGATATATTATTTGTTTTAGTAAGTTTAGTCTTTCCAAAAACTATAGAATATTTAAAGAGAAACAATAGAAACTTTATTTTGGTTCACAGACCCTTACCTTTTGCTCAAAGTTTAAATATGGATGATTATGGCTATTTAGGTGGTGGAATGAGTGTAGCTAATATGGCTTATGAATTAGCTGTTAAATTAGAACATAAAAATATCATTTTAATAGGACAAGATTTAGCTTATGGTGAAGATGGAAATTCACATCCTAAAGAATACCATTACAAGTCAAACTTTGAAAACGATAGAAAAGAAGGATTGTTTGTGACAGCTTATGGTGGTAATGGTAAAGTCGAAACTAATAAATTTTGGAATATTTTTAAAGAAAGTTTTGAAAAAGATATAGCTTTAACATCTCCTTTAGGTATAAAAACATTTAATGCCACAGAAGGTGGCGCTAGAATAGAAGGCGCTATA
Source organism: Campylobacter peloridis LMG 23910 (assembly GCF_000816785.1). Lineage (NCBI taxonomy): Bacteria > Pseudomonadati > Campylobacterota > Epsilonproteobacteria > Campylobacterales > Campylobacteraceae > Campylobacter > Campylobacter peloridis. Next base: position 156,974 of record NZ_CP007766.1, on the reverse strand, counting down.
GAAAAACCATTTAAAGAAATTTGCGAGGAATTGTTAAAAGAAGATAAAAAACAAACTCAAATGGTAAAAAAATACCATAAAAAACAAAATTTGGAAGAAAAATGGGAAAATTTAAAAAAGCAAATTACCCATAAAAAATCTAAAATTAATCAACTCTTAGATTTAACACAGAATTTTGAAATTGAATTTAAAATGATATTGCAAAATATTCAGCAAACTAATAATTTACAAGATTTGAATTTTAAAACTATTTTGGAGATCAATGAAAAACTTCATGAAATTAAAAACAAAACAGAAAGTATAGTTGAACTTGGAGAAGTTTTAAATCCTGCATTAAAAAATATTGAACTAAAACTAGCCAAAATTACACTCACTAGCGCTCTTACGCAAAATGATAAGAAAAATCGTATGATAAATTGGTTATTAGCACATGATTCTTGGATTGAGATACTTCTACAATATCTTAAAATTCTATCAGAAAACCTAGAAAAGAGTTATGATGAATTTCTTTGAAAATAATTTATATTATCTAGAAAAAAGTCTTAAGTTAAAACTTACAAAATTAAAACACAAAAATCAATCTCTCATAAATTCAAAAAATTATTTCATAAATTTGCTAAATGTAAATTACAAAAATCATCCTATATTATTTATATATGGTTTAGGGGAATATATCCAAAATATCTTTGATAATAAAAATCTAAAATACCTTGTTGTTTTTGAAGATGATTTAAATATTATTTATCAAATTTTACAAACTTATAATATTTCTAATCCACTAAAAGAGAAAAGGTTAATCTTATTTGATGCAAATGACTTTGACTTTAACAAAGCCAAAGAACTTTTTTTAAACAATAACTTTATGTTTTATAGTCAAATAACTTCTATATTGAATTATAAAGATTCTCTTTTTTCAAAGTCTATCCAAGATTGCATGCAAAAAGCCATAAAAAGTATTTATAATGCCTTACAATCTAGTCAAGAATGTGAAGTTTATATAAAACATTTTTGCAAAAATCTTCCTAAAACCTTAACTCATCCTAGTGTAAAAGAACTTTTAAACAAACATAAGGCTAAAGAAAAAAATGCCGTTATTGTAGCGAGTGGACCAAGCTTAATAAAACAACTTCCATTGTTAAAAGAAATTCAAGATAAAGTTAGTGTTTTTTGTGTCGATGGATCTTACACCATCTTACATAAATATGGTATTAAGCCTGATTATGTTTTTTGCATAGAAAAGGATATGATTAATGGGAAAGAGAAAAAACTCGGTTCTTGGAAATTTTTTGATAATAATTTTGGAGAATTTGACAAAAATATATTATTTATTTTATCAGATACTACAAATCCTCAAACTATACAAAATTTAGAAAAAAATAACAGATCATATATGATTATATTTTCTATGAATTCTTTTGCTTCTAGCTTTCAATTTGATGATTATGGTTATTGTGATTTAAGTTTTAATTCTGTAGCAAATTTAGCATATAATTTTGCTGTTTCTTTAGAATATGAAAATATCATTTTAATAGGACAAGATCTTGCTTTTGGCAAAGATGGAAATTCTCATCCAAATGAATTTTTACATGGAACAAATTTAGATTCTTCACGCTATGAATATATAAAAACACTCGGTTATGGTGGAAAAAGCGAAATTTATACTCATGCAGCATGGATGCTTTATAAAGAAAAATATGAATACGACATAACTCAAAATAAAAATTTTATTACTACATATAACGCTACTGAAGGCGGTGCAAGGATAGAAGGAACCATAGAAAAACCATTTAAAGAAATTTGTGAAAGTATAATTAACAAAGAATATACTAAAAGTTTTGAAAAACTTTCATCTCCAAACAAAAAAGATATTTACCAAAATTTAAAAAAAGCATTAATACACTTTGAAAAAATCAATCAAAAAGCTTTAAAAATTTTAAATAACTCTCAAGAACTTTTTTTAAAAATTCAAAACATTTCTTTAATTATAAACAATCTACCAAGTCATCTAAATCTAGAAGAAAGCTTAAATTTAATTGATTTTAATCAAATCTTAAATTTAAAAAATGAAATAAAATTATATAAAGATGGGATTTTATCAAGCAAATATTTTTCTACGATTTTATTAAGTTACATGTATACAAATGAATGTAATTTTGTCAAACTTGAATGTATTGATACAGGAAATGCAATAAAAGAAAAAATAAACCAACTTAGCTATATACTTAATCATGAAAGGCATATTCAAGAAATAACAAATCTCATCCAAACACAATATTTTATAATAAATCAAACTATAGCCGATATACAAACTTTGATTTCTAAGGATTTTTATGAATGAACTTTTTTTAAAAAACACTCAAGCATTATTTGAAAAAGATCAACCTTTGGCTTTAAAACTAAGAGAATTAAAAGAATGTAAGCAATTTGAACTTTTTCAAGGAAGTAATGATAATTTAGATATAAATATTTTTGATAAAAAAAGAAAAGAATTTATTTATAAAAATCCTTTAGAAGAATTAGATGAAAATTTAAAACTTTTTAATGGAGAATACTTAAGATATCCTATTTTATTTTTTTATGGGTTAGGTAATGGAATTTTATACAAAGCTTTACTTTCAAACCCTTTAATAAATCATATAATTATCTTTGAGGAAGAATTAGAAATTATATATTTAGTATTTCATTATTTAGATTTAAGTGAAGAAATAAAAAATGAAAAAGTGATTTTGTTTTATATACATTTAACTACATTTGCTCAAATTGATACACTAATGGATTATCCAACAATAAAAAATTATTATAAGATTTACAATCTTTTTATTCATAGTAGTTTTTATAATTTTTATGATATAGAAATTATAAATAAAACTATTATAAAAGCTATAAAAAGCAACCATACTAAAAATGGAAATGCACCAAGTGATTCTTTACAAGGCATTACTCAGCTCATTAGAAATTTAGTCCCTCTTGTTACCAATCCTAGTTTAAAAGATTTATTAAAACAAAGAAAAGGTAAAAATGAAAATGCTATTATAGTTTCTACTGGTCCATCTTTGATTAAACAATTACCTTTATTAAAAGAATATGCTAATAAAGCTAGTATTATATGTGCTGATAGTGCTTATCCTATATTAGCCAAGTATAATATAAAACCTGATTATGTGTTATCTTTAGAAAGAGTAGAAAAAACTTCTGAATTTTTCAATAATGATTTTGGTGATTTTGATAAAGATATATTATTTGTTTTAGTAAGTTTAGTCTTTCCAAAAACTATAGAATATTTAAAGAGAAACAATAGAAACTTTATTTTGGTTCACAGACCCTTACCTTTTGCTCAAAGTTTAAATATGGATGATTATGGCTATTTAGGTGGTGGAATGAGTGTAGCTAATATGGCTTATGAATTAGCTGTTAAATTAGAACATAAAAATATCATTTTAATAGGACAAGATTTAGCTTATGGTGAAGATGGAAATTCACATCCTAAAGAATACCATTACAAGTCAAACTTTGAAAACGATAGAAAAGAAGGATTGTTTGTGACAGCTTATGGTGGTAATGGTAAAGTCGAAACTAATAAATGGTGGAATATTTTTAAAGAAATTTTTGAAAAAGATATTGCGATATACAAAAATACAAAAGGTATAAAAACATTTAATGCCACAGAAGGTGGTGCTAGAATAGAAGGCGCTATAGAAAAACCATTTAAAGAAATTTGTGAGGAATTGTTAATTTTTCAAAAATCAAACTTAAAGCCTCTTAAAATAACCCAATCAAAAATAGGAAGTAATCTAAAAAAATCTAAAAAAAATATAGAAAGTATGCTCATTATCAATCAAAACAACATAAAAAAACTAAAAAATATTCTAGTAAAAATTAGCACAGCAAATAAAACTCTTAAAGCAAAATCACTCTTAAAGCAAATTGATAGTTTTAAAAAACAACTTTATAAAAAATCAAATGGAGCGTATGAACTTTATCCACACATTTTATATCATCACGAATTAAGAGTTAATGCAATTTTATGTAAAAATCCAAAAAACAAAAATGAGCAAAATGAAATTTTAAAAGAACTCTTAAATGAATATGAAGAAACATTTAAAACACTTTTACATCTTTTTTATGTATTTGATACAACTATAAAAGATAACTCAATAGAACTTTTTCAATTAGCAAGGTAAATCCATGAATGAACTTTTTTTAAAAAACACTCAAGCATTATTTGAAAAAGATCAACCTTTGGCTTTAAAACTAAGAGAATTAAAAGAATGTAAGCAATTTGAACTTTTTCAAGGAAGTAATGATAATATAGATATAAATATTTTTGATAAAAAAAGAAAAGAATTTATTTATAAAAATCCTTTAGAAGAATTAGATGAAAATTTAAAACTTTTTAATGGAGAATACTTAAGATATCCTATTTTATTTTTTTATGGGTTAGGTAATGGAATTTTATACAAAGCTTTACTTTCAAACCCTTTAAGAAATCATATAATTATCTTTGAGGAAGAATTAGAAATTATATATTTAGTATTTCATTATTTAGATTTAAGTGAAGAAATAAAAAATGAAAAAATAATATTGTTTTATACAATAAATTTTAATGCACTCTTATATTTTTTAAATCAAAAAGGAGTTAACACTTTATTAAAACTTTATAATTTACACTCACTTGCTAATTATTATTTTAAATACTATAAAAATAATATTTTAGAAATTAATACTTTAATGATAAAAACAATAAAATATATTACAGATATCAAAGGAAATTCACCCTTAGATTCCTTTGAAGGCATCACCCAACTTCTACATAATCTACCTGATCAACTAGTCAATCCTAGTTTAAAAGATTTATTAAAACAAAGAAAAGGTAAAAATGAAAATGCTATTATAGTTTCTACTGGTCCATCTTTGATTAAACAATTACCTTTATTAAAAGAATATGCTAATAAAGCTAGTATTATATGTGCTGATAGTGCTTATCCTATATTAGCCAAGTATAATATAAAACCTGATTATGTGTTAGCACTAGAAAGACACAATAGAGTTTATCAATGTTTTGAACAAAACAATAAAGAATTTGATAAAGATATACTATTTGTTATAGCCAGTGTAGCACACAAAAGCGTTATTGATACTTTAAAAAAAACCAACAAATCTTTTATGTTAGTTCATAGACCGCTACCATTTTCTAAAGCTTTAAATATGAATGATTATGGTTATTTAGGAAGTGGTTTAAGTGTAGCTAATATGGCTTATGATTTAGCTGTTAAATTAGAACATAAAAATATCATTTTAATAGGACAAGATTTAGCTTATGGTAAAGATGGAAATTCACATCCTAAAGAGTATTTACATGGTGAAAATTTTGAAAAAAATAGAAAAGAAGGATTGTTTGTGACAGCTTATGGTGGTAATGGTAAAGTTGAAACTAATAAATTTTGGAATATTTTTAAAGAAAGTTTTGAAAAAGATATAGCTTTAACATCTCCTTTAGGTATAAAAACATTTAATGCCACAGAAGGTGGTGCTAGAATAGAAGGTGCACTAGAGATTAGTTTTTCCAAAATTTGTAATGAATTTCTAAAAAAAGATAAATCTTATTTTAATTTTCCAAATAAAAACAAAAAGCAATTACAAAAAAGTGCTATAAAAATTAATTTGACTATTGATAAACAATTAAAAATACTTCAAAAGTATATTCACAAAGGCGAAGAATTACTACTCCAAACAAATATTTTATTAGAAGAAAAAACACAAAGAAAAATTACATCACTAATTAAAAAAATAGATTCTTTTAAAATCAGAGTCTATAAAAATTCTTTTGTAAAAAGTGAATTATTTGAGCCTCTATTTTTTCATCTTGAAAGTGAATTAGCAATCATTTTTACAATGTCAATTAAAAACGAAGAAGACAAAAATATAAAGAATATGCAATGGTTAAAAGCAAACAAAAATTGGTTGGAAAATTTTATTAGTTTTTTATCTATACAAAATCAAGCTTTAAAAAATAGTAATTTAAAAGCCCTTATCTAAAAGGGCTTTAATTATTGTAAAAGTTTTAATACATTTTGCTGAACTGCATTTGCTTGACTCATAGCATATGAACCACTTTGTGCTAAAATGTTATATTTAGAGAAATTTGCACTTTCAGCTGCAAAGTCTACATCTCTTATAGTTGATTCTGCTGATTTTATATTTACTTGAGTTACGCTGATATTGTTTATAGTTGATACAATTTGATTTTGCACCGCACCAATGTCTGCTCTAATTGTATCAAGAGATGTTATAGCACTATCTGCTAAGTCCATAACAGCCATTGCACCTCTAAGAGTCGTAACACCTGCGCTTTTTGGAGTATTTATATTATCAGCTGTACTCATAGCATTAAAGCCCATAGCAGAAGCTATATCAGCTGAAATTTGTCCTTTAATAGCTTCTAAATTAGCTGTAGCTTCAGCCATTGCAACATTTGTTCCAAGTCCAATTATAGATATATCTGTTCCAGATAATAAAATATCTCTACCATCATTTTTTACTAATGATAATCTTCCATAATTTGCAGAAGCTACAACTCCACTTAAGGCTGTTCCTAATGATCCTCCAAGAACTATACCCCTACCATCAGCTGAATTTAAAATGAGTTTTCCATCTACCACAGAAGCTTCTATACCAGTTGTATCTTTTTTAGCATTAATAGCTGCTGCTAATGCACCATCTTTATCACCTGGTTTAACCTCAACTTTGCCTATAACAACCCCATTAATTGAAAAATCAGCCCCTGTTGTTCCAGCCTTTAAAGCTCCACTAGAAATAGTTTGAACCACAGCTGTTGCTCTAACACCTGTTTTATCTGCTACTTTATTTATCTCATCAGCTAAAGCACCTAACCCTGTTCCAACGCTATGAGAAATAGGAACACTTTGGAACTTATAATCATTTACACCATCATATGATTTTAAAACCAAATTAGCAGTTGTTGCAGCTGTAACTCTAACACCAGTTTCAAAACGAGTATGACCTATTTTACTTGATTGAGTTGGCCCTATGGTTGCATGCACAGTTTGGTTTGATTGAGCACCTATTTGAAATTCTTGATTAACAAAATTTCCACTTAAAAGCTGCTTACCATTAAAACTAGTAGTATTTGCGATGTTATCAAGTTCTTCCATAAGACGATTGATTTCATTCTGTATCATAATTCTAGTTTTTGTAGTTTGTCCATCTTGAGCTGCTTGAGTAGCTTTAACTTTAATGGTATCTAGTATTTTCAATTGCTCATCCATAGCTTTATCAGCAGTTTGTAAAATACCTATAGCGTCATTACCATTATTAATTGCTTGACCTAAAGAAGCTGCTTGATTTCTTAAAGAATCAGCTATTGCCATACCAGAAGCATCGTCTGCTGCTGAATTTATTCTCAAACCTGAACTTAATCTTCCTAGAGATTTATCTAATTCTCTAGCTGTAATAGTTGAATTTGCGTGTGCATTCATTGCACCTATGTTGGTGTTTATTCTAAAACCCATTTTAAATCCTTTCAAAATATTGCTTAAGTCATTAAAAGCAAATAGTGTTCCAAAAAATTAAAATATTTTTTTCAAAATAAATATAAATTTTTTTATCACCCTTCCGATATGGTTTTTAACGACAGCATGACGGTGTCGAATATATTTAAAAGGATTTAAAATGGGATTTCGTATTAACACAAATGTAGCATCTTTAAATGCTCAAGTAAACGCTGGTTTAAATTCAAGAAACCTTGATAGCTCTTTAGCAAGACTTAGTTCAGGTTTAAGAATAAATTCAGCAGCAGACGATGCTTCTGGCTTAGCAATTGCTGATTCTTTAAAAACTCAAGCTAATTCTTTAGGTCAAGCTATTAACAATGCAAACGATGCAAATAGCATGCTTCAAATAGCTGATAAAGCTATGGATGAGCAATTGAAAATACTAGATACCATTAAGGTTAAAGCTACTCAAGCAGCTCAAGATGGACAAACTGCAAAAACTAGAGCGATGATTCAAGGTGAGATTAATAAACTTATGGAAGAACTTGATAACATCGCAAATACTACTTCTTATAATGGTAAGCAACTTTTAAGTGGTTCTTTTTCTAACCAAAAATTTCAAATTGGAGATAAAGCAAATCAAACAGTTAATGCTACTATAGGTGCAACAAACTCAGCAAAAATTGGACAAACACGCTTTGAAACAGGTACAAGAATCACGGGTTCTAGCGGTGATGCAAGTATTACCATTAAAAATTATGATGGCGTGAATGATTATAAAATTCAAGGTGTTATAATTTCTACAAGTGCTGGAACAGGACTTGGTGCTTTAGCTGCAGAGATTAATAAATCTTCTGATATTACAGGAGTTAGAGCTACAGCTCATGTTCAAACTATATCATCTGGAGCTATAACAGCTAGTGGAACTACAAGTGATAATTTTTCAATCAATGGTGTTATCATTGGTAAAGTAAATTACAAAGCAAATGATAAAGAAGGAGCATTAGTTTCAGCTATCAATGCTAAAAAAGATACCACAGGTGTTGAAGCTTCTATAGTAAATGGTCAATTAGTTCTTAATTCAGCCGATGGCAGAGGTATAGAACTTGGCGGAACTTTAGGTAGTGGTTTAACTGGAAAAGTAGCTTCTATGAATTATGGAAGATTATCTTTAGTAAAAAATGATGGTAGTGATATTATTATTTCTGGTACTAACGCTTCTAAGTTAGGTGTAGGAAGCAGCGCAACTACAGCTGAAGCAACTGTTAATTTAGAATCAGTCAAAGGACAAATTTCAGCTGATATAGCTTCTGCTATGGGCTTTAATGCTATGACAACCGCTGCCTTAGCTGGAAGCAAGCAAACAGCTGGTGTTACTACCTTACAAGGTGCTATGGCTGTTATGGATATAGCTGATACTGCTATAGCAAATCTTGACACCATCAGAGCAAATATCGGTGCTACACAAAATCAAATCACATCAACAATCAACAACATTAGCGTAACTCAAGTTAATGTTAAAGCTGCTGAATCTCAAATTAGAGATGTTGACTTTGCAAGCGAAAGTGCAAACTACTCTAAAGCTAATATCTTAGCTCAAAGTGGATCTTATGCTATGGCTCAAGCAAATGCAGCTTCTCAAAATGTATTAAGATTACTTCAGTAGTTTACTTACGAATTCCTAAGCTCACTTTTTTAGTGAGCTTTCTTCAATTTATAAGCAAAAAATTTAATTTTTTTTTATACACTTTCATTAAGCTAACCCTTAAGGAAATAAATGAAAAAAAACTTAATAATAGTAGAATCACCAGCAAAAGCAAAAACAATAGCAAATTTTTTAGGCAAAGATTATGAAGTAATGGCATCTAAAGGACATATTAGAGATTTGCCAAAAAGTAGTTTTGGTATAAAAATAGAAAATGATGAATTTATACCAGAATATAGAATTAGCAAAGATCACAGCGCTTTAGTGAAAGAACTAAAAGAAAAAGCAAAAAACGCAAAGCAAATTTATCTAGCAACCGATGAAGATCGTGAAGGTGAAGCCATAGCTTATCATATAGCAAAAGCCATAAATAAAGATGAAAATTCATTACCTAGAATAGTTTTTCACGAAATTACAAAATCAGCTATAGAAAATGCTTTAAATAATCCAAGAAAACTTGATATAAATAGCGTAAATGCTCAACAAACTAGACGCTTATTAGATCGCATTGTAGGATATAAATTAAGCCCACTTTTAGGTCAAAAAATCCAACGCGGTCTTAGCGCAGGTCGTGTTCAAAGCGCGGCATTAAAAATAATAGTAGATAGAGAAAAAGAGATAAAAGCTTTTGTGCCTTTAGAATATTTTAGTATAGATTTAACTTTTAATAAAGATTTAGAAGCTGAATTAGTAGAATTTGATAAACAAAAAATAGAAAAATTGAGCATAACAAACAAAGATAGAGCAAAGCTTATATATGATAATTGTAAAGATAGTAAATTTTTTGTTATAGATATAGAAAGCAAAGAAAGAAAAATAGCTCCACCACCACCTTTTATGACTTCTACTTTACAACAAAGTGCTAGTAGTAATTTAGGATTTAATCCTAAAAAAACTATGATGATAGCTCAAAAATTATACGAAGGTGTAAATACAAATAAAGGCGTAATGGGTGTTATTACTTATATGAGAACTGATAGCTTAAATTTAGCAAAAGAAGCCGTAGAAAGTGCAAGAGCTTTTATAAATAAAAATTATGGAAAAGAATATATACCACAAAAAGCAAATGTTTATACCACAAAAAGCAAAGGTGCTCAAGAAGCACACGAAGCCATAAGAGTAAGTGATGTAAGCTTTACTCCACAAATTGCTGCTAAATTTTTAGATAAAGATGAGCTAAAGCTTTATACTTTGATATATAATCGTTTTTTAGCGTGTCAAATGAATCCTGCTATATCACAAATTCAAAATATTTATATTAGCAATGAAAAAGCTGTATTTAAATTAAGCGGTAGAAAAATAAAATTTGATGGTTATTATAAAGTTTATGGAGATATGGATAAAGATAAAATTTTGCCAAATTTAAATATAAATGATGAGTTAAAAATTCAAAATTTAGAGTTAAATTCTCATTTTACTGAGCCACCATCAAGATATTCTGAAGCTTCTTTAATAAAAAAACTTGAAAGTTTAGGTATAGGAAGACCTTCAACTTATGCACCTACTATTTCTATACTTACAAGTAGAGATTATGTAAAAATAGATAAAAAACAATTAATACCTACTGATATAGCTTTTGTGGTAAGTGATGTTTTAGAAAAAAATTTTTATGATATAGTAGATAGTGAATTTACTTCAAAATTAGAAAATACTTTAGATGATATAGCTTTAAACAAAGCTAATTGGCAAGAGATCTTAGCTAAATTTTATTATCCTTTTATAAGAAAAATAGATGAAGGAAAGGCAAATATAAAAAGTCAAAAAACTATTACTAAGATAGATGAAAAATGCCCTGATTGTGGTGGTGAGCTTGCTATAAGAAAAGGAAGATATGGAGAATTTATAGCGTGTTTGAATTTTCCAAAATGTAAATATTCAAGAAATTTAAAACAAGAAAATAAAAATGAAGAAAAAACTCAAATTAAACAAATAAATTCAATAGGTTTAATTTGTCCAGAATGTAAAAAAGGTGAAGTAGTAGAAAGATTTTCTAAAAGAGGAAAATTCTATGGATGTAGTGCTTATCCAAAATGTAATTTTGTAAGCAAATATAAACCAAGTAAAGAAAAATGTGAAGAGTGTGGAGAAAATTTAATAATAAAAGAATTAAAAAAAGGCACATTTTTAGAGTGCTTAAAATGTAAGATCAAAAAGGAAATTTAATGGAGATAATGCTTTGTGCTATTTGTAATATAGCAAGTGGTGGATGTAGTGAAGATTGTAAATACTGCACACAAAGTGCTCATGTAAAAACAAATATAGCAAAATACAAAAACAAAAAAATAGAAGATATAGTAAATGAAGCAAAAATAGCTAAAAAAAATCATGCTTTAGGTTTTTGTTTAGTAAGTGCTGGTTTTGGTTTAGATGATGAAAAATTAGAATATGTTTGCAAAGCAAGTTATGCTATACAAAAAGAAGTAGGCGATTTGTTATTAATAGCTTGTAATGGCAATGCTAGCGTTGAACAATTAAAAGAGCTTAAAAAGGCTGGAATTTTTTCTTATAATCATAATCTTGAAACTTCAAAAGAGTATTTTGATAAAATTTGCTCTACTCATACTTGGGAAGATAGATTTAATACAAATTTAAATGCAAAAGAAGCAGGCTTAATGCTTTGTTGTGGTGGAATTTATGGTCTTGGTGAAAGTTATGAAGATAGAATAAGTCTTAGAAAAAGTTTGCAAGAATTAAAGCCTTTTTCTTCTCCTATAAATTTTTTTATACCAAATGAGAATTTAAATTTAAAACAACCTTTATTAAGTGCTGATGAAGCATTGCAAATCATAAAAGATAGTGCAAAAGATTTACCAGAAACTTTTATAATGGTAGCAGGTGGTAGAGAAGTTGTGCTTAAACAAAGACAATATGAAATTTTTGATGCAGGAGCTAAAGCTATAGTGGTGGGTGATTATTTAACCACAAAAGGCGAAAAGCCAAGCAATGATATAGAAAAATTAAAGCAAATGGGATTTACTTTTGCTAGCTCATGCCATTGATAATCAAGCTATAATTGATTTAAAAATTTTGCTTGTTGTAGCAAGCTGTTTGCTTGCTTCGCCTTATATAGCAAAATTTTTAAAACTTCCTCTTTCGGCCACAGAAATCATGCTTGGATCTTTTATAGGATTTTTAGGATTTATCGGAGAGAGTGAAAATTTCAAACTTCTAGCTAATGCTGGATTTTATTATTTAATGTTTATAGCGGGTATGGAGATTAATCTAAAAACATTTTTAAACACAGAAAAAAGTCTGCTCCAAAGAGCGATGATTTATATTGTGCTTTTATATGCTTTTAGTGTTTTAGCAGTAGAAATAGTTGATATTTCTTATGTTTTTGCTATTATTATACCAGTTATGAGTGTGGGCTTACTTTCTACTCTTTATAGGGATTTTGGAAAAAATTGTGAGTGGCTTAATATATCTATGATAGTTGCTACCTTAGCAGAAGTTGTTAGCATAGTATTGCTCACTATCACTGCGGCTTTTTTAGGTCAAGGTGCAGATATTTTTTCACTAACACAAAATTTATTTTATTTAGTTAGTTTTTTAGCTCTTTGTATTTTTGGATTTAAATTTTTAGAAGTGCTTTTTTGGTGGTATCCGCAACTTAAAACCATACTAATGCCTTGGCAAGATCAAAATGAAAAAGATATAAGATTTTGTATGGCTATTTTTATAGCTATAGTGGCGATTATGATTTATTTTAAACTTGAAGTTGCGCTTGGTGCTTTTATAGCAGGTTCATTTATAGCTACATTTTTTGATCATAAAAAGGATTTAGAGCATAAACTTTCTAGCTTTGGTTATGGCTTTTTAATTCCTATATTTTTTATCTATATAGGCTCAAGCTTTAAACTTAAAATGCTTTTAGATCCTGAAGTTTTAATCATAGCATTTTCATTAACTACTTTCATGATAGTGCTAAGAATTTTTTCTGCTTTAGTATTTTTAAATCATTTAGGCGGTATAAAAAATACCTTTTTATTTGGCTTAAGCCATTCTATGCCTTTAACCTTACTCATTGCTATTGCAACGCTTTCTTATCAAACTAATATCATCTCACAAAACATATACTCAGGTTTAGTTCTTACTGCATTAGCAGAAGCAATTTTGGCCATTAGTTTGATTAAATTCATTAATAATCTTGGCAAAAAACAATCCTGCTAAGTATTTGTTTTCTCTTGATATAATTTTTCTATGAAAAATTTAGATTTATTTTTAGAACTAGCATTAAAAGCAAGCAAAGAAGCCTCTAAGGTATTGCTTTCATATAAAGATAAAAATACTTTGTGGCTTAAGGATGATGATTCTTTAGTGGGTTTAGCTGATTTAAAATCAAATGAGGCCATTAGTGAAATTTTAGCATCAAGTGATATAGCTATATGTTCAGAAGAAAACATACTCTCTTATGAAAAAAGAAAAAATTTAGAGTATTTTTGGCTTATTGATCCACTAGATGGAACTAAATCTTATGCAAAAAAAGATAAAGAATATTGTGTTTTAATAGCATTAATTCATAAAAACACACCTATACTTTCACTCATTAATGATGTAGAAAATAATACAACTTATTATGCTCATACTTATACAAAAGTTTATAAAAATGATAAAATTTTAAATATTGATTTAAAAGAATACGAAAAGGTAAAAAATATAGCATTATATTCCAAAAATCACGACAATAACGAAAATTTCTTCTTAGAAAATCATCTTGAAGGAATCAAAGTTTCTTCTGCTTTAAAATTTGTATATTTATTAGAAGCAAAAGCTGGAATTTATCCTCGTTTTGGTGGTCCTAAAGCTTGGGATATAGCTGCAGGAGATTTTTTAGTCAAACAAAATGGTGGAATTTTATATGATTTTAACCAAAACTCTTTAGATTACAATACTATGGATTTTAAACTTCCAAGCTTTATAGCCTTTGCTAAAACCGAATTTAAACTAAAAGGTTTTTAATGAGAGTATTTTTAGTATTTTTATGTTTTTTAAGTGCTATTTATGCTAGTTCTTTTGCAAATAAAAAAATTATTAAAATGCAAAATAACGATGATTTTCATATTATTAATCTTAACCAAAACATAAACTACAACAAGCTTTCTGAAATTTATACTCTTGCTTTGATTCCAAGTTATGAAAAAGAATATAATTTTTATTTTTCTAATCTAAAAATAAACGCAAAAACAATGGCTAAAGACACTTTAAAAGAACTAAGCTCTATCATTAATAAACAAAATAATTTCACCTTGCTTAGTCAAAAAGAAAATCAAAGCTATATCAATAGTCAAAATATCTTACAAGCTGATAAAAATTTCATTAATGCAGAAGAATTTTTAGAATTTAATCATTTTAAAAAAGCAAATTTCATTATTTTACTAGACTTAAAAAACATACAAGCAAATCAACAAAATTTTTTGTTTTTTTCTAATTTTGATGTTAAAGCTCATATAGAGTATAAAATTTATAATGCCAAAACTAGTAAGTTAAAAGATCATAAAATTCTTAATATTTCAAGTTCATTTAGTGCTAAAGATAAATATAAATCTTATCAAGAACTCATAAAAGATATAGCAAATATTTTATATGATGATATAAAAAATACTATATAATCACCACTTCTTCTTCTAAATTTAACCCAAATTCTTCAAATACTCTTTTTTTGGCAAGTTCTATCAAAAATAAAGCATCTTCAAAACTCGCATTTTTTTTATTGATTAAAAAATTTGCATGGATATTGCTAAACATTGCATCGTTTTTGCTAAAACCTTTTAAACCAACAGCTTGGATAAGCCTTCCTGCATGATCATTTTTAGGATTTTTAAAAACCGAGCCAAAGCTAGCACCTTTGGGTTGATTTTTTCTTGCATTATCAAAAATTGCAACTTTTGCTAAATCAAAACCATATTCTAAAAAAAATCTCGCGCTAAACATCGTTTCTTTGATAGGATTAAACCTATAAGCAAAGGCTATTTCTTGTTTTAAAATTTCTTTATTATAAGTTTGAATGCTAATTAAATTTTTACTAATATCCTCATCTTTTAAGCCCGCATTCATTTTTAAAATTCCGCCCAAAGTCCCAGGTATGCTTTTTAAAAATTCAAAACCTTTGAGATTATTTTCTTTGCTAAATTGATAAATTTTAAAAGATTTACACATTGAGCCTATTTCTAAAAACATACCTTTTTCATTTTGATCTAAAATATGGATATAATCAAATTTTTTTCCTAAAATCCCAAGTTTTTTGGCCTTGGGTGAGATTAAAAGATTATTGGCTCCACCTATTAAAAAACCATCAAATTCGCAAAATTCTTCAAGCACTTCTACTTCAAATTTTCCTCCTATACGCACAGAAGAATACTTGGAAAAATCAATAATCATCGTATAAAACTTGGGATTTGATTAAGTATATTAGTGGTAAAATCTATCATAGAACTTACCATCCAAGGCATCAAAAATACTATAACCACAACAACGAGTAAAATTTTTGGCACAAAAGAAAGTGTAGCTTCGTTAATCTGTGTTACAGCTTGAAAAATACTTATGATAAGCCCTGCAATAAGCCCTGCTAAAAGCATAGGCAAAGAAAGCATAAGCGTGATTTTAAAAGTTTGAACACCTAAAGCTACTAAAGTACTCTCCATCTTTTCTCCTTAAAATTAAAATTCTATCAAGAATTTCTAAATTCTTCATACTCACTTGGTATAAGATAATCCTTGCTTTTGATTAATTTTTCATAAAAACCATGATTAAAACCTAGTTCAAAAAGCTTATCAATGCCTTTGTATTGTTGATCATTCATTTGTATAGAATTTTCATTAGCATATAAATTTAGATATTTGTCTAATTTTTGTTCATCAACGCGTATTAAATTTCTTTCCATTAGCATAGGGGCTAGAATTTTTTTATTATAATGGGCTAATTTTACAGCTTTTATTAAATCCTTTTCTATAGCTATAGCATCATTTAAAGGCAAAGATCTTCTAAGTGCCATGCCACCTAAAGGCAAAGGCAAATCTTCTTTTGCTAATTCTTGCCATATATCCCAAAGTTCAGCTTCAACGCATAAATTTTTATCAAATTCTAAAATGCTTTCATGGATTAAAACTCCCGCATCAACTTCATCATCTAAAACTGCCTTTTCAATTTCTAAAAAATTTTTATAAATTATCCTAGCTTGTGGGTATTTTATACGAAAAATCAAAGCATTGCTAGTATGTGCGCCACTTAAAGCCACTTTAAAATTTGATTTTAATTTTTTATCCTTTTTTTTGATTAATTTTGGCCCATAACCTTGCCCAAAACTAACAGCGGTTTTTAACAAAGCATATTCACTTGCTATTAAAGGGTAAAGTGCAAAAGAAATAGCACTTACATCGTATTCGTTTTTTAGGGCTAATTCATTTAATGTTTGTATATCTAAGGCTGAGTTTTTGTATTTATAAGAATTTCCAACCCAGCCAAATTTCACAGCCATATACATAAAAATATCATCAGCATCAGGAGAATGTGCTATGGTAATATTTTTCATTATTATCCTTAATTTTTAAAAAGTATTTTATCAAAATTAAAAATAAAACTTATATTAAATTTCTTTTTGATACAATTTTAAACATATTAAAAAAGGAAAACAATCATGGATGATAATAAAAAAAAATCATTAGATGCAGCATTGAAAAGTCTTGATAAAACCTTTGGTAAAGGGACTATTTTAAGACTTGGTGATAAAGAAGTTGAAAAAATTGATTCTATTCCTACGGGTTCAGTAGGACTTGATTTAGCTTTAGGAATTGGTGGGGTTCCAAAAGGAAGGATTATAGAAATTTATGGGCCTGAAAGCTCTGGTAAAACTACACTTACTTTACACATCATAGCAGAATGCCAAAAAGCAGGCGGGGTTTGTGCTTTTATAGATGCAGAACATGCTCTTGATGTAAGATATGCAAAAAATTTAGGCGTAGATACTGAAAATTTATATATTTCTCAACCTGATTTTGGTGAACAAGCTTTAGAGATAGTAGAAACTATAGCAAGAAGTGGGGCTATTGATTTAATCGTAGTAGATAGCGTTGCTGCTTTAACTCCAAAAGCAGAAATTGAAGGAGATATGGGCGATCAGCATGTAGGACTTCAAGCAAGATTAATGAGTCAAGCTTTAAGAAAACTAACTGGTATTGTGCATAAAATGAATACCACGGTTATTTTCATTAATCAAATTCGTATGAAAATAGGCATGATGGGTTATGGTACTCCTGAAACAACTACTGGTGGAAATGCTTTGAAATTTTATGCTTCAGTGCGTTTAGATGTAAGAAAAACCGCAACATTAAAACAAAATGATGAGCCTATTGGTAACCGCGTTAAAGTAAAAGTTGCTAAAAATAAAGTCGCACCACCTTTTAAACAAGCTGAATTTGATGTAATGTTTGGAGAAGGACTTAGTCGTGAAGGTGAGTTGATAGATTATGGAGTAAAGCTTGATATTATCGATAAAAGTGGTGCTTGGTTTTCTTATAAAGCTTCTAAACTTGGTCAAGGTAGAGAAAATGCTAAAGCATTTTTAAAAGAAAATCCTAATATAGCAAATGAAATCACTCAAGCTATACAAAATTCCATTGGTATTGATAATGTTATTTTAGGTGCAAAAGAAGATGAAGAGGGGGAAGAATAATGCTAATTATAGAGGATTTAAGAGCTTTTGAGGTATTAGATAGCAGAGGTAATCCTACCATAAAAGCTGAAATTATGCTAAGTGATGGTAGTGTGGGTAGTGCTATCGTTCCAAGTGGAGCAAGCACAGGAAAAAAAGAAGCTTTAGAATTAAGAGATAATGATGAAAGATTTGGGGGCAAAGGGGTTTTAAAAGCTATTGAAAATATTAATGGCACTATAGCTGAAAATATTATAGGCCTTGATGCTTTTAATCAAACTCAGCTAGATAACACTCTTTTAGAACTTGATGGAACAAAAAATTATTCTAACTTAGGAGCTAATGCGACCTTAGGAATTTCTATGGCAGTAGCACGCGCTGGGGCTAATGCACTTGGTGTGCCTTTGTATCGTTATTTAGGCGGGGCAAATGCTAGTGTATTGCCTGTGCCAATGTGTAATATAATAAATGGCGGAGCACATGCAAACAATAGCGTGGATTTTCAAGAATTTATGATAATGCCTTTTGGTTTTACTTCTTTTAAAGAAGGCTTAAGAGCAGTTTGTGAAATTTATGCGGTATTAAAAAAAGAACTTGCTAGCTTAGGACATTCTACTGCTTTAGGCGATGAAGGTGGTTTTGCACCCAATTTAGCAAATAACACAGAACCACTTGATCTTTTAATGACTTGTATTAAAAAAGCAGGTTATGAAAATAAAATCAAACTAGCACTAGATGTAGCAAGTAGCGAGCTTTATAAAGATGGAAAATATCATTTAGAAGGCAAAGTTTTTTCAAGTGAAGATTTAATCGCGCGTTATGAAGAATTATGTGCTAAATATCCTATTTTTAGCATAGAAGATGGTTTAGCTGAAGATGATTATGAAGGCTGGATTAAACTCACACAAAAACTTGGCAATAAAATTCAACTTGTGGGCGATGATTTGTTTGTTACAAATGAAGATATTTTAAGAGAAGGTATTATGAAAAAAATGGCAAATGCTGTTTTAATTAAGCCAAATCAAATTGGAACCATCACTCAAACTATGAGAACGGTTAGATTAGCTCAAAGAAATAATTATAAATGTATTATGAGTCATAGAAGTGGTGAAAGCGAAGATGCTTTTATAGCTGATTTTGCAGTAGCGCTAAATACAGGACAAATCAAAACTGGAGCTCTAGCAAGAGGTGAACGCACTGCTAAATATAATCGTTTGTTAGAAATTGAACTTGATAATGATGAGTATTTAGGAGAAAAACTCTGAGCGATTTATTAAAAGAATACGATGAGCATGCTAAAAAAAAGGAAGCTCATCGTCATTTTATAAAAACCATTGCATTATCTTTTTTAGCTATTATAGTTGCGATGTATTTTGGTAATATGTTTTTTGGAAAATCATCTTTAGATGTTTTATTAAGCTTAAAACAAGAACAAAAAAATTTAGAAAAAAGCATTGATACCTTAAAAGCAAAAAATGCACAAGCTCAAAAAGAATACTTGCAACTTTTAAGACTTAAAGGAGTTAATACATATGAAAATTAGTTTTTATATGCTTTTATTTTTATCTATGTTTGTTTATGCTAAAGACAATCCTTTTGACAATAACACTGATAAAACAAATACAGAATTTGTCAATACAAGTCCTTTTCAAAGACAGGATTTTAACTTTAATTCTCAAGCAAGAATTTTAAAAAATATCACAATTACTTATATTAACCTTGATGGAACTGAAGAACAAATCTCCATGGATATCAACAAAAATATCAATTGGCATGATACTTATTCTTTTATCAAAACAAAAACACCAAATGCCACTCCTATACTTGATGTTTCAGTTACCGTTCCTCAAGAAAAAAATACCAAAACAGAAGAAAACAACACTACAATAAATATAGAAACACCTCTTTATACAGGAAGTATTTATAATTTCTTATCCCTTAGTTTTTATAATAATAAAATTAACATCAAAACAGAAGATAAAATGCTAAGAAATTTATCGATTGGAGATCCTACAAAAATCATTATAGATTTTGCAAAAAAACAAAATTTCAATACAAAAACCTTACAAGTAAATACAGCACATGTTAAAAAAGTCGTTTTTGGTTCACATAAGGGGTATTATCGTTTAGTGATATATCTTGATGGAAAATATGACTATCAATACTCAAAAAATGAAAATTTACATACTTTTAATTTTCGCTAAAGAGTGCTAAGCTCTTAAGCGAATCTATGCTCATAGATAATCATTTGAAATCTTTGTGCTATCATTCTTGCTCTTTCTATGATAATACCTCTTGGTTCTTCTTCAAAAACTTGTTGCAAACTTTCATCAAACAACTCAAGCCATATATCAAAAAATTCTCTTGGAAAAGGAGGTAATTCATGGTGTGCTCTTAATGGAGAGCCGCTATAACTTGGATCTGCTAAAAACATTCCTGCCCAAAAACTAGCAATTTTTTCTTTATGCTTTTGCCAGCTTTCATCATCATAACCAATCTTATCATTAAAAATAGGTCCTAAATCTTTATGCACTCTAATTTTTGCATAAAAAATATCCATAAGTTTTTTAATACCTTCGTGATTAATAGTTTCAAATTTCATATTTAATCCTTATTTGATTTGTTTTATTTTAATCAAAATTTGAATTAAAAATATAAACAAAAGTCAATTTTTAGTATAATCTAAAAAAATAAAAAGAAAAACTATGGATTATATTATTTTACCTCCTAATCAATTTTTAGATGATTATATTTTAAATACACAATTTCATCATTTAGCAGGCATTTCTAAAAATGCTTATAAATTTTGGAAAAATGTTAAAGCCGCAAGATATCAAGGCACAAGAGTTATTTTTTTACATAAAAAAAATATCTTAGCAAAGCATCAACATCTTATAAAAGAGTGTGAAAATCTAAGTGGCTATGTTTTAGCAAGTGCTTTTTGCTCTTTTACCACCTTAGCACCCTCACACTTAGTAGAAAAAAATAATTCTCAAATTTACAAAATTTTAAAAATTAAAGAAGTATGCGGGGTAAAATTTGTAAATTTAAAAGCATTTTATGATTTTTTAAATCTTGATTATAATTACAACATTTACATCGAAAAATGCCATTTTTTTAGCCCTACTCCTTTAGAAAAACGCATTAAAATTACTGATACCATGTGCGTGGGATATTATTAATCCATTTCATAAGTATCATCATCGCTGTAATCATCATCATATTCATAATCATCCTCATCATAATTATATGATCTTTGATTATTAGCATGATATTCATCCTCATCATATACTTCATCATCATAATTTTCAAATTCTTCATCATCATAAGCCATTGCAAATCCTTTAATATTTTTTAGTAGTATTTTATTATAAAAACATACAATTTGGTATAATTTTTTAAACTTATTTCAAGGAAAACTATGAATTTAACACATCTAGATGAAAACAACCACCCTAAAATGGTAGATGTAAGCCAAAAAGATATTACTCAAAGAATAGCTTGTGCAAGTGGCAAAATTTATATGAGCAAAGATGCATATAATGCTATTATTGAAAATACAGCAAAAAAAGGACCTGTTTTGCAAACTGCAATTGTTGCAGCTATTATGGGTGCTAAACAAACTTCAAACCTCATTCCAATGTGCCATCCTTTAATGATTTCAAAAATCCAAACTCATATAGAAGAAAATGAAAAAGAGTGTTCATTTAAACTTTTTGTAACTATTAAATGTGAAGGTAAAACTGGAGTTGAAATGGAAAGCTTAACTGGGGTTAGTATTGGGCTTTTAACTATTTATGATATGGTAAAAGCTATTGATAAAAGTATGCAAATTACAGATATTGTTTTAGAAAGTAAAGAAGGAGGAAAAAGTGGTAAATATATGCGATCTTAAAAAAGAACCTATTATTAATTATCCTACTTTTTGGGATTATAAAGTAGTAGTTGAAGCTAATGTAGATATCTTAGAGATTTTTAATGAAATTTTTAATGAAAGAGAATTTAAGTACCAAGCCTCACATACAAGCAAAGAAGGTAAATATAAAAGCTATCTTTTAAGTGTTTATGTAGATAGTAAAAGTGATCGTTTAAACATTTTTAATCAATTAAAAAGCAAAACAAAATTCGTTTTATAAAGGAAAAAAATGAAAAATTTAGCTATTATTTTTGAAAATTCTATCTTAGCAGCTAGCGATGATGAAATTGCTAATTTAATTAGTGATTTATCTTTCAATCTAAGCTATAAAAAAATATCACAAGAACATATTAGCAACGAAGCTTTATTTGCATGTTTTATCCAAGTTTTAGAAAAATTACATCTTGCAAATGAAGAAAATATCTCTAAAATTATACAAGGTATCGTTAAAGCAAGAGTAGAAGAAGATAAAAAAATATTTTTTTCCTACATTAATGAGTTAGGTAGATTAAAAACAAAAATAGAAGAGCAAAAAAATACTATCAAGCATAAAATTTGTGAAAATTTTTATGATTTAGAAACTACTTTAAATAAATTAAAATTAAACCATTTTAGCATAAGTATTAATGATGCTATGCTTTATGATATAGAAATTTTAGGTCTTTTAAAAGAAACAGCAGAAAGTGCTTTTATCACAACCTTAGAAAAAGGTGAAAATATAGAACTAACAGCATGTGAAATATCTAAAAATTTAACTTTTAATGCTATATGCGAAGGTAGTTTTGAAAAAGAAAGAATACTAAAAATTTCTCAAGCTATACTTAATGTGGCTTTTGAACTAGCTAATGAATCCAAAGCTTATGCGTATGATTTATGCATTGGTAGTATATATGGAACACAAGAGGGAATTTCTTTAGCCATTGATAAATTTAAATCTAGCATTACATATTGTATTTTAGAGCAAGATTTAAAACAAAAAGAAAAAGAGCTTATAGATATAGAGCAAGATTTCATACAAATGCTAAAAAAATGTTCTTTAAAGATAAACAATCCTGTTAAAGATATACTCAATGATTTATTAGAAAACAAATTTGATACCTTGTTTGCTAAATTTAGACGACTTGTTCAAGAAAATAGAGAGCAAATTATTTTAAAAATCAATGAGTTAAAGCAAAATCCAAAAATAGACGATTTTAGTAAATTAGCGCAAAATAAACTCAATATCCTAGCCAAAGAGCTTAATGAACTTGAAAAACTAGCTAGTCAAAAATATAAAAATTTAGACAAAAACAATGCTAAAGAATTAGGCATAAGGCTTTGGGAAAAAGCTAAAAAATTAATTAAAAAATAATTTCAATTAAGATATAATTAATTTTTAATTTTTATTAAAAATTTTATTAAAATAAAAGGAGTAAATTTGTTTTCAAATTTAAAAATAGGAACAAAAATAGTCGCAGTTGTTCTTGCTGTAATTGTTTTAGGTATAGGAGTGTTATCTACAATTATTGCGATACAATCCTCAAATACTTTACATAAAGAAGCCGATAAACTACTTCAAGCTAGTGCTTTTAGGTATTCAAATATTGTAAGAGGATCAACAGAAAGCGTCCACGCTACACTTTTAGGTGCAGAAAGTGCCATTGATCAAATCATTGCCGAGCAAAATACCTTAGATGAAGCAAGAATTCAAGATGTTATCGAAGGTGCATTAGATGCAAATTCTTGGATTAATTACATGTATGTTCATATTGTAGATATATCTAAATTTGATCATATTAACCCTATGCTTTTAACAGAAACAAACAGATTTTTAATGCTTTTAAATGATACGGATTTAAAAACAAAAGGTGGGGTAAAATTAGTTCAAGCAGATGATAGAGTTTTAAATCAAAGAAGTGTTAAAGCTGCTTTAGAAAACAAAGAAGAAGGAGTTGGAAGACCTCAAAAATTTGTTATTAATAATGAAGAAATATTAGCCTACAATATTGCCATTCCAATTACTAGAAATGGAAAACTTGTAGGAGTTATAGGAGCCTTAGCTGGATTAGAAAGTTTACAAGCTGAACTTACTGATCCTGAAAGAAGTGTTTTTAAAGATGATCAAAGGTTATTACTTGGTGCAGATGGGTTGATTGCTGTGAGTCCTGCAACGGAATTTATAGGAAAAAACATTACCGATATTAACCCACATTCAAGCGCAAAATTATTAGTAGAATTACAAAAAAATCAAACTAATACTTTGTTTGATTTTATACCAGCAACAACTGGTAATAGCAATAGGGCGGCTTTAGTTAATTTCAATCTATGGGATGGTTCTAATGATTATTGGTCTATTGTTACCATGGCGCCAGTTGGTTCTATACAAATGCCTATACAAAAATTAATATTTTCAATTGTAATTGGTTCTTTAATTGTTCTTTTAGTCATTGCTTTAATAGTATTTATTTATATTAATAAAGCAGTTAGTTTAAGAATTGTTAATCTACAAAACAATCTTTTACAATTTTTTAAATTTATTAATCATGAAGCTAAAGATACAATTCTTAGTAAAGATGTAAAAAACAATGATGAACTAAACATTATGGCTAAAGCCATTAATGAAAACATCACTAAAACTAAAAATGCATTAGAACAAGATACTAAAGCAGTAGAACAATCAGTAGAAACTGCTAAAGAAATAGAAAGTGGTAATCTAACAGCAAGAATTACAGCAATTCCTGCTAATCCTCAATTAATAGAATTAAAGAATGTATTAAATGAAATGCTTAATGTATTAGAAGCAAAAGTTGGTTCTAATATGAATGAAATTAATAGAGTATTTGATAGCTATAAAGCATTAGACTTTACTACAGAAGTTAAAAATGCTAAAGGTGGAGTAGAAGTTACTACTAATGTCTTAGGTCAAGAAATAGTAGGTATGTTAAGACAATCTTCTGAATTTGCTAATCTTTTAGCTACAGAAAGTGCTAAATTACAAAGTGCTGTTAAAAACCTAACAGATTCTTCAGCTTCTCAAGCTTCTTCTTTAGAAGAAACAGCAGCTGCATTAGAAGAGATTACTTCTTCTATGCAAAATGTTTCTCATAAAACTAGTGAAGTAATAGCTCAAAGTGAAGAGATTAAAAATGTTACTTCTATTATTGGAGATATTGCTGATCAAATTAATTTACTTGCATTAAATGCTGCTATTGAAGCAGCACGTGCTGGTGAGCATGGTAGAGGCTTTGCTGTTGTTGCAGATGAAGTTAGAAACTTAGCAGAAAGAACTCAAAAATCATTAGGTGAGATTGAAGCTAATACTAATATCTTAGTACAATCTATTAATGAAATGGGTGAGAGTATAAAAGAACAAACTACAGGTATTACTCAAATAAATGATTCAGTAGCACAAATTGATCATGTAACTCAAGAGAATTTAAAAATAGCTAATGATAGTGCAGTAATATCTGATAATGTTAATAAAATTGCTAATGATATCTTAGAGGATGCTAAGAAGAAGAAATTTTAGTTAATTAAACTAGCAAGTTAAAACTTGCTAGTTATTCTTATACTTTTATATCATACCTTTTTTATCTCTTTTTATTTATTTTTTATTATATTTTATTTATATATATTGGTTTTTGTATTTAATATGCTATTATAAAATTAATATTTTTTAATTACAAATTAATCAGGAGAACATTGTGAAACAATTCATGCAAAGTGTAACCAATAAATTGACTTTATTTGTTGGATTGGCTATCGTAGGTATTTTATTTGTTGCAAATGCTTTTAATTATATAGAAATTAAGCATGATACCCAAAGACTTATCAATGATATACAAGTTAAAACAATACAAGATGTATTGAAAACATTTGAAGATTATAGTGCTTCAAGAAGTGATGCTGTAAAAGCAGTTGCAGCAGAATTAAGAAAAAATCCTAATGCTAGCTTAGAAGAAATTTATACGATAGTTAGAACAGCAAAAGAAGCGAGTCGATTTGATGTTTTATATGTTGGATTAGCTCACAATGGTGCTATGATTCGTTCTAATGGTAGACATCAAACTCCAGCAGATGGTTATGATCCAAGAACTAGAGCATGGTATACAAATGTTGCAAATGGAAATGATAAAGTCTATACATCAAAACCTTATATGGCGCCAAGCTTAAAAGCACCTTCTCTTTCTTTTTCTTATCCTATTGTTGTTAATGGAAAATTTATAGGTGCAGCAGGTGGAAATTATGATTTACAAACATTTTCTGATAATGTTCTTTCTATGGGAACATCAGCTAGTGGGTTTGTATCTGTTATAGATGATGATGGAACTATATTATTTCACGAATTGCAAGAAAGATTGCTTAAAAAAACAACTTTATCTGAAAATATCATAAAAGCTTATTTAAGCACTCCAGAAGGAAAAACAGGAGCTTTATCAGAAGAAAATTTAATTGTTCTTGATGAAAATGGAGCTAGAAAAGCCGTAATTTGTCAAAAAAATTCTTTAGGATATAATGTTTGTGCAATTGCGGATGAAAAAATTTACACAGAACCAGTAAATAATGCTTTACTTAAACAATTACTTATAGGGAGTATTAGTTTAATTGTTGCTTTGATTATCATTAGATTAGTTATTAGATACAATATATCTCCACTCCAAGCAATCCAATCAGGCCTAAATTCTTTCTTTGATTTTATCAATCATAAAACAAAAGATTCTGCTTTAATCAATGTAAAAACTAATGATGAATTTGGAGCTATGGCTAAAGCCATTAATGAAAACATCACTAAAACTAAAAATGCATTAGAACAAGATACTAAAGCAGTAGAACAATCAGTAGAAACTGCTAAAGAAATAGAAAGTGGTAATCTAACAGCAAGAATTACAGCAATTCCTGCTAATCCTCAATTAATAGAATTAAAGAATGTATTAAATGAAATGCTTAATGTATTAGAAGCAAAAGTTGGTTCTAATATGAATGAAATTAATAGAGTATTTGATAGCTATAAAGCATTAGACTTTACTACAGAAGTTAAAAATGCTAAAGGTGGAGTAGAAGTTACTACTAATGTCTTAGGTCAAGAAATAGTAGGTATGTTAAGACAATCTTCTGAATTTGCTAATCTTTTAGCTACAGAAAGTGCTAAATTACAAAGTGCTGTTAAAAACCTAACAGATTCTTCAGCTTCTCAAGCTTCTTCTTTAGAAGAAACAGCAGCTGCATTAGAAGAGATTACTTCTTCTATGCAAAATGTTTCTCATAAAACTAGTGAAGTAATAGCTCAAAGTGAAGAGATTAAAAATGTTACTTCTATTATTGGAGATATTGCTGATCAAATTAATTTACTTGCATTAAATGCTGCTATTGAAGCAGCACGTGCTGGTGAGCATGGTAGAGGCTTTGCTGTTGTTGCAGATGAAGTTAGAAACTTAGCAGAAAGAACTCAAAAATCATTAGGTGAGATTGAAGCTAATACTAATATCTTAGTACAATCTATTAATGAAATGGGTGAGAGTATAAAAGAACAAACTACAGGTATTACTCAAATAAATGATTCAGTAGCACAAATTGATCATGTAACTCAAGAGAATTTAAAAATAGCTAATGATAGTGCAGTAATATCTGATAATGTTAATAAAATTGCTAATGATATCTTAGAGGATGCTAAGAAGAAGAAATTTTAGTTAATTAAAGTTAAGTCTATAAAGACTTAACTTTGGTTTATAAACTCAACTACTTTTTATTAATAATTAATATCAATAAAAAAATAACAATAAAAATAAATATCATTTTCTATAAAAAACATTTTTTTATATTATTTTATTAAAAAAATAAAAAAATTTATAAAATTTTATGCGACTTTTATAAAAAATTGTTATATAATACTCCTAAGTTTATAAATAAAACTTAAATAAAACCCACAAGGAGTACATCATGGGAACAAGAAAAGAACACGACTTTATTGGCGAGTTAGAAATTTCTGATGAAGTTTATTATGGGGTGCAAACTTTTAGAGCACTTGAAAACTTCCATATGAGTGGCAGAAGATTACAAGATTATCCTTATTTTGTAAAAGCTTTTGCTCAAGTTAAAAAA
The DNA here is from genome assembly GCF_000816785.1 of Campylobacter peloridis LMG 23910. Taxonomy (NCBI): domain Bacteria; kingdom Pseudomonadati; phylum Campylobacterota; class Epsilonproteobacteria; order Campylobacterales; family Campylobacteraceae; genus Campylobacter; species Campylobacter peloridis. Next base: position 129,117 of record NZ_CP007766.1, on the reverse strand, counting down.
GCAGCTGCTCTTGCTAACAAAGAAGTTGGGGTTCTTGATGCAGATAAAGCTGATGCTATTGCTAAAGCTTGCGATAGATTGATAGCGGGTGAATTTTTAGATCAATTTGTAGTAGATATGATCCAAGGTGGAGCAGGAACTAGTACAAATATGAACACAAATGAGGTAATTACAAATATCGCACTTGAAAGCATGGGACATAAAAAAGGCGAATATCAATATCTTCATCCAAACGATCACACAAACTTAGGTCAATCTACAAACGATACCTATCCAAGTTCAATTAAAGTAGCAACTTATGCAAAACTTAGCGATCTTTTAAAAGCAATGGAACTTCTAAAAACAGAATTAGAAGCAAAAGCTAAAGAATATAAAGATATTATCAAAATGGGTAGAACAGAGCTTGAAGATGCTGTGCCTACAACTTTAGGAAATACCTTTAATGCTTTTGCTAGTTATATTAAAAGTGATATTGCTAAAATCACTGCAGCTAGAGAATCAATGACTTTTCTAAATCTTGGTGCTACAGCTATTGGAACTGGGATTAATTGCCACCCTGATTATAAATTTGTGGTTGAGAAAAAACTAAAAGAAATCACTGGAGTTGAATTTAAACCAGCTGAAGATTTCATTGCAGCTACTCAAGATACAGCTGATTTTGTCCATGTAAGTGGTGCTTTAAAAACTGCAGCTGTTAGACTTTCTAAAATAGCAAATGATTTAAGATTAATGAATTCAGGCCCAAGATGTGGTTTAGGTGAAATTAATCTACCAAAAATGCAACCAGGTAGTTCTATCATGCCAGGTAAAGTAAATCCAGTAATTTGCGAAGCAGTAGGTGAAGCTTGCTATGAAGTTATAGGTAATGATGTTACTATTATGCTTTGCTCTGAAAGAGGTGAATTTGAGCTTAATGCTTTTGAACCAGGTATTGCATATGGATTATTTAATTCTATAGTATTACTTGAAAATGCGATGAAATCACTAGCTGAAAAAGCTGTAAGAGGTTTAACAGCAAATCCTGAAGCATGCAAGCAATCTGTATTAAATTCAATAGGTATTGTTACAGCATTTAATCCTATTTTAGGTTATGAAAAATCAGCAAGTATCGCTAAAGAAGCTTTAGAAACCGGTAAAGCAGTTGGCGATATTTGTCTTGAAAGAGGATATCTTCCAAAAGAAGAAATAGAGAAAATTTTAACACCAGAAAACATGTTAAATCCTCACATGACTGAAAAAAGAAAAGCATAATTTAGGAGTTTAATCATGGATATTATGATTATTTTACAACTTGTTGTCTTCCTTGGGGCAATTTTTATAGGTATCCGTCTTGGCGGTATAGCAATAGGCTATGCAGGCGGTTTGGGTGTAGTTATCTTAGGTCTTGTTTTAGGTATGAAACCAGGTAATATTCCTTGGGATGTTATCTTAATCATTGCTGCAGCTATTGCAGCAATTTCTGCTATGCAACAAGCTGGCGGTTTGGATTATATGGTAAAAGTTACAGAAAGAATTTTACGCAAACATCCAAGATTTATTAATTACCTTGCACCAGCTTGCGGTTGGTTGCTTACTATTTTAGCAGGAACAGGTAATGCGGTGTTTTCATTAATGCCTGTTGTTATTGATGTTGCAAAATCACAAAATATTAAACCATCAGCACCACTTTCTTTAATGGTTGTTGCTTCACAAATTGGTATTACAGCATCTCCTGTTAGTGCTGCTGTTGTTTATATGACAGGTGTTTTAGAGCCACTTGGTTGGAGTTATCCTGCTTTAATTGGAATTTGGATTGTAACTACTTTTGCTGCTTGTATGATTACAGCTTTTATTGTAAGTTTAATTACCCCTATGGATTTAAGCAAAGATCCAGTTTATCAAGAACGCTTAAAAGCTGGTCTTGTAAAAAGTGCTTCTGATGTTTTACAAAGTGAAGACAAACCAGGTGCTAAATTATCAGTTGGTATTTTTCTAATTACCGTTTTAGCAGTTGTTCTTTATGCTACAGCTATTTCAAATAATATCAAATGGATTGATCCAGTAGTTATCCCAAGAGATGCTGCGATTATGAGCTTTTTATTAACCGCTGCAACTTTAATCACATTCTTATGCAAAGTTGAACCTGCAAAAATTTTAGATACAAGTGTGTTTAAATCAGGTATGACAGCTTGTGTATGTGTATTTGGTGTTGCTTGGCTTGGAAATACTTTCGTTGCAGGACATGAAGCAGGTATTAAAGAAGTAGCAGGAGAATGGGTTAAGCAAACTCCAGCTATGCTTGCAGTTGCTTTCTTCTTTGCTAGTATGCTTTTATATTCTCAAGCAGCTACTGCAAAAGCTATTGTTCCAGTTATTGTTGCTGCATTAGGAATTTCAGCTACAAATCCAGCTGATTCTTATATGCTAGTTGCTTGTTTTGCAGCTGTTTCAGCACTATTTGTTCTTCCAACTTACCCTACTTTACTAGGTGCAGTTCAAATGGATGATACAGGCACAACAAGAATTGGAAAATTTATTTTCAACCATGCATTCTTTATTCCAGGAGTATTAGCTATAGCTATTGCTGTTGCTCTAGGATTCTTAGCTGTAGGAATGCTTTAATCTTTAACTTTCCACTAAAAAGTGGAAAGTTTTTCTCATTAATCACTTTTTAGTAAAATGCTTTTAAGATAAAGAACATACAATGGCAAAATTAACATTAGATAGAAAAAATATTAGAATTTTATTTATAGGCTATATACTTATAGCACTATTTGGAACTTTTATCCTTATGTTGCCCATTATGCACACTAAGCCCATATCTTTTTTAGATGCATTTTTCACTAGTGCTTCGGCTGTAAGTATGACAGGGCTTATTGTATTAAATACTTCTTTAGATTTTAGTTTTTATGGACAACTTATCATACTACTTTTAATTCAAATTGGTGGCTTAGGTTATATGAGTATAGCTATGGCTTTATATATTCTTGTGCGTAAAAAAATGAGTTTTGGAGAAAAAAATCTTTTAAGAGAATCTTTGATTTATCCAGGAGCAGATGGACTTGTAGGATTTTTAAAAAAGGTTTTATTTTTCGTTTTTGCTATAGAATTTATAGGAGCTGTTTTATTATTTTTAAGATTTAAGCTAGATATGAATTTAAGCGAGGCTCTATGGGCTAGCATATTTCACTCTATCTCTGCTTTTAATAATGCAGGTTTTAGTGTATTTGAAAGTGGATTAATGCCTTATAGAGATGATTTTTGGATTAATTTTATCATTACTTCTTTAATCATCATTGGTGGTTTGGGTTATTTTGTGTTATTAGAATTATACTTTTTTTCTAAAAAGCGTTTTGCAACTTTAAGTTTGCATACAAAACTTGTTTTAATTTCTACTATAATTTTAATTATCTTTGCAAGTTTGGTTGTATTTTTATTTGAGTATCATAACCCAAAAAGCATAGGGGAATTTTCGCTTTTTGATAAAATCATGAGTGCTTATTTTACAGCGGTAAATTACCGAACAGCAGGTTTTAATACTCTTGATCTTAGCACTTTTAAAGACGCTAGTTTATTTTTTGGTTCTTTGTTTATGATTATAGGTGGAGCACCAGGTGGAACTGCAGGGGGCATTAAGGTTACAACCATTGCTGTATTATTAATTTATGCATACTGGAGTATTAAGGATAGCAATCCAAGAGTATTTCATTATGAAATTCCAAATGAAACCATAAATAAAGCTTTTATCGTTGCGGTAAGTTCTATTGTGTATATTATTACTTGTGTTTTGATTTTATCTTTAATTGAAACAGATAAAAGTTTTTTGCCATTGTTATTTGAAACAAGTTCAGCATTTGCCACCGTTGGCGTTTCAGTAGGAGATGGAGGAACTTTATCTTTAAGTGCAAATTTTACCTCAGAAAGTAAAGCTTTGATTATTTTACTTATGCTTAGTGGTAGAGTTGGAGTTCTTGCATTTTTATTTAGTATATTTTTTAAAGAAAAAGAAAAATACTTAAATTACCCAAAAGGAAAAATTGTATTATGAAAAAAGAAACATATGGAATTATAGGACTTGGAAGATTTGGCTCAGTACTAGCTAAAGAGTTAATCGATCAAGGAAAAAGAGTTATTGTTTCAGATATTGATGAAGAAGCTGTAAAAGAATTGCAAGATAGTGCTGATTTTGCATATATTTTAGATTCTACACATACTATAGCTTTAAAAGAAGCAGGCTATGCAAATGCTGATGTTGTTATACTTAGTATAGGTGAAAATTTAGAATCAAGCATACTTACTTTCATGGCTTTAAAAGAAATTGGAGTAAAAAATGTCATTGCCAAAGCAAATTCTTCAACTCATGGACAGATTCTTTCAAAACTTGGGGTAAATAAAGTAATTTATCCAGAAAAAGAATCCGCCAAGCGTTTAGCTAAAATTTTAATTACTAATCCAAATTTTGAAATTATTGATCTTTCGGCAAACACAATCAAAGTTGCTAAACTTTTAGTAGATGAAAGTTTAGCGGGAAAAAGCCTACAAACAATAGCAAAAAACCTCAAAGTCATTGCTCATAAACAACATGATACTTGGAGCATAATGCCAAATTTAGATGCTAGTGCTTATGTTAATGATATTATCATGCTACTTGGAACTCAAGATGAACTAAATCAATACGAGTATTAATAAGCTTTTTGCTTATTAATATTTGTACATTAACTTCCACTCCAAAACAAATCCTAATAAATTATTTTAAATTATTTAATACTAATAAAATGTATTTTTATAAATACATATTTTAAAATTATAATAATTAATATCATATTTTATAAAAATATGATATATAAATATTTTGTAGCTATTAATAAGATTATTTTAATCCTTAAATATAACTAAGTATAAATGATATATTTATAATTTATATACATATAAAATATAAAAACTTATAAATAAAATTAAAAATACTATATTATAAGCATTGCAATAATATTAAATAATAAAATAAAAATTAAACTTAGTAAGTATAAATAAAGTATTTTCCACATATAAAAATTTAAATATATCATTTTCATTTTAGCTTTTTAAATAATAATAAATTTATTATCATTTTTTTAATAAAAAATAAAAGTAATTTTGATTATAGTTTATAAATAATTATTGTTTTTAGTAATTTTTAGCTAATTATGCAATATTTTAAAAATATTTTTATCACCTATTGGAAATTTTGTGTTATTATTTTCGTGTAAAAAATTATTGGTAAAGATATAGGAGAGGGGATATGAAAAAACTGCTTTTATTTGTTTTACTCATACAAACTTTTCTTTTTTCTCAAATTATTATCTCAAAAAAAGGTGATCACATCTTATTAAAAGATGTAAATCAAACGCAATTATCCACAAAGGATCAAAAGCATACTTTAGATCCTAAGATAAAGAAATTACTAGAAAAAAAGACTAATGATGATTCTAATCTCAGTAAAGAAGATATAGAATTTTCCAATAAAATTAAAAGCACTATAGAGACTATAGGCAATGTTTATAATGCAAAAGACAATAAACAAAGAGATGATCTTATAAGAGATTTAGCAGGTAATTACCTAAGCATGCAAGTAAATTCTTTAATCGAAGAATACTTGCATGCATTAAACCACTCTATAAATAGTGAGTTTAATCTAAACTATAATGACAGAGCTGGTTTAAGTGGCGATGCTAAAGTTCTTTTACCTATTATGAGTGAAGATAATCCTAAAATATCATACTTTTTACAAAGTGGTGTTGGAGGGTATGATAATCACAGACTTATAGGGCATTTTGGTGGTGGTATAAGGTATTATCCAAATGCATTGACACTAGAAAATTCTGGCAATATCATGCTAGGATTAAATTCTATTTATGATTATGATTTTAATAGAGAGCATAAAAGAATTTCTTTTGGTGCTGAAGCTATGGTAGATACATTGGCATTTCATGCAAATATTTATCAAAGACTAAGTGATTGGATAGATAGTTTTGATTTTGATAAAAACTATATCCAAGAGCGTCCTGCAAATGGCTGGGATATGGGTTTAAAATATGCATTTCCTACAATGAGCAATATAGCTGTTTTTGCTAATATAAGCAAATGGTATGGAGAAAAAGTAGCTCCATTTAACAATGCAAATTCACTTGATGATTTAGAAAAAAATCCTTTAATATATGAAGGTGGAATTAGCTATGCACCAGTTCCTGCACTAAATTTTTCACTAAGCCATAAAAGAAGTGATAAAAGCGATAAACAAGGCACAAACATTGCAATGAATTTTAACATTCCTTTGGATTATAATGCATTTAAACATGCTTTTGATCCTAAATTTGCAGGTTTAGCTAACACTATTGAAGGTTCTAGGACTAAATTCGTTGATAGGGATTATTCTATGGTGCTTGAGTATAGAGCCTTACCTGGAAAATATCATATTTCATATTGTGGATCTATTTTAGGAACAAATACCCATTGCATAGCAATAAAAAATGGCCTTAATGAAGTAGCTAAACATTTACCTGTGCTAGTTACTCCTAGTCAAAGAAGTGTGATTTTTAAAAATGGAAATAATTATATCACAGATGATAATGGAAAAATTTATGTAAGCATTATACATGCATATGGAGTTCATAAAACAAATTTAAATGTAATAGCAGGTAATTCCAAAGAAAGTTTTCCAGTAACTATAATAGCTCCAAAAAGTGATTTTAGAATTTTTGCTAAACCTACAGCTATACAAAGATTTGAAAAATCTATGATATCTTTTGTAAGTAGTGATTTAGCTAGCGATGCTGATGTAGTGTGGAAACTTATAGGTAAAGGATCTTTAGAAAAAACTCCAAATTCAGATAAAACCGATAAAGATGGAAGCTCAAACATTATCTACAAACCTGATTCAAATATGAAAGATAAAGAAAAAGTTCAAATAATAGCAAAAGTTTTAGGAGTTAGTCTAAAAACTTTTGTTCAAATTATAGTTTATGGGGATAATGATATCATTTTAGATAAAAATACTATAGGCAACAAAGAAATAGCTCATGCAAGTTATAAAAATTTACAACCCAATTCCACCAAGATAAAATGGAGCATACAAGGAGATAATGCTTTATTTGTTAATAAAGAAAAAACCTCTAAAGAACTTAATTTAATAGCAGATGAAAATGGCGAAAGCAATGTAGATATTATAGGGTTTGATGGAAATTCCAAAGTAAAAATCATTGCTAAGAATATGAGTGATACTTTAGTGAAAGAAAAAAGCAAAGATTTAGAAATCAAAAATTATAAAGCCATCATGGAGCTTCCAACAGGAAAAGATCCTGTTACTCATCAAGACTTTGAAAAAGGAATGATTGATTATAAAAGCGACTTTGAAGTAAAATTAAAAGGCTTAATGCCAAAAACAAAAGTCTTGTGGAAAGCTAAAGATACGCAAAGCAATAAAACCTTAAAAATTAGCAGTGACAAAGAAAGCACCGCAGATGATAAAGGTGAAAGCAAAATAATATTTGAAGGAGTAAAAGATTTTAATATTAAAAAATTACAAATAATCGCTACTTATAACCAAAGTGTAGCTAGCACTCAAAAAGTAAGCGGAGAAATCAAACTCCACCAATACACTCCAAGTATTAATTTTAGTAAAGATAAAATTCATGCTTATGAAAGTGATAATAATAAATTATTAAAAGAACCTAGACTTGATCATGTAGAAGTGACTTTAAAAGGGGGCAAACCTAGTGAAAAAATAGAATGGAATTTAAGTGGGGACGCTACTTTAAGTAATCAAACATTAAGTTTTAATGAAAAAGGAGAAGCTAAAGCAACTATTACTGCTAAGGCTCCATTTAAAACTAATCCAAATTTAGAAGTTAAATCTATGGCTAATGATATTAAAAAAGAATTGCCTTATGAGATTAAAGAATACACTCCTAAAGTAGAAGGTTTTTCTCCTAAATTCGAAAAAGAAGAGACACTAGATTATAAAACTGCTTTTAGTGTACAAGTAAGTAATCTCTTACCTCATTCTAAAATAAGCGTTGCTAAAACACAAATCATTAAACCTAAAAAAGAAGAAGTAGAAGCCAATGATAAAGGTGAAGCTACTATAGAATTTGAAGGTATTGATGATTTTAATCAAAAAGAAATAAGTTTAGATTTTGAGTATATTAAAAAAGGAGATGAAAAAGCTAAATTAGCTTATACTATCAAACTCCACCAATACACTCCAAGTATTAATTTTAGTAAAGATAAAATTCATGCTTATGAAAGTGATAATAATAAATTATTAAAAGAACCTAGACTTGATCATGTAGAAGTGACTTTAAAAGGGGGCAAACCTAGTGAAAAAATAGAATGGAATTTAAGTGGGGACGCTACTTTAAGTAATCAAACATTAAGTTTTAATGAAAAAGGAGAAGCTAAAGCAACTATTACTGCTAAGGCTCCATTTAAAACTAATCCAAATTTAGAAGTTAAATCTATGGCTAATGATATTAAAAAAGAATTGCCTTATGAGATTAAAGAATACACTCCTAAAGTAGAAGGTTTTTCTCCTAAATTCGAAAAAGAAGAGACACTAGATTATAAAACTGCTTTTAGTGTACAAGTAAGTAATCTCTTACCTCATTCTAAAATAAGCGTTGCTAAAACACAAATCATTAAACCTAAAAAAGAAGAAGTAGAAGCCAATGATAAAGGTGAAGCTACTATAGAATTTGAAGGTATTGATGATTTTAATCAAAAAGAAATAAGTTTAGATTTTGAGTATATTAAAAAAGGAGATGAAAAAGCTAAATTAGCTTATACTATCAAACTCCACCAATACACTCCAAGTATTAATTTTAGTAAAGATAAAATTCATGCTTATGAAAGTGATAATAATAAATTATTAAAAGAACCTAGACTTGATCATGTAGAAGTGACTTTAAAAGGGGGCAAACCTAGTGAAAAAATAGAATGGAATTTAAGTGGGGACGCTACTTTAAGTAATCAAACATTAAGTTTTAATGAAAAAGGAGAAGCTAAAGCAACTATTACTGCTAAGGCTCCATTTAAAACTAATCCAAATTTAGAAGTTAAATCTATGGCTAATGATATTAAAAAAGAATTGCCTTATGAGATTAAAGAATACACTCCTAAAGTAGAAGGTTTTTCTCCTAAATTCGAAAAAGAAGAGACACTAGATTATAAAACTGCTTTTAGTGTACAAGTAAGTAATCTCTTACCTCATTCTAAAATAAGCGTTGCTAAAACACAAATCATTAAACCTAAAAAAGAAGAAGTAGAAGCCAATGATAAAGGTGAAGCTACTATAGAATTTGAAGGTATTGATGATTTTAATCAAAAAGAAATAAGTTTAGATTTTGAGTATATTAAAAAAGGAGATGAAAAAGCTAAATTAGCTTATACTATCAAACTCCACCAATACACTCCAAGTATTAATTTTAGTAAAGATAAAATTCATGCTTATGAAAGTGATAATAATAAATTATTAAAAGAACCTAGACTTGATCATGTAGAAGTGACTTTAAAAGGGGGCAAACCTAGTGAAAAAATAGAATGGAATTTAAGTGGGGACGCTACTTTAAGTAATCAAACATTAAGTTTTAATGAAAAAGGAGAAGCTAAAGCAACTATTACTGCTAAGGCTCCATTTAAAACTAATCCAAATTTAGAAGTTAAATCTATGGCTAATGATATTAAAAAAGAATTGCCTTATGAGATTAAAGAATACACTCCTAAAGTAGAAGGTTTTTCTCCTAAATTCGAAAAAGAAGAGACACTAGATTATAAAACTGCTTTTAGTGTACAAGTAAGTAATCTCTTACCTCATTCTAAAATAAGCGTTGCTAAAACACAAATCATTAAACCTAAAAAAGAAGAAGTAGAAGCCAATGATAAAGGTGAAGCTACTATAGAATTTGAAGGTATTGATGATTTTAATCAAAAAGAAATAAGTTTAGATTTTGAGTATATTAAAAAAGGAGATGAAAAAGCTAAATTAGCTTATACTATCAAACTCCACCAATACACTCCAAGTATTAATTTTAGTAAAGATAAAATTCATGCTTATGAAAGTGATAATAATAAATTATTAAAAGAACCTAGACTTGATCATGTAGAAGTGACTTTAAAAGGGGGCAAACCTAGTGAAAAAATAGAATGGAATTTAAGTGGGGACGCTACTTTAAGTAATCAAACATTAAGTTTTAATGAAAAAGGAGAAGCTAAAGCAACTATTACTGCTAAGGCTCCATTTAAAACTAATCCAAATTTAGAAGTTAAATCTATGGCTAATGATATTAAAAAAGAATTGCCTTATGAGATTAAAGAATACACTCCTAAAGTAGAAGGTTTTTCTCCTAAATTCGAAAAAGAAGAGACACTAGATTATAAAACTGCTTTTAGTGTACAAGTAAGTAATCTCTTACCTCATTCTAAAATAAGCGTTGCTAAAACACAAATCATTAAACCTAAAAAAGAAGAAGTAGAAGCCAATGATAAAGGTGAAGCTACTATAGAATTTGAAGGTATTGATGATTTTAATCAAAAAGAAATAAGTTTAGATTTTGAGTATATTAAAAAAGGAGATGAAAAAGCTAAATTAGCTTATACTATCAAACTCCACCAATACACTCCAAGTATTAATTTTAGTAAAGATAAAATTCATGCTTATGAAAGTGATAATAATAAATTATTAAAAGAACCTAGACTTGATCATGTAGAAGTGACTTTAAAAGGGGGCAAACCTAGTGAAAAAATAGAATGGAATTTAAGTGGGGACGCTACTTTAAGTAATCAAACATTAAGTTTTAATGAAAAAGGAGAAGCTAAAGCAACTATTACTGCTAAGGCTCCATTTAAAACTAATCCTACAATTAATGTTAACACCCTAGGTCAAAACCTAAGTAAAACTATTACTTATGATGTAAAAACATATACACCTAGTGTAAAATACCCAAGCTTTAAAGATCAAGAAAAAACTATAGATTATATAGATGATTTTAATATTAAAATAAGCGGTTTATTACCAAATTCAACCATTGATAAAATCAGTGGAAGTAAAGGAGTAAAAGCTAAAAAAGAAAGCTTTAATGTTAATAATAAGGGTGAAGCTACTTTAGAATTTGAAGGTATTAGTGATTATAGTGTTAAAGAACTTACTATTAAATTTAGTTATATCAAACAAGGTAGCGTTAAAGAGGAACTTAATTTAGATAAAATCAAACTTTATCGATATACTATTTCCTTTAATGCTAATCCAAGTACTATTATTGCAGAACCTAATAAAAATGCCGAAGTAACTTTAAAAGGTGGTAAAGCTAATGAAAAAATAGAATGGAGTTTAAGCGGGGATGCTACTTTAACTAAAGCTGATAAAGTATTTAATACTAGTGGTGAAGCTAAAGCAACTATTACTTCTAAAACTCCATTTAAAGCTAATCCTATCATTATTGTAAAAGCTATGGGTAAAAATCTCACTAAAACATTAACTTATATAGATGGAACTATATATACTCCAAAAATAGAATACCCAAGCTTTAAAGATCAAGAAAAAACTATAGATTATATAGATGATTTTAATATTAAAATAAGCGGTTTATTACCAAATTCAACCATTGATAAAATCAGTGGAAGTAAAGGAGTAAAAGCTAAAAAAGAAAGCTTTAATGTTAATAATAAGGGTGAAGCTACTTTAGAATTTGAAGGTATTAGTGATTATAGTGTTAAAGAACTTACTATTAAATTTAGTTATATCAAACAAGGTAGCGTTAAAGAGGAACTTAATTTAGATAAAATCAAACTTTATCGATATACTATTTCCTTTAATGCTAATCCAAGTACTATTATTGCAGAACCTAATAAAAATGCCGAAGTAACTTTAAAAGGTGGTAAAGCTAATGAAAAAATAGAATGGAGTTTAAGCGGGGATGCTACTTTAACTAAAGCTGATAAAGTATTTAATACTAGTGGTGAAGCTAAAGCAACTATTACTTCTAAAACTCCATTTAAAGCTAATCCTATCATTATTGTAAAAGCTATGGGTAAAAATCTCACTAAAACATTAACTTATATAGATGGAACTATATATACTCCAAAAATAGAATACCCAAGCTTTAAAGATCAAGAAAAAACTATAGATTATATAGATGATTTTAATATTAAAATAAGCGGTTTATTACCAAATTCAACCATTGATAAAATCAGTGGAAGTAAAGGAGTAAAAGCTAAAAAAGAAAGCTTTAATGTTAATAATAAGGGTGAAGCTACTTTAGAATTTGAAGGTATTAGTGATTATAGTGTTAAAGAACTTACTATTAAATTTAGTTATATCAAACAAGGTAGCGTTAAAGAGGAACTTAATTTAGATAAAATCAAACTTTATCGATATACTATTTCCTTTAATGCTAATCCAAGTACTATTATTGCAGAACCTAATAAAAATGCCGAAGTAACTTTAAAAGGTGGTAAAGCTAATGAAAAAATAGAATGGAGTTTAAGCGGGGATGCTACTTTAACTAAAGCTGATAAAGTATTTAATACTAGTGGTGAAGCTAAAGCAACTATTACTTCTAAAACTCCATTTAAAGCTAATCCTATCATTATTGTAAAAGCTATGGGTAATGATATTAAAAAAGAATTGCCTTATGAGAAGAAAAACCCAATTAGTTTAACTTTTAGTAAATCAAGTCTAAATCCACATATATATGAAACTGTAAATGTGGTTGCAAGAGGTATTCCTGGTGCAAAAATCAAATGGAGTATTACTGGCGATGCAACACTTCCTCCAAAAAAAGATTTAATTCCAAAAAATTTTGATAACACTGGTTTTGCAAGAACTAAATTTAGAACAATTAATTCTAATATTCGTCCAGTAACAGTAAGTGTTGAATATGAAGATGGAAGTGGAAAAGCTAGTAAAATGATTAAATTTAATGGTCCAATTCGTCTAAAAATATCTAGTAATATAATTTTATTTGGTGAAGAAAAAACTATAGAATTGTATGGATTAGTTCCAAACTCTACTGTAGAAGTTCAACCTGATCAGTATCTTGGCTATGTTGATTTTGTAAATAAAGGCACACTTTATTCTGATAATATAGGTTCGGTTTATTTAAAATTTAAACCTATTGAAAAAGTTACTCAACACACCGGTAGGGTTTTTAATCTTAAAGTAAAATATAAAGAATGGGATGGAACTAATCATGAAGCAATTTTAGGAAGTATTGAAGTGAAAAAAATCATTCAAGCAACATATGATACTGAAAAAGATCCTAATTCATGCTACACTAGTGCAACTTTAACAGTAACCGGTGGAATTCCAGGAGAAAAAATTGATTTTGATGGAACTAAACTTAATGTTGGATTAGGTCAAACTGCACCGGTTACGCAAAGATGGGATGAAGAATTTGATAATTCCGGTGAAGCAAAAGTTATAATATCAACCACATGGTGCACAAAACCATTGACAGAAACTCCTACATTTAAGATGAGATTTAATACTTTAGGTGTAGATGAGACAGCAAGTCGAGAAGTTACTTTTGGTGGTGGAGACCATGAAAGAATTTATTAACTGGGAATATTGGAAAAATCTAACACATTTTATTGTTATAGTAGGAAAATAAAATATATGCCTTTGTATAATTTTGCACAATTTCTATCTCTGCTAGCTCAGCTTTCAGAGATAGACTTTAAAGTCCTTATGGAAAATAAAGATTTATTGTTAAAAGCATTATCATCTTTAAATGAATCAAAAACATTTGATGCAAAAGAATGTACACAACTTATTAATATTCTTGAAGAAACTTTTTTAGATAAACTCCAAATAGAAGAAAGTAAAAAGAAAGAAATTTGTAAAAGTATCATCAAAATACTAAAAAATCATTGGAAAATGTTTTTCTGAATTCAAAATGGTGTCAAGGGGGAGACTTGAACTCCCGACCTCCGGCTTATGAGACCAGCGCTCTAACCAGCTGAGCTACCCTGACATCAAAAGAAGTAAAATTATACTTTTTTTTGCTTAACTTTTTATAAAAATTTTATATATTTTTAAGTTTTTTGTGCTAAAAATATATATTATTTTACAAAAAGGATTTTCATGCAAATTACTAGTTATAATAATTCCTTTTATTTTATGCAAAGTCCTTATCAAAACAAACAAAAAGAAGAAAATCAAGAAGATAATTTCTCAAAAGATAATCCCCAATTAAACACTGAAAATAAAAACAACAAAAAAGAAGAAAAAGAAGAAAAAACTCAAAAAGTCAATGGCAAAGACTTAAACGAAGCAGAAGTTAGACAAGTTAGAGAGCTTGAAAAAATAGACAGAGAAGTAAGAGCACATGAAGCTGCTCACCAAGCAGCAGGCGGTGCTTTAGCCGGTGCTGCAAGTTTTGGCTATACAAGAGGCCCTGATAATAGAATGTATGCGGTTGAAGGGGAAGTTCCTATAAGAATGCAAAAAGGTAATACCCCTGAAGAAACTATAGCCAATGCTATGCAAGTAATTGCTGCGGCTATGGCTCCAGCTGATCCTAGTCCTCAAGATTATAAAGTAGCAGCTAATGCTATGCAAATGCAAAATGATGCTCGCATGGAACAAGCTAAAATAAAAGCAGAAGAATTAAAAGCACAAAATGAGAAATTTAAAAACGAAGATGATGAAACAAATTCTTTAAATTCTAAAGCTATAAAATCATATACTCAAAATTCATCACAAGATTACATAGGAAGTCAGTATAACAAAAGTGCTTAGTGGCAGAGAGGAAGGGATTTGAACCCTCGGTGAGTTGCCCCACACACGCGTTCCAGGCGTGCTCCTTCGACCGCTCGGACACCTCTCTAAAAAAAAGCAAATTATAGCTTATTTTTTTAAATTTTCACTAAAAAGGGAAAATATGAGACTTTTTGTATTTTGCATTGTAACTATGTTTTTTTTAAATGCGTGTTCAAATCATGCCAATATAAATTCAACTTATGAAAAAGCTTTTATAAACAAACAATGTGATGAAAACACTTTAGCTTTAAATAATACTCAAAAAGACACTATATACACAGGATTAAATTTGGCCTCTTTAGCAAGAATTTGTAAAGATTATGAAAAAAGCAATGCATTTTTTGATAAAGCCGAAGAAGCATATAAAATTGATGTAGATTTACAAAACAATGCTCAAAAAACCATAAAAAACTTCAGTGAAATTTTGCTTAATGATACAATCAATGATTACCAAGGATACTTTTATGAAAGGATTATGTTAAATACCTACAAGGGTTTAAATTATATGAGTTTAGGTGATTTTAAAAATGCAAGAGTTGAGTTTAATAGAGCCTTATATAGACAAGATAGAATGAAAGAAGAATTTTACTCTTATATACAAAAAGCTCAAGATACATATAAAAAAGAACTTCAAAAAGATAAAAATTTATATACAAGCTTTTATCAAAATTTAAATCCTATTTATAAGCAATATGATAATCTTCTTAGCTCATTTAACGCAAGCAAAAACTTTACAAATATTTATGCTACTTATGTTAGTGCTTTGTTTTTCTTTTTTGATAAAGACTATATTAAAGCTTATGAACTTTTAAAAGAAGTAGCTCTTGCTGATGTAAAAAATACACAATTACAAAAACAATTCCAGCTATTTGAAAATTTTACTCATATAAAAACCAATTTTCCTAAACAAAAATATATTTTTATAATCTATGAAAACGGATTTAGTGCCACCAAAAAAGAATTTAATCTCACCCTACCCTTTATATTTAACGATAACATAGCAAATATTAGCGTAGCTTTTGCTTATTTAAAAGCAAGAAATGCTTCTTATAAATTCTTACAAACTCAAGATGAAAAAACGCAAGATTTAATCTATTTTGATGATATCATTGCTAGTGAGTTTAAAACTCTTTTACCTTCTATGGTAATGAAAACTCTAGCTTCAAGTGCACTTAAAACTTCTATAAATTTAGCCATAGCTAATAATGATTCTAGCGGAATTTTGTCTTTTATAAGCACTATTAGCACTACATTAATCAACAAAGCAGATCTTAGAATGTGGCAAGCTTTACCAAAAAGTGCTAGTATTTTAATGGTAAAAAATGAAGGTTTAACTCAAATTTATGATGATAAACATAAAATAATCTTTGAAGATGAGCTAGAAAAAGATAAAAATTATATTTTACTTATAAGATCTTTTGTGCCAAATTCAAATATTATTTATAAAATCAAAGAACAATAAGGAGAAAAAATGAAAAAAGGGTTAGTTTTTGCAACACTTGTGATTTTGTTTTTTAGTGCATGCTCTTCACAGCCAAAATATACCGATGGCAAAGCTTCTCAAAAAATTCAAGGTGATGCACTTACTTTAGGACTTGATAGGGAAGATTTTGAAAAAACTGCTGAAGATATGATACAAAGTTTACTTAGCGATCCTGCTTTTGCAAATTTAAACAATTCTAATAGAAAAGTCATTGCCATAGGGCGTATAGTAAATGATACTCCACAAAGAATCGACACAGACAAACTTACTTCAAAAATCACCATTGCGCTAAGAAAATCTGGTAAATTTATACTCACAACTGCCGTAGCAGCAGGTGGAGCAAAAGATAGTTTATCTCATGATGTAAGAAATTTAAGAGACAATGAAGAGTTTAACCAAAATTCCATAGCCAAAAAAGGCACGCTTTTAGCTCCAAATTTCTCACTTTCTGGTAAAATCAGACAAGATACCGTTAAGCTTTATAATGGCAAAATCCAAACAGAGTATTTTTTTCATTTAATTCTCACTGACTTAACAAGTGGTTTGGCTTTTTGGGAAGATGAAAAAACCATCAATAAAACAGGTAAAAGCAAGAGTGTAACATGGTAAAAAAATTACTAATACTTTTTTTCACTCTTATTTGTTTTTGTCAAGCACAAAATACTTCAAGCAAAGAAAGTTATGGTGAGGGTTTTGGAGATACAAGAGATGAAGCTATTAAAAATGCTATTAATGAAGCCTTAGGAAAAATGGAAGGACTCAAACAAGTTAAACTTAAAAAATTTGAATTTAAATTTGATGGAAATTTTAACATAGGCTACAATGAAGAAATAGACTTAGCTACAAATGGAACTTTCAATGGCTATGAGATCACAGAATTAACCCAAGTATCTCCAAATTCTTTTCATGCAAAAGTAATAATTTATAAAAAAATATATACCGAAAAAAATCTTGAAAAAGATTTTTCTTTGTTTATATTAAATACTCAAGAAAACGAGCTTTCTAAGAAATTAGAACAAGAATTACTAGGAATTTTAGTTCAAAATAAAAAGATTAAAATTTTAGATCGAAAAAACGCTAAAGATTATGAAGAAGAAAAAGAAATTCTATTAAAAGATGGTAAAGATGATGAATTAACAAAACTTTATAATGTATTGGGTGCTGATTTTATACTAATTATAAGTCCTAAATTAGAACAAATACAAAATGATATTAGCGTTAAAACTTATAAAATGATTATAAATTACCGCTTGGTAGAATTTGCCACAAGAGCTATAAAAAATTCAAATACATTAGAATACACACTAACCTCAACAAGCCAAACTAGTGAGCAAAAGGCATTAAAATCTATAGCTAAAAAAATAGCAGATGATTTATTTAAACATCAAAAAGAAGAAGAGGAAGAAAAGGAAGATTTGGGTTTAAAAGAAAATTACAAACTTAACGAAAAAGGTGGAGTTGATTTAGGTTTTTAAATTTATCATAATTTAGCCTTATAAAACTCACACCTTTTGCAAAGTTCAGCTTTTAAAATTCCTTGCTTAAAGCCTTCTTTTAGCTCTATATATAAAGGGGATTTCAAAAGCTCACTAAAATCTTTTTCAAAACAATTTCCAAGTTTTATATCTCCTTTAGTATCCAAACAACAAGGCACTAAACTTCCATCACTTAAAATAGCAATTTGCTTGCTTAATGCATAGCAATTTCCATTTTCTCTTAAAATTTTATCTTCTAAAGAGGGCCACTTAAAAAGTTTAGCTTGATGCAAGATTACATGTCTTGCTAAGCGATTTTTTACTTTTTGTTTTTGAATTTTTGTTGTGAAATTATGCTCTAAAAATTCATAAATTTTCTCATTTTCTAAAGGTGGTGTGAAATTTTTATCTAAATTCCAAAGTCTTAAATTTATAAAAGAAGAAAGTTGGTTTTTTACATGATAAAAAATCAAATTTAATATAGGCTCAAAATATCTTTCTAATTTAATTTTACTTTGTGATAAAAAAGCTCCTAAAGAAATATTAATCTGATGTATATTTTTAGCATTTAAAATCAAAGCTATTTTTTCATCATCAAAATAAAAACCACTAGTGGTAAGTTCTATTTGCATATTGTATTTTAATGCTAAATTTAAATATTCGTTTAAATTGTCTATTTTTAATGGATCCCCAAGCACATGAAAGGTATAAATTTTTGCACGCTTTTGCACGCTTTTGCAAATTTTTTCAAAGTCTTTTATATTCATTAGCTTTCTTTGTGCTTTTTTACTAGGACAAAAATCACATTTTAAACCACAAACATCACTTAATTCTATATAAATTTTTTCAAATTGCATACTCACTCTTTTTAAAAAGCTCTAAAGTTTTTAATGTAAGCTTTGAAAGTGCTAAATTTTCTAGTTCTTCAAAAGAAAATGCCAAACAATCTTTGCATTTAAAATGTTTAGTTTTTAAAAAATATACTTTAACTTTGATTTGGTATTTAGTATAAGAATGCTTGAATTCACCTAAATATTTAGCGTTTTTTTCGTTTTGAAATTCTAAAAAATTATACATATTAAAATATAATTTTTCTTTACTTTTATAAAGTAAAAATTGATCATTCTTTTGGATGATTAAAAGTTGTAATTTTTTTTCTATATATTTTATTTTTTTACTAATGGTGTATTTTTCATAATCATTTTTTGCCTTGCATGATAAATTCAAAGGACAAATATCACATTTTGCATTTTTAGGCAAGCACACTAAAGCTCCTATATCTAGCAAAGCTTGATTATGCTCAAAAGAATTATTTATATTTAAAAAATCCTTAGCCTTTTGCGATAACTCTCTTAAAGAAGGATTTTCCAAAGCATAAAATCTACTTAAAACTCTTTTAATATTTGCATCAACAAAAGATTGATTCTGTAAAAAGCCAAAACAAGCTATAGCGCCAGCTGTGTATTCTCCTATACCTGGAAGCTTTTGAAGCTCTTTAATATCATTTGGTAATTTAGCATTAAATTTTTGCTTACATATAAGAGCACATTGATATAAATTCCTAGCTCTAGTATAATACCCAAGTCCTTGCCAAGCTTTTAAAACCTCATCTTCATTTGAATTTGCAAGATCTAATATAGAAGGGAATTTAGCTAAAAATTGAAAATAATAATTTTGCAATACACTCTTAACTTGAGTTTGCTGAAGCATAATTTCACTAATATAAACAGCATAAGCAGGATCTATTTTTGATAATTTTTCTAAATCTTCTTTATATGCATGAATTTTAAATTTTTCATGTAAAATACGCCAAGGCAGGCTTTTTCTTCCATTTTTATCATACCATTTTAAAATACTTTGATGAATTTTTTTCATTGACTCTTTCTATAATTTTTCAAAAATTATACAATCAATTCTTCAAAGCTTTGTGATAAAATTAAAAAAATAATTTCAAAAAAAGGATAAATCATGAAAAGTTTCTTAAAAGGTTTAGGATTAGGATTTTTGTGTTTGGTATTATTTGTTGTTGGAGTTATTTTTAATACAGAATTTTTAGGTTTAAAAAATAATTCTCACGAAAATATGGAATTTTCAAGAGATATAGAAGTATCTAATGAGCTTATGCCTGACACTTATAATAGCAACTTAAATTTTAGTGCAAGTAATGAACTTAGCCAAAAATCTAGCATTAACGCAGAAGATAAAAAAACAATTACAGCAAGTTTTGAACAAATTTCTAAACGCATTGCAAAAGAAGGTTTTTGCAAAGGTGGAAGCTACACTTTAGAACCTAGCTATAACTACCATCAAGGACAAAAACTTATTAGTGGTTATAGATTGTATTCTGATTTTTATTGCCAATTTCCAAAAGATAAAATACAAAATTATAATCAACTTGTTAAAGACATAGAAGAAATTAGTGCATTAAATCCTTTAATTTTATTTAATACAAAAACCTTACAAGCTGGTTTTAACGATGCTTCTTTAGAAGAAAACAAAGAAAATCTTTATGATTTAGTTTTAAAAAAAGCCGCGCAAAAAGCTGAGTATTATTCTAAAAATTTAGCAAAAACTTGTATTATAAAAAGTATAAATTTTGATCAATGTTCTATAGATAGCTTTAGAACTAATTTAGCAACTAGTGCAGATAGTGCTGTTTTACCGATTTTACAGAATGAAAAACAAAGTTTAAAAGCAAAAGTAGTTTTTATATGTAAATAAAAATTTTATTTTGGCTTTATTTTGGCTTTTTATAATTTCTCATCACTAATCAAAGGAGAGAAAATGAAAAAAATTACAAGTTTATTACTAGCTAGTTCTTTAATAGCTACTTTGGCTATAGGTGCTGATTTTTCAAAAAAAAGCAATGATGAAATCATAAATCTTGCAAAAAGCGTTAAAGCACAAGATCAAGCAGATTTAGTTATAGAGATGAAAAAAAGAATGAATGAAATGAAATTTAAAGATGCAAAAGAATTTCAATATAAATTCAAAACTAATCTTTATGAAAACATTTCAAAACTTTCACCGCAAGAAAGAAGTCAAAGAAGAGCTATTGTTCAAAAAGATATGCAAGATTTAACTGATAAAATGAGTGGAAAAGAAATAAGAGAATTAAATTTACATGGCAACCACCAAGGAAAAAGAAATTTTCACGCTCATCAAAATATGCATCATGAAAATTGCCCTATGAGATAAAATGTCGGTAAAAATTTTACTCTTAGAAGATGATTTGAGTTTAAACGAAATTATTAGCGATGCCTTAAACGATGAAGGTTTTAAAGTCTCTTGTGTATATGATGCACAAGAGGCACTAGAAAAAGCTTATGAAGAAAATTTTGATCTTTGGATTTTTGATGTTAAAGTTCCAAAAGGCAATGGCTTTGAACTCTTAAAAGAGCTAAGAGAAAGTGCCAAAACCACTCCTGCTATATTTTTAACTTCTTTGTCTATGCTTGATGATGTAAAAGAAGGATTTTTAGTAGGATGTGATGATTATATCAAAAAGCCTTTTGATATAGATGAGTTAATTATCCGAGTAAAAAATATACTTAAAAGACAATTTAATCACCAAAAACAAGATATTATCACTCTAAATTCATCAAAAAATATTTATTTTGATCTCATAGATAAAACCTTATATCAAAATCAAGAAATTATCAATATCACCAACAAAGAAAAAGATCTTTTAGCTTTACTTTTAAAAAATAGACCTCATTTTGTAAGTCTTGAAAAAATTTTTGAAGAAATTTGGCAATATAATGAAGAACCTGTGATAATGAGTCTTAGGGTTTATATAAAAAATTTAAGAAAAATACTAGGAAAAGAGCTCATAATCAACCAAAGAAACATAGGTTATGCGCTTAGGCTTGAAAATGAAAAATGATATTTTTAGCAATACTATTTTTAAAATTTTAGCTTTGTATATCATTACTAGTGGTATTTTTTTAACTATATTTTTTACTACTTTTTATCAAAAAGAGTCAAACTATATAAGATTAAACCAAATTACCCATATGTATACACATTATAATTATATTTTACAAAATCTAATAGAAGCAAGACATGAGAAAATAACACTTGATGAGAATGATTTTTTATATTTATCAAAAAAAATAAATACATCTTTTGCTATTATTTTTGATAAAAAATTAATCTTTAGTAATTTAAGCTACGATGCTTTTGGTATTTTAAGCTCACTTAGAAAAAATGATTTTATTTACACTTATAATGGAAAAATATTTATAGATTTTTTTCGCGTTAAAAATCTTGATACTTTGGTTGATAAAAATGACATTAAAAGACCTAGACATTATTTTAAATTTTTAAAACATCGTAATATCCATATTATCATAGAAGCTGATGATCTTGGTTTTAAAAAAGAGCAATACCACAAAGATAATTACAATAATTTAGATATTAATGATTTTTCAAATGAACTTTGGAATTTAAAACTAAAAACTATTTTTTATACTTTATGTTCTATTTTTTTACTTGCAGTTGTTGCTTATGTGCTTATACTTATTGTTTTTAAAAATATCAAAGAACAATTTAAAGCCTTAAATGACTTCATAAAAGATACTACACATGAAATCAATACACCTTTAAGTGTCATTTTAGCAAGTATAAAAAAATTTGATGATAGTAATTTAAACCCAAATAATGCCAAAAAACTTAATCACATCAAATTAGCAAGTAAAAATTTAAACCATATCTATCAAAATCTCATAGCCTTAAATTTTTTCTTACAAAAAGAAAATATAAAAGAAAATGTTGATTTAAAAGAGCTAATTGAGCAAAGACTGGAATATTTTGAAACTTTAATTTCACAAAAAAATCTTATTATCAAAAAAAATCTTTTAAAACAGCATCTTCATATCAATAAAGAAGAAATGCAAATTTTATTTGATAATCTTTTAAGCAATGCTATCAAATACTCCAACTCCCATAAAACAATCTATATAACACTAACAAAAAATTCACTTAGCATAAAAGATGAAGGCCATGGTATGAGCCAAAAAGAAATAACCCAAATTTTTACACGCTACAAACGCTTTAATCAAGATCAAGGTGGTTTTGGCATAGGTTTAAATTTAGTCAAGCAAATTACAGATAAAAACAATATCAACATAAAAGTAATAAGCAAAGAAAATGAAGGAAGTGAATTTATACTTTCTTGGTAAGGAAAAAATTATGGATATTATTTTAGAAAAAATTAAAATGAATGATGATTGGAAAGAATTTTTAAAAGATGAGTTTTTTAAACCCTATTTTTTAGAAATTAAAACTCATTACATTAATGCCCTAAATGAAGGAAAAACCATATATCCGCCAGCAAATTTAATATTTAATGCTTTTAATCTTACCCCACTTAAAGAATTAAAAATCATTCTTTTAGGACAAGATCCTTATCATAATCCAAAGCAAGCTATGGGGCTTAGCTTTAGTGTGCCAATGGGGGTTAAAATTCCTCCTTCTTTACTTAATATCTACAAAGAATTACAAAATGATCTTAATATCCCTATAACAAAACATGGAGATCTTAGTAAATGGGCAAGACAAGGAGTTTTACTTTTAAATTCTATTTTAAGTGTAGAGGCAAACAAACCAGCTTCACATGCTCATTTTGGATGGCAAAAATTTACCGATGCGCTTATATCAAAACTTAGCAATGAAAAAGAAAATTTAGTTTTTTTACTTTGGGGTAATTATGCTAAAAATAAAAAAGTTTTAATCAATACTCAAAAACACTTTATCCTAGAAGCAGCACATCCTTCACCTTTAGCGCGCAATGCTTTTTTAGGCTGTAAGCATTTTTCCAAAAGCAATGAAATTTTATTAAAACTTGGCAAAAGTCCTATTGATTGGAATTTAAACTTATAATTTACCTTAAAGATATATACTTTACAAAAATTTAGTAAGGAATAAAAAATGAATTGTCCAGTTTGTGCAAATACTGATTTATTAATGAGTGAAAGAAATGGAGTTGAGATTGATTATTGCCCAAAATGCCGTGGTGTTTGGCTTGATCGTGGTGAGCTTGATAAAATTATAGAAAGAAGTTCTTCTCAAAATACTCAACAACAATCCTCTCATCATCAAAACTACAACCAACAACAAAACTATCATAATAATGGCTATAAATATAAGAAAAAAGAAAGTTGGCTTGGAGAATTATTTGACTTTTAAGCCCAAAAAGGCTTAAAAGTTTTTATAATTTTACTTTGATTAAAGCATTTTCTGCCATTTTTGGCACCCATAAATACTCACCATCAAAGAATATATCCGCAGGACCTTTAATATCTTTTAAATTTAATTTTGCTTCTTTATTGTCTTTTAGATTATAAATATAACCTTGTAAATTTTTACCCCAACTTGATATTAAAAGATTTTTATTTTTATCATATACTATACCATCAAATTGTTCGACTTTATCGCTTAATTCTTTAATTTCTTTAGTATTTACATCAATACTTATTATCTTACCGCCTGTTTTATCACTTGGATCATAGCCAGCTACAAATAAAGTATTTTTATCAACTAGCAAGCCATTTGGGCCACCATATTTTGGATCTAAATGAATGAAATTTTCATATTTTTTATCTTTTAAAAAAATTTTATGTATAAAGCCCGTTCCAGTATCACTTACTAATAAAATATCATCGTTTAAAACAGCAATATCATTTAAAAACACAGCATTTTCTATAGGTAATTTAAACACTTCTTTTTTATTTTTTACATTAAAACCATAAATTACATCAATATCTGCAATATAAAGTATATCTCCTATTTTTGACATGCCTTTTGGTGCGTTAAGATTTTTTATAAAATCATTTTCGATTATTTTACCATCCTTGTTTAATCTTGCAATAAAACCATCATTGTCTTTATTTAAAGGAGCAAGTTCTTTTCCCAAATTAGAAACATAAACATTATCTTCATCCACATAAACACTTTCTGGATAAGACAAACCTTTTATTTCTTGAATTTCTAAAGCATTTGCACTACAAAATGCTAAAATTGATAAAGCTAAAATACTTTTTTTCATAATGTTACCTTTCTTAATTTTTATTAACCAATTTTAATAAAAATTAAAAGAAAAATCTATCATTTTTAATTTAAAAAATATAAGTTTTTTGATTTTTGTTCTTGTTTTGGTGTGATACCATATCTTTTTTTATATCTTGCTATAAACCATGCAGGAGAATTAAATCCTAATTCAAAACAAATTTGTGTGATATTTTTTGTTGAAAACTCTAATAAAAATTTCGCCTTTTCAAAACGCTTATTATCCAGCCATTCTTTAGCACTTATGCCAAAACTTTGCTTAAAATTTCTACTAAAACTTGCTATATCCATTTTACTAAATTTAGCCATAGAGGCTACATTTTCAAAATCATTTTCACAATATGCAAAAATACTATATAAATCCAAACTAAAACCATTTAAAATTTCTTTTAAAAATAATAAAAAATCTTTATTATTTTCACTATATAACAAAGATAAAAATAATTCTTCAAATTTTAACTTTAACAATGCTTCATTACTTTTATTTTGATTTTCTATGTGAGGCAAAAGAGCGTTAAAAATACTCTTAGTTATAATATCACAATCTAAACTAAGTATTTTTTTAGAAAATTCTACTGAGTTTATATTTTGTATTAAATCTTTATATTTATAAATTAAATCTATTAAAATACTTTCTTTAAAACATAAAATAATAGACTCATAAACATTTTCAGTGCTTAAATAATCTCTAATTGAAAAGGTATTTTTTGTGAAAAAAATTATCCCGTTTTTTTCTACATTTAAACGCTGATTACTAGAATAAATTTTTTTACTACCACTTACTATAAAAACCAAAGCATAATCTTTAAAAAGAACCTCTTGATCTTCTTTGCTATGAGTAGTTTTTTTATAAGAACATAAAGAAAATAAAGCTGTTTTTAAAACTTTATTACTTACTTTTTCTAAATCATTTGGGAAGATTAACATAAAAAACCTTTTTATAAGTTTTTTGATTTTATTTATTAAAAGAATATCACAGAATATATTATTTTTCATTAAAAATATGTGTTAAAATGAATAGTCATTTCTAAAAGGAGATAAAATGAAAAAAATTATATTAGGTTCGTTATTAGCATCGAGTTTTTTATTTGGAGCAAATTTAGAAAATTTTGATCCAAAATCACAAGATAATCATTTGGTTATAAAAATGGAAATTCTTGATAAAAATTCAAATAAAAACGCAGGAGAAGTAGTGGCAGTTCAAACTGCTTATGGTGTAGCTTTTTATCCAAATCTTCAAGGGTTAGAAAGTGGAATTCATGGTTTTCATGTTCATGCAAATGCTGATTGTGGAGCTAATGATAAAGGTTTAGGTATGAAAGCTGGGGGCCATTGGGATCCTGAAAAAACTGACGCACACTCAAGTCCATGGGATGATAAAGGACATAAAGGAGATTTACCACCACTTTATGTTGAAAAAGATGGCACAGCAACTAATCCTGTTCTTGCTCCAAAAATTAAAACTCTTAATGAGCTTAAAAATCATTCTTTAATGATACACTTTGGAGGAGATAATCACAGCGATCATCCAGCAGCACTTGGTGGAGGCGGTGCTAGAATGGCTTGTGGGGTTATCAAGTAAATACTAAAGGCTTTTTGCCTTTAGTATTATTTAAAAAGTTTAGTAAAATCAAAATCATTCATTCCATCAAAATTTGTATTACCAAAACTTTGGCTTGGACTATAACTAGCAATAGCCACTGCAAGCTCACTAAGCATAGAAGCAATTTCATCTCTTTTATCTTCTATATAAGCTTTCATTCCTTTATAATCGCTATTTTCTAAAATTCTCAAAGGATTGTGTATCTCAAAAACAAAATGCTTTGAACCTACACTTACATTGTAATTATTATCAAATAAAGCATTACCTAAAAAAGAGCAATTATCAACTATTTTTACACTTTCACTTGCAATTAATACTTTATCTTGCACATCTTCATAATTTTTATCTTCTAATAGTTTTGAAATTTTTTTCAATGAAGAATCCAAAATTTGCAAAGCACCAACAAAATCATTTGCATCTGTTATGTCTTCGCTAAATTTTTGTGTTTGATGTTTTAAACTCGCACCATCTACATTAGCACCTACTGCTCCTAAATGTTTTTGTAGGATTTCTAATTTATCTATCATAATACACCTTCCTTGTTATTGCTATAACAAAAAAAGCATTTTTTATTCCAAATTTTTATCTACCCAAGTTCTAAAGTCTTTAGCAAATGATGTAAAAATATCATCATAATTTTGAATTAATAATTTTGGTTTATTATCATTTAATGTTTTTTCATAGTAAAAATACTTGCTTGCGATTAGCTTTTTTGTATTGATTTGAATTAAATTTAAATTGATACCAAATTTGATTTTAGAATGCACCTCATCGCTAAAATCTTGCTCTAAAACATCTACTTTACTTTCTAAAATATAATCAGCACTTGCTAAACTATCTTGATTTAAAACCGCTTTAAAAATTCCTAAATTTTGCAAATGAAATTCTAAAAAATTCTTTATCATTAAAGCAGGGTTTTCCTTCCAAAAATGATAAGCATATGCACTCACTACATTATCTTTTTTATAAAAAATTTCATTGGTATAAGCTAAACCTTTAGGCAAAGCCACGATAATAGTAATTTCCTTATGCTGAGTTTTTGGTAAAGCAAAATCATTTAAACTTATACTAAAATATTTATTAGCAGGTAAGGTTTGGCTTGGACTAATTAAAGAACAAGCACTAAAAAATAAAACGACAAATCCAAAATAAAATACTTTCATTTTACTTCTCCTGGAGCATATTGGATATTTTTATCCTTATAAATTAATGATGAAGGATTTTGTTTTACTTTTTCAAGTAATTGTGATAAGTCTAAAAATAAAATTCTTAATATATCTAAATTATCATTTAAAAGTATCCTGCTTTTATTTAACTCTATGAATTGAGAATTTGCATTATTTAAAAATATAGACAAATCATCTGAGCTTTTAGATATCTTAGATGAGGTATTGTTTAGATTATTTAAAAAATTAGGTGTTTGTTTGTTTAAATACGCAAAAAGCTGTGATGAATTTTGCAAAATTAATTCTATATTATTTAAATTTTTTTCGCTTAAAAGTTTTTCAAGTTTATCTTTTGTGCTAGTGATTAAATCCAAAAGATTGGTAGTTTGTTTGTCAATGCTAGCAAAAAAACTCTCTTTAGATTTTATCACAGGGTAAGAATTCTTATCTGCTTTTAAAACTTCAGCACTTTCACTACCTCCAGCAAGTTGGATAAACTTAAATCCAGTGATTCCTTGAATTTGCAAACTTGCATAAGTATCTGTTTTTATAATTAAATTAGAATCAAGCTTAACTAAAATTTTTACTCTTATATTATTACTTGAATTGTCTATATTAATGCTTTCAACACTTCCTACATCTACACCTAAAAATTTAACTGGTGCTTTAACACTAAGCCCTGCTACTGATTCTTCCATGTATATTTCATAATATTTAAAAGATTTTTCATCTTGCAAATTTCCATACCATACTATAAAAAACAAGCTGATAAAAAACAATACACTTACAAAAATACCTATGAGTATATAATTTGCTTTATTTTCCATTAACCCATAAACCTCTCATACAATCTTTCATTTTGCTCTTTTAGTTGTTTTGTATTTCCTAAAAATCCAACTTTTTTATCTTCTATGATTAAAAATCTATCCAAAACATTTTTCATACTTTCCTTATCGTGCGTGATTAAAACTACACATAATTTAAAGCTTTGTTTTAAACTCAAAAGTAAATTATCAAATTCTCTTGAACTATAAGGATCAAGTCCCGAAGTTGGCTCATCTAAAAAAAGCAATTTACTATCAAGTGCTAAGGCTCTAGCTATAGCTACTCTTTTTTTCATTCCTCCGCTTAACTCGCTAGGATAAAGCTTTGCCACACTCTCATCAAGTCCTACCATTTTAAGTTTCATCATAGCTATTTCTTTAATATCATTTTTATTTAATTTTGTATATTCCACCAAAGGTATGCTAATATTTTCAAGTATATTAAAAAAGCTAAATAAAGCTCCATATTGAAAAACAACTCCCCATTGTTTTTGTAAAAATAAAGCATCTTCTTCGCTAATATTATTTAACTTTTTTCCTAAAACCTCATACTCTCCACCATCAAAATGCTCAAGCATTAAAATTTGCCTTAGCAACACTGACTTCCCGCTACCACTACCACCTAAAATGCCAAAAATTTCATTTTCATTAACACTAAAGCTAATATCTTCATGAACACATTTTTTACCAAAATAAGTTTTGATATTTTTAGCATTTATTATCAAATTCCAGCCTTTGTTAAAAATACAGAGAAAATTGCATCAAAAGCTATCACCCAAAAAATAGCATTTAC
Source organism: Campylobacter peloridis LMG 23910 (assembly GCF_000816785.1). Lineage (NCBI taxonomy): Bacteria > Pseudomonadati > Campylobacterota > Epsilonproteobacteria > Campylobacterales > Campylobacteraceae > Campylobacter > Campylobacter peloridis. The sequence continues at coordinate 99,935 of NZ_CP007766.1, read as the reverse complement.
AACACTTTTTGTAGTATAAACACCTATACTTTCAGTTGTTTTTTGCACAAAAAAACCTCTAAAACACGCAATAGAAGCAATCAAAAATCCAAACATTGGAGCTTTCACAAGTCCTATAATAATGTGCTTTAATTCAACAGCTTCTTTAAAACGACTCATAAATTCACTCATGTTAATTTCTAAGCTAACCCAAGCAACTATAATTCCACCTAAAATACTTAATATATCAGCTATTATAACTACCAATGGCATAGCAAGAGTTAAAGCTAAAACTCTAGGTAAAATTATAAATTCACTTTCTTTAAAACCCATAGTTTTCATAGCATCAATTTCATCAGTAAGTTTCATAACGCCAATTTGTGCTGTATAAGAACTTGCACTTCTTCCGGCTATTACAATGGCACTTATAAGTGGTGCTAACTCTCTAGTGGCTGAAATTCCCATTAAATCTACTATATAAATATTTGCTCCAAATTGTGCTAGTTGATATGCAGCTTGGTATGCAAGCACTATACCCACAAGTAAAGAAGTTAGCATTATAATAGGCAAAGCATTAATAGCACTATTTTCTACATGGTATAAAAATGCTCTAAAACGCAATTTTTTAGGCTTTAAAAAAGTCTTAAAACATGTAAGGGTTATTAAACCTACAAAATTTAAAAATTGCACTAAAATCTCAAATGAATTTACTACTTTTTTTCCTAGATTTTCAAAAAAATCTTTTATATTTTTTTTATCATCTTGAGTTTGATTATAAGCTTGATAGTGTTTTTCACAAAGATTAAAAAGTATTGCATGCTGACTTTTTAGATTGATTTTATTGACCTTAAAACCTTTTTGCTTTAACTCATTTTCTAAAGCTAAAAAATATCTTACACCAGCACTATCTATAAATTCTAAATTTAAAAAATCAAAAACGATATCTTTATTTTGTGGAAAATCCAATTTCTTAGATTTTACCACACTTTCTTTATCCCATTTTCCAAAAACACTAAAAACACATTCTTTAGTGTTAATGAGTGTTTCAATTTTCATTACATAAACTTAAAACATAAGAGCTTAATTTTTCCTCGCTAAATCCAAAATGCTCAAATACATCTTTATCTTTACCACTTTCACCAAAACTACTCATACCATAAAGCTCATCACAAATTCTATAAAGTTCGTTTGAATTGGCAGCTTCCACACCTATAACCTTACCTTGTAAAATTCTTTCTTTATAAGATTTTTCTTGAGCGATGAATAACTCATAGCAAGGCATAGAAACTACATTAACAAGCACGCCTTTTTCTTTTAAAATTTTTGCTGCACTTAAGCACAATGATACCTCACTTCCACTTGCTAAAAGTGTAAATTGTGCATTTTTATTTTCTTCTAATAAATAAGCCCCATTTAAAACATCTCCAAAAACTGGCTCACCCAAAGCACTAAGCTTTTGACGCGACAACACAAAAACACTTGGCATATTAGTTTTAAGTGCAATTTGCCATGCTTTTACATTCTCAACCCCATCAGCTGGCCTAAAAGTTAATGAATTTGGCATAGCTCTAAAGGTGCTAAGCTGTTCTATGGGTTGGTGCGTTGGGCCATCTTCGCCCACGCCTATACTATCGTGAGTAAAGATGAAAAAATGTTTGATTTTCATTAAAGCTGCTATTCTTGCAGCAGGTTTTAAATACTCACTAAATATAAAAAAAGTAGCACAATAAGGCAAAAACAAACCATATCTTGCAAAGGCATTTGATATAGCAGCCATTGCATGCTCTCTTATACCATAGTGGATATTTTTTCCATTTGGAAAATCCCCCATATCTTTAAGTTCGGTTTTATTTGATGGGCCTAAATCCGCACTTCCACCTAAAAATCCCGGTAAAGCTTTGGCAATTTCATTTAAAATCATACCATTGCTATCTCTAGTGGCTAAATCTTTTCCTTTAAAATCAGGAAATTGTATTTTTGAAAAATCAGGCTCTAAAAGTTCTTTTAATAAAGCCTTTTTTTCTGCATTTAAATTTTGCACTTTTTGATTCCATTTAGCTTGTGCTAAATCTCCAAGTTCTACTGCAGCATTAAAACGCACCTTTACATCTTCTGGAATTTCAAAAGTTTTTTGTGAATCAAAACCTAAAGCCTCTTTTGCCTTTTTTATAAGCTCTTCACCCAAAGGTGCTCCATGAGAATGATGGCTTCCTTCAAGTTCTAAAGCTCCCTTAGCTATAGTAGTGTGAGCAATGATTAAACAAGGCTTTTTACTTTCTTTAGCAGTTTTTAATGCTAAATCAATTTGCTCAAAATCATGCCCATCTATCTCAAGTACTTCGAAATTTTGTGCTCTAAAACGCTCTTTTACATTTTCATTAAAAGCAATAGCCACATCACCTTCGATTGAAATATTATTGCTATCATAAATGATGATTAAATTATCAAGTTTATGAAGCCCTGCTAAAGAACAAGCCTCATAAGAAATTCCCTCTTGTAAATCTCCATCACCACACAAACAATATACTTTGTGATTGATAATATCCTCACCCAAAAGCAAACTTGCTTTTTTAGCTGCCATAGCAAAACCAACCGCATTGGCAATACCTTGTCCTAAAGGCCCTGTAGCGATTTCAACCCCTGGGGTGAAAATTTCAGGATGGCCTGGGGTTTTAGAATGTAATTGGCGGAAATTTTTTAAATCCTCTAAGCTTACATCATAACCACTCAAATGCAAAAAACTATAAAGCAAAGCACTTGCATGGCCACCTGAAAAGACTAATCTATCTCTATTTAACCATGTAGGATCTTTTGGATTATGCACTAAATGCATGCTTAAAACGCTCATAATATCTGCTAAACCCATAGGTGCACCTGGGTGGCCTGAATTGGCTTTTTGTATCATATCCGCACATAAAAATCTTATAGTATTTGCTTGTTTTTGTAACATTTTCTCAACCTTTTAAATATTTATCAATCAAAATTTGAAGCTCATTAGCAAGTTTTGAATCTAATTTTTTCATTTTTTCTTCACATAAAGTAATTTTTTCATCTTTTGCCTTTTTAGCACCTTCTAAACCCAAAAGCTTTACAAAAGAATTTTTATTTATATCATTGTGAGTAGGTTTACCTGCTTCATTTGCGTCTAAAGTTGCATCAATGATATCATCTTTGATTTGAAAAATCAGTCCTATCAAAAGCCCTATTTCATAAATTTGCTCGCATTCTTTTTCATCTAGCTCACAAATTTCACAACCCATTTTTAAACTAGCTGCGATTAATCTTGCAGTTTTATGTATATGTAAAAACTCAACTTGTTCTAAGCTTAAATCCTTTCTTTCAAAATAACAATCAATCGCCTGCCCAATAACCATACCATTAAGCCCTGCATTAAAAGCTAAGGTTTGAACTAGTTTAACTTTTATCTCATCTTTTAAATTTAATTTTGAAAGCAATAAAAAAGCTTCAGTATTTAAAGCATCACCCACTAAAATAGCTGTAGTTTCATCATATTTTTTGTGTAAAGTTTGCTTACCTCTGCGTAAAGAAGCATTATCCATAGCAGGCAAATCATCATGTATCAAAGAATAAGTGTGGATAAATTCCAAAGCTAAAGCCGCATTTAAAGCCTTATCAAACAAAGCAGGATTTTTAGCATTAACTATACCTAAAAGAAGCTGGGCTCTAAAATGCTTTCCACCAGCTTCTAGCATCCATTTTAAAGCATCATTAAAAAATGGATGAAAACTCTTTATTTTAGGAAAATTTTGCTCTAAATGCTTTGTAAATTTTTCTAAAATCACTTCACAAGCCTTATGAAAAAGTCAAAATAACCTCGATTTATTTGCTCAAGATCATTATTTTGAGCTGATGGTATGCTAGTGGCTTTTCTTGAAACCAAAACATCAAAAGAATTGGCTTGATTTAAAATACTTTGCAATTGATTAAAGTTATTAATCACTTGGTTATTTACTCTTAAAATTTTATCACCCTTTAAAAAACCCGCCATTTGTGCTTTTGAATTTGGGCTTACTTCAATCACATTCATCTTAGTATCAACACGCAAGCCTAAATTGCTATAAAATGAACTTGGTTTTACTGGAACTACTTTTTTTGGTTTTGCATAAATTCCTAAATCTTTATCAAAAACTGCAGTAGAAATGTTTAAATCCGTATTATCTCTTAAAACATTAAAATACAAAGTTGCTCCGCGATCACTAAATAAAATTTTTTCATTTAGCTTGCGTATATCATCGTAATTTTCCCCATCAACACTTACTACCTCATCATTTAATAAAAATTGTCCATTTTTTCGCACATTTTTTACATAAATTTTGCCATCACGCGATTCAAAATCAACTCCTATATCACCCCAATAAACATCAGGATATTTCATAAAATGCTTTAAATAACGATTGCCTATTAATTTACCATTTTCTAAAGTAATTCCTAGCATATTACAGCATGGAGAATTTAACTCTCCGATTTTTGTATTAAAATCAAGCTGATCGCGTTCTGTTAAAGTTTGTCCAAAATACTTTAAATGGCCTATATAGCTTTGGTTATCATCTAAAATTCCCACCCAGCTATTACGCGTTAATTGTTCTTCATCACCCATAGGTGCAGGTATCAAGCTAAAATCTGTTCTCACTAAATATAAATTTAAAAATGGATCATATTTAGTATAGCTATTTAATTTAGCATTTTTAGTTTTTACTACCGCTAAAGTATTTTCATTTAAAGCAAAAGCTGGCAAACCTTCATAAATAAGCATACTAGCTTTGTTTTTTTCATAGCAACCTAAAAAATCATTAAAAGTAGGTCTTGGAACAGCAAAAAGCATACAAACCATACCTAAAATACAAAGTAAAATTCTCATATTATTCCCATCCCATTAAATAAATTACTCGCCATAGATTTTTTATTTTGTTCTACCATTTTTTGAACATCATTAATCGCAGAAATCAATAAAATTTGCATAGATTCTTTATCTTCAAGTAAAGAATCATCTATATTTATATCTATAATTTCACCTTTTCCATTAGCACTTACCTTAACCAAGCCACCACCGCTTTTAGCACTAAATTCTTTTTTTAAAGCTTCTTGTTCAAGTTCGTTTGCTTTTTCTTGAGCTTTAGTTAAAAGCTCACCCATTTTAGAAAAATCCATATTTTCAAACATCTACTTTCCTTCTTTTAATATCTTTAATACTACTTCTTTATCATTAAAAGGATATTTTACACCCTTAATCTCCTGATAAGTCTCATCACCTTTTCCTAAAATTACGACAAATTCATCTTTTGTTTTTAATCTTAAAGCCATTTTAATAGCCTCTTTTCTATCGCATTCTATAAAAACACTCTCATCTTTTTCTATGCCACTTAAAATATCATTAATGATATCCATAGGTTCTTCTGAGCGTGGATTATCACTTGTGATGATAAGTTTTTTAGCATAGTGTTTGGCAATTTTAGCCATTAATGGACGCTTAGTTTTATCTCTATCGCCCCCTGCTCCAAAAACTACAATCAAATCGCGATATTTCAAAGCTTCAAGCACTTTTTCCATACCATCGGGTGTATGTGCAAAATCTATTATCACATCTTTTGCAACCATTTGCATTCTACCTTCTATACCACCAAAATTACTTATAGCCTTTTCTAAATCCTTTAAATTTGGCTTTACAAGTTCATTTACACAAGCACTTGCTGCTAAAAGATTATAAAGATTAAAAAGCCCCACTAAAGAAGACTCTATCACAAAATTTTCCTTACCAAAATTTACCACTGCTTCAATGCCGTTTTTCAAAGCATAAGCTTTTATATGGTAATAACTTGGGTTTTCCACCCCATAAGTAAAAGCACCTTTTACATTAAATTTAATAGCACTTGCGTCTTTATTGATAAATTTCATTCCCTCATCAGTAAAAAAACTTTCTTTTGCTTGCTTATAGTTTTCAAAACTGCCATGAAAATCTAAATGATCTTGGGTTAAATTAGTAAAAATTTTAGCTACAAAAGAAAGTCCTTCAATGCGATTTTGCACCAAAGCATGCGAACTTACTTCCATTATTAAAAAATCGCATTTTTCTTTACTTGCTAAAGCTAAAAATTCCAAAGTTTGTAAAATAACAGCAGTGGTTAAACCTTTTGGAGCAATGTTTTTATCGTTTATAAAACTACCCCTTGTTCCCATCAAAGCACATTTATAACCCAAATCAAGTAAAATAGAATAAATCGCACCAGCTGTTGTTGTCTTGCCATTGGTTCCTGTTATGCCTATGATTTTAATATTTTCATCAATACCTAAAATTTTTTTACATTCTACTACATCAATAATCTTTGCTTTTTTCTCCAAAGCTTGTTTTGCAAATTTTTCATTTTGTGTAGTTTTTAAAAAAAAGCAACCTTGTTCGCACTCGTTAGAATTATCACAAATGAAATTTTGCTCAAGTTTTACAATCACAATAAATCCTTAAGTTTTTCACTAAGCTTTATAAATCTATAATTAGAATAAAAATGCGACCAAACATCTTCCATATAAGAAACTAGCATATCTTTATATCCGTGCTCTAAAAGTTTTTCTAAAAAATCAACAAAATCTTCTTTATCACTTATAACAAGTTTATTAGAAATTATAACATTTTCTAAAGCTTGTTTAAACCCTACTTCCTTTTCGCTAAGTAAAAAATCCTGATAGCTCAAGCCTTCAAATTCTTCATCTTCTTCCTCAAATTGCACGCTTTGACTTAAATTTATAAGTTTTTCTATATCTGTATCTACTTTTGAATTTTTATAATTTTGCAAGAAAAATTCAAAAAAAATAAAAGCTTCATCAGGGCTTTTCAAAGCCAAATCACAAATGCTTATAAAGGTTAGCAATCTTTTATTTTTGCGTTTTTGATAAGCAAGCGAAAAATACATTTTAGCACTTTTATAATCTTTGTTATAAAAACATTCTATGGCTATTTTTTTATAATTTTGCAAATTCGCTTTCCCCGCCTACTAAATTTACTATGGTAATATCTGGATGTATGTCTATTTTAAGCTGTTTTTCTAAGCCATATTTTAAAGTCGTTCCACTTGAAGGACAGCCATGACAAGCTCCTGTTAATTTAACATAAACTACACCATTTTTAATACCCAAAAAATCAAGCCCGCCACCATCGTTTTCTAAAATATGCATAGTCTTTGCTAAACTTGCTTTTACAGGTTCAACCAACTCATCATCACTAAAAGGCATATTCATAACTTTTCCTTGATTATTTTTTAGTTTAATTTTATCTTATTTGCCTTTAAAAAATGTAAATTATTGTTTATTTTAGACTTTTTACTATACAATGCTAAAAAATATTTTAGGATTTTTTATGCAAAAATATACGCAAATTAAAGGCTTTGAAAAACTAAAACTCATCATTATTTTAGCATTTTTATCAGCCATAGCACCACTTTCAACTGATATGTATTTACCCGCATTAAACGAAGTGCAAAAAAGCTTTCAAACTAATACTTTCTACACTCAACTTTCTTTAGCAAGTTTTTTTATAGCATTTTCCTTAGGGCAACTTTTTTATGGGCCTTTAAGTGATGTATTTGGAAGAAAAAAACCTCTATATATAGGACTTTTTATTTTTATTTCTTCAAGCATAGCTTGTGTTTTAGTTGATTCCATTCATGCTTTTATAGCTTTGCGTTTTTTTGAAGCTTTGGGAGGTTGCGTGGGTGTAGTCGTAGCAAGGGCTATTGTAAATGATGTTTTTGAGCTTAAAGAAGCTGCGGGAATTTATGCTTTGATGATGGTTTTTACCTCTTTAGCTCCTATGTTATCTCCAAGTTTTGGAGGAATTTTACTGGAATTTTTTTCTTGGCGTAGTATTTTTGTAACGCTTTTTATTTTAGGCTTTATTTTATTTTTACTCGTTATTTTTGTTTTAAAAGAAACTCATCACAACACAGAAGGAAAAAAATTTAACCATAAAGAAATTTTAAAAAGCTATAAAAAAGTATTAAAAGATCGTCGCTTTAAGGTGTATTTACTATGCGGAGTGTTAGTTTTTGCTGGATTTTTCGCGTATTTAACAGGTTCTTCTTTTATTTTTACTCGTGTTTTTAACCTTAGCGAACAACAATATGCAGCTCTTTTTGGAATTCATGCTTTATCTTTTGTAATCTCAGCTAATATCAACGCTAAATTAGTGCTAAAATTTTCGCCTTATTATATACTTCCTAAAGCTTTCATAAGCATTAGTCTTTTAACATTTGTGCTTATTATTGGAGCTAGTTTAGATTTAGGATTTTGGGCTTTTGAAATACCTTTGTTGCTTATAATCGCAAATTTAGGATTTATTCTACCAAATACTACAGCTTTAGCAATGGCAAGATCAAAACAAAACGCAGGAAGTGCTTCAGCACTTTTAGGTGCAGCTCAGTTTGCTATGGCTGGAATCATGGCGTTTATAGTTAGCATTTTAAATGCTAATACACCTGTATTGTTAGGAAGTATCTTAGGTTTTTGTTCTTTTGCTTCGCTTATTTGTTATCTAAGTTTGATTAAAAAAAGAAAGTTAAGTGCGATTTCTCGCACTTAATTAAGCAATATTTTTGAAAAGATTCACTAGCTATATCGCACCTTTTTGAAAAAACTTTATATTTGTTTTCAAAATACTTATAAACAATTTATGTTAAAATTTCTCATCAACCAACAAAGGCTTTAATAATGAAAAAAATAGCTACTATTTTTGCAGGAGCCGAAGGATCTGGAAAAACTACCTTATATTATAATGAACTTGAAAAAAACAAAGACTTTGGACTTAGAATCAACATCGATGAAATCGTAAGTAGTTTTGGTGACTGGAAAAACCAAGAGGATCAATTTAGAGCTTCAAGGATAGCCATTAAAATGCGTGAAAACTATATCAAAAAAGCTTATGGTTTTAACCAAGAAACCACACTTTGTGGTAATAGCATTTTATCTTTATTTAAAAAATTACAAAAAAATTCTTACACTATAAATCTTTATTACATTGGATTAGACTCTCCAAACACAGCAAAGCAAAGAGTAAAAATTCGCGTGGCTAAAGGTGGGCACGATATAAAAGAAGAACTCATAGAAAAAAGATACTATGAGTCTTTACAAAATTTTAATACTATCGCTAAATTTTGTAATCACATTATTATTTTTGATAATACTCAAAATTATAAAAAGCTATTAGAATTTAAAAACAACAAGCTAGAAGTATTTGAAATCACCAAATGGTTAGAACCATTAATGATAAATTTTTAAAAATCAAAGTTTATAAATTTTTATTTTCCCTTGTCGATATAACAATCATGCTACCCACTTCTTAGGCAAAAAAGAAGTGAGTTAGCAATAGATTGAAGGCTCAAGGCTATCAAGTATTACAAGGCTACCTCGATAACCTTGTAAAGCTTGATCCCAAGGTTTTAAAACCTTGGGTTAGAATTATTGTTTTAATTGTAATAAAGTATTTAAAAGCTGATCACTTGTGGTAATCGTTTTTGAGTTAGCTTGATAACCTCTTTGTATTACGATAAGCTCAGTTAAAGCACGACTTAAATCCACATTCGACATTTCTATCGCAGAAGACTTCAAGCCCCCTCTACCACCTTCACCAGCATGGCCTATGGTTGCTGTTCCTGAGTTTGCAGTGGCTTTAAAAAGGTTATTTCCTATTTCTTCAAGACCCATATTATTAGGGAATGAAGCCAAAGCAACCTTAGCCAAAGCTAGAGTTTTACCATTTGTAAATTCTCCATAGATATAACCATTTTCATCAGTTCTTAATGCATCTGGTTTTAAGTTACCCCCTGTGTAACCATCTGTTTCTTGTTTAGTAGTAGCTGAGTCTTTATCATAGCTTGTTAAACCATCAAAAGCTCCAGTTGTTCCAAAGTCAAGCTTTACTACTTGATCAGGTTTTGAGCCGTTATTTCCAGTGAAATTTAATACATTTGGCGTATAGCTTTGAAGCGAACCATCATTGCCAAATCTTAAACTTCCTACTACTATATTACCTGGTGCACCATCGCCACTAAAGTTTATCTCAGCAGGCTCAGGCACTGAAATGATGATAGACCATTCAGCCCCACCATCTGCTGTTTTGGTTTGTTTGGTAAATTGCACGGTTAGCTCATGTCTAGTTCCTAGTGAATCAAAAATTTCTATACTAGCAGTATGTGCTGATAGATACATATCTTGAGAGTATTTTTGATTATTTCCTGCATTGAAATTTCCATCTAAGGCACTAAACATAGCGGTGAATTTATCGTTAGTAGAAATTTTATTAGCTTCATTAGAATAACCTGTAACCTTAAAAGTCATATCTTTAGATTCTGTTGTTTTTGGATTAGTGATTTTAAATCTACCATCGCTTTCTACTACTACCTCTACAGCAGCGTTGGCATCTTGCTTAGATCCAGTTCTACCATCTGCACTTTGCCAGTTTTCTAAAGTACCATCTCCATCATAATCCACACCCCATCTAGCATCTCTTTGCATAAGTTCTCTTAAATCTTCAGTAGTATGGAATGTTCTTTGTCCATTAACACTAGGCATGTTTGCTTCAGCTTGTGTAGCTGCATTTGGATTAGGGTTTGGCCCTATGTCTACATTATTAGGACTATAAATATACTCATGAGCTGTAACAACTTGAACCGTAGTTTTTGCAGTTCCATTTACACCCGTAGGATCATCTGTTCCAAGCCAAGCTCTACGAGGTGTTCCTTGAACTGTCAATACAGTATTTAATGCACCTGTTTGAGGGGTTGCATTTGTTTGAATTTGTCCACCTGCAGTTGTATCAGCATGTATAGTTATATCTAGATTTTTAGATTTTGCTGTAGTTCCTGTGCTGTTATCATTAGTAAAGGTTATTTGCCCATTAACTACTGAAGCTACTACTCCAGTTTCGGCTGTCTTAGCATTAATAGCGTTTATAAAAGTTTCTTGTCCTACACCTTCTGCTTGTATATTTACCCCATTAATGGTAATATTTAATTTAGCAGCATGAGTTGTATCTCCATCTTTAAATCCCCAATAAGTATATTGAGTGTTTGCTGTCCATTTAGCTCTATCTTGAGGTAAATCAGCATGCATTTTTACATTAGAAGTGTGCTTAGCATCTGCATAACTTACCCAAATTCCTTGCCCACTTCTTAAGTTTAAACCCTCACCTTTAGCGTTAAATACCACTCCCATATCTACGCCTTTTTCTGTTACTTGCGCGCCAGTTTTTGAAGTAGTATAAAACTCAGTATGGCCTGTGTCGTTTTCATCTATAGCTGTTCCCGTATCCGCTCTAAAACCATGTTGAGAATCCAAAGCATATATAGGGCGTTTAGCAGAAGCATTTGAACCTAGAGTATTTCCGCTATCAAGATTTGCTGTGAGTTTTACTATAGAACTAGGTTTTGCAGGCATACTCATACCAGGTGGTATAACTATATCTTCTACTGATTTAGAAGAGTCTATTTGGCCTGTTTCTTGGTTATAGTTCCAACCTTGAACAGTGTAGCCGTTATTATCTACGAAATTTCCTACCGCGTCTGTTTTAAAGTCCCCTGCACGAGTGAAAAACTGCGTAGTTCCGCCATCATTTGATACGATGAAAAATCCATCTCCGTTAATCGCCATATCGGTATTTTTATCTGTAGTTTGGATATTACCTTGAGAGTGAATCCTTGTAGTAGAATTTACACCTGCACCAAGGCCAACTTGCATAGGGTTTTTACCACCTAAATCACCATCTGGAGCTGTGGCGATTTTAGAAGTTTGGCTCATAAGAGTTGAAAAATCCGCACGAGAGTATTTAAAACCAAATGTATTAACATTGGCTATGTTATTACCTTCAACATCCATTGCGTATTGATGTGCCTGAAGTCCTGAAACCCCAGACCAAAGAGATCTCATCATAATTAAATCCTTTAAAAAATATTGCTTTGTGATAAATTCACAATTTCTATTGCTTAGCAAAACTAAAGCAAGAAGTGTTCCAAAAATATAACAAAATATATAAATTTTTGAATACACAATTACAAGTAAATTTTAAGTAAGATAATGGAAAATAAAGCTTTTAGACAAAAATTAATGTCTATAATTTTCATAACAATTTGTTATAAAAATGCATACTAAGTCTTAAAAATATAAAGTTTTTTTAAAATTACGCGATATAGCTAGTGAATCTTTTCAAAAATATTGCTTAATTAAGCGTGAGAAATCACGCTTAACTTTTATTTCTTTCTTTTAATTTAGCAATCACATCATTTAAACTCAAATTTGCATCAGCTAGTAAAACATCTAAATGATAAAGCAAATCCGCTGCTTCATTAATAAGCTCTTCTTTGTCTTTAGCGGTGGCAGCTAAAGCCGTTTCAACGCCTTCTTCGCCTACTTTTTGTGCTATGCGTTTAGTGCCTTTTGAAAAAAGCTCGGCTGTATAAGAAGAATTTGCACAAGTGCTTTTGCGTGAGTTAATAAGCCTTTCAAGACGCGATAAAAACACAAAATCAGCCTTTTTAGAAAGTGCTTCAAAGCAAGAAGTATCACCCGTATGGCAAGTAGCCCCGCTAGGTTTAACTAAAATCAAAATACAATCTCTATCGCAATCAAGCCCTAAATCTACAATATGCAAAAAATTCCCACTTTGCTCACCCTTCATCCACAAACGCTCTTTAGTGCGTGAGTAAAATACCACTTTTTTGTGTTTAAAACTTTCTCTTAATGCCTCTTCATTCATAAAACCTTGCATTAAAACTTCACAAGAGTGATAATCTTGTATAATCACAGGAACAAGATCGCCTACTTTTTGCCAATCAATACTTTTTATAAATTCTTCTTCATTGATTTTCATAGCCCTTCCTTAAATACGAATTTGTATGTTTTGATCTTTTAAAAATAATTTTAATTCTTTTATGTCTATAAGTTTTTTATGAAAAATTGAAGCCGCTAAAGCCCCATCAACACCAAGCTTAAAAGCGTCTAAAAAATGCTCTTTTGCTCCTGCACCCCCACTTGCTACTAAAGGCACAGGGCAAATTTGCCTAACTTTAGCAAGTTGATCTAAATCATAACCCTTTCTCATGCCATCTTGATTCATCATATTTAGCACTATTTCGCCAGCTCCTAGCTCGCATACTTGCTTTACCCATTCTAGCGTTTTTTTACCACTATGATGAGATTTACTCTCATCTCCGGTGTATTTATATACTAAAAACTCGTTGTTTTCATCTTTAAAAGTGTCTATGCCTACGACTACACATTGCACTCCAAAGCTTTTTGCAAGGCGTGAGATTAAATCAGGATCATTTAAAGCAGGGGAATTAATAGAAATTTTATCAGCACCATTTGCTAAAAGCTCTTTTGCATCATCTTCGCTTTTTATACCCCCTGCAACGCAAAATGGTATAGAGATATTTTGTGCTACTTTGCTTACCCAAGCCCTATTGATACGCTCATTTTTAGCTGAAGCTGTGATATCATAAAACACAAGCTCATCAATGCCATTTTGTGAGTAGAATTTAGCAAGCTCTATGATATCGCCCATATCTTCATGGTTTTTAAACTGCACCCCCTTAACCACTCTGCCATCTTTTACATCTAAACATGCAATTATGCGTTTTGCAAGCATTCTTTAGCCTCCTTTATGCTAAATTCTTTATCAAGCAAGGCCTTACCCACGATGATACCACTTACTATGCCATTTAGCTTTTTAAAATCTTCTAAGCTTGCTACGCCCCCACTTGCTTGGGTTTGTAAATGTGGAAATTTTTCATGCAAAGCTTTGTATAAAGTGATATTTGCTCCACTCATCGTGCCATCTTTAGAAATATCTGTGCATAAAATATGCTTTACATTTTTATAAAAATTTAAAAGCTCAAACAAATTCTCATCACTTGTTTTGCTCCACGCATCAATGGCTACAAAAAATTCATCTTTAATGCAAATGCTATCAAGCGCTAAGACTATATTTTCTACACCAAATTCATCTAAAAGTTCTTGTGTAAAGGTTTTGTTTTTAACCGCTAAAGAGCCTATAACCACGCGTTTTACACCACTTTCAAACAAAGCTTTAATCTCATCTTTAGTGCGAATTCCCCCGCCTACTTGTAAATTTACTTTGATTTTAGAGGCTAGCTTTTCTATGAGTTTTAGTTGTCTTTTGCTAGGATCTTTTGCACCGCTTAAATCCACCAAATGAAGCCAATCAACCCCTTGAGCTTCATACTCTTGAAATTTAGTCAAAGGATCAAAGCTGTATTCTTGTTTTTTAGCATAATCACCTTTATAAAGCCTTACTACCTTGCCATCTATTAAGTCTAATGCTGGAATGATTTGAGTTTGCATTTTTACCTACATATTTATAAAATTTTTTAATAACACTTCACCCGCTTCGCCACTTCTTTCAGGGTGAAACTGCACGCCATAAAAATTGTCTTTGCTTAAACTTGCACTAAATTTAGTAGAGTATTCACACTCTGCAATGGTGTATTCATTTAAACTCACACAATAACTATGCACAAAATAAAAATACGCCCCATCTAAGCCTTTAAAAAGCTCATGTGAGCTAAAGACTTGATTCCATCCCATGTGCGGGAAAGTAAAATTTGCTTTTTCTTGGAATTTTTGCGTCTTAAAGGGCATAATACCAAGTGTTTTTTGATCTAATTCTTCTGAAAATTCACCCAAAATCTGCATACCAAGACAAATGCCTAAAAGTGGTTTTGTGGTGGTTTGGATAAAATTTTCTAAATTAAGTGCTTTTAGATTAGCCATTGCTTTGGCTGCTGTGCCAACCCCAGGAAGCAAAAGCTTATCTGCTTGTGAGAGTTCTTTTAAATCATGCGTGATAATACTTTTTTGCCCTAAACGCTCAAGTGCAAAAGCAAGAGAAGCCAAATTCGCACAACCTGTATCTATAATAGCTAGTTTCATATCATTCTCTCTTGAAATAAATTTGCTTTTGTTAAAACTTTCAAATCGTTAATTTTATTTTTGATTATTTGAAAATTTTTCTCTAGCTCTATTTTGCGATTTACGGAAATTTTAATAAATTCATCTTCTTTTTCAAAACCTATAAATTTTCTATTTAATAAATTAGCTGCAATCCCTGTAGTCGAACTTCCACTAAATGGATCGCAAATTAACGAATTTTCATTACTTGCCATTAAGATTAATCTAACAAGTAAAGGTAGTGGTTTTTGGGTAGGGTGTTTGCCATTAATTTTTTCCCATGGAGCTATGGCACTAAATTGCCACACATCTCGCATTTGCTTATTTTCATTTAATTTTTTCATCAACTCATAATTAAATATATGTTTGTGCTTATGACTTTTTCTAGCCCAAATAATTTGTTCTGTAGAATGAGTTAAATATCTACAAGAAAAATTAGGCGGTGGGTTGGTTTTTTGCCAAGTAATAATATTTAAAATTTTAAAATCAAGTTTTTGTAAAATTCTACCAAGAGAAAAAATATTATGATAAGTTCCACTTATTAAAATACTTCCAGTGTCTTTAAGTGCTATTTTTGCATTCGAAAGCCATTTTAAGTTAAACTCATCTATTTTTTCAATATCATCACCTTTGTCCCATTGTCCCTTATTTACACTTACTATTTTACCACTTTGGATACTCAAACCATCATTAGATAAAAAATAAGGGGGATCTGCAAAAATTAGATCAATTTGATTTTCAAATTGAGGTAATAATTTATTACAATCATCTTGATAAAGCTGAAAAAGTTTATCTTTACTTGTAAAAATAGACTTAGACATTTTTTACCTTTAAGATAAAATCATTAATATTAGAAAGATTATAAATTTCTACTTTTTTATAAGCTTCTTCAAGTTTATTTTTAGCTTTTAACCAGCCTTGACCATCTGTTATCCATATAAATTCATATTGAGAAAATCGATCAAATTTAGGAGCTAGTTCTTGATAAGCTCTGGCAACTTCATTTAATTTACTTCCCGCACCTGCATAAAAATTACATTCTATAAAATAAGTTTTTTTAGAAGCAAAAATTACAAAATCAAATTTTTTTATATCTTCACCAAAAGCTTTATGAAGTTCGGGAAATTTTTTAATATTTACCTGCTCTTCAAATTTTAAACAATGTGGAGTAAAAATTTCTTTTAATTGCATTTCCATTATTTTACCACTACGATTTTTTCTCGCATTAGTATCAAGCCCCACTTCTATTCCGAATACATAATCATTTAAATTTTTAATCTCATAAGTAGAAAAAATTTCTAACAAGCCTGTTTCGCAAATAAAATTATAAACACTATCTGAATTTTTAAAATACCCTTCCAAAGATACAAAATTTGAAAATTGATTTATAACAATGTCCTTTTTATCTTTATCTCTAACCGCAATTAATACATTTAAAACATTAAAAGCTTTTGGATATTCTTCAAAAAGTTCTTCTATAGATTGCCTTAATTCATTTTCGCTTTTTCCTAGTAGAAAATTTAAATGATTAAGATAGATGCTAATTTTATTTTTATTTCTTAAGCATTTTTCCCAATCTACATAAAAATCTAAATGTCTATTTGTGGCTTGCAAACTATTTATAAATTTTTCAAAACTAAGTTCATTTTTCATATCACCCCTTTAGAGCTTGCTAGGTTTTCATTTTCTATTTTTATAGCCATTTTTAAAGCTCTTGCAAAAGCTTTAAAAAGTCCTTCGGCTTTGTGATGATCGTTTTTGCCTTTAACCTTTAAATGCAAACTCGCACCCATAGCATAACTTAGTGAGTAGAAAAAATGCTCTATCATTTCTGTGCTTAATTCTCCAAGTTTTTCTTTTTTAAATTTAGCCTTATAAACTAAATGTGGCCTATTGCAAAAGTCAATCGCACAACTTGCCAAGCACTCATCCATAGGCAAGACAAAACCATATCTTGCAATGCCTATTTTTTGATCAAGTGCATTTTTGATAGCCTCTCCCAAAGCAAGTGCGACATCTTCTACGCTATGGTGTTCATCAACCTCTAAATCCCCTTTGCATTTTATCTCTAAAGATATATTTGCATGCGTAGCAATTTGTTCTAACATATGATCAAAAAACGCAATATTTGTTTTTATATCAGCTTTTGCTTTTTCATTAAAAGCTATTTTAACTTGAATTTGAGTTTCTTTGGTATTACGCTCTATACAAGCACTGCGGTAATTTTGCAAGATAAAATCAGCAATTTGCTCCCAATTAAAGTCATTTTTGTCGTATTTTAAACCTTGAATTTCAAGATTTTGTGCTAAAAGCATATCACTAGGCCTATCGCCTATAACAAAGCTTTTGTTTTTATCATAAAGTTTATTTTTGATATAGTTTTCAAGCATAGCAGTTTTTGGCTTCCTACAAGCACAATTTTCATGCTCAAAATGCGGGCATATAAAAATATCTTCAAATTCTATGCCACAACTTTGAAAAACACTTAGCATTTTCTCATGAGCCTTTTCAAAATTTTCTCTAGGGAAGGAATTTGTGCCTAAGCCATCTTGATTACTCACCATAACAAATTTAAAACCAAAATTTTTTAGCTTTAAAAGTGCGTTAATAGCACCTTTTTCAAATTCAAGTTTTTCTAAAGAATCAATTTGAAAGTCATCTTTTGGTTCGTCAATAAGCGTGCCATCTCTATCGATAAATAAAATTTTTGCACTCATTTTAGACTTTCTAATCTTAAACTAACAGCATTTTTATGCCCATCAAGCCCTTCAGCAGCTGCTAAAATTTCCACCACAGGCCCAAGTTTTTTAAAGCCTTCTTTGCTAAGTTCTTGCACGCTCATTCTTTTCATAAAATCAGCAAGCCCTAATGATGAGTAAGATTTGGTAAAACCATAAGTTGGCAATACATGATTTGTCCCACTTGCGTAATCTCCCATGGATTCTGGAGAATACTCGCCTAAAAATATTGAACCTGCGTGCATAATATCATCAAGTAAGCTAGATGGATTTTGCGTGTGAATGATCAAATGCTCAGGCGCATAATCATTTGAAATGCTTATAGCATGGTTTATATCTTTTGCAAGAATGATTTTAGAGTGTGCTAAAGATTTTGAAGCAATTTCTTTACGCGAGAGTTTTTCAAGCTGTAAAGCAACTTCACTATCTACTTCTTTGGCTAATTTTTCACTTGTGCAAACTAAAATCGCTTGAGAATCTGCTCCATGCTCAGCTTGAGAAAGCAAATCAGAAGCTATAAATTTAGCATTAGCATACTCATCTGCTAAAACTAGCACTTCAGAAGGCCCTGCTTGCATATCAATAGCCACTCCATGATTATTAACTTGTTTTTTAGCTTCAGTTACAAAGGCATTTCCTGGACCAAAAATTTTATCTACTTTTTGCACGCTTTGTGTTCCATAAGCAAGCGCTGCTATAGCACCTGCTCCGCCTATTTCATACACTGCATTAACTTCACAAAGTTTTGCTACATAAGCAATGGCAGGGTGCAGTGGTGCTGGGGAGGCTAAAGCTATGAATTTGCATTTGGCAATTTTTGCTGGTATAGCTAGCATAAGTGCAGTTGAAAAAAGCGGGGCTAAACCTCCTGGTATATAAAGTCCTACTTTTTCAATAGCCCTTGTTAGCACCTTACAACTTACCCCTTCAAAGGTTTGCACTTCTATAGTTTTACTCTCTTGGGCTTTGTGGAATTTATAGATATTTTCATAAGCTATTTTGATAGCTTGTTTTAACTCATCATCAATTTGCTCTGCTAAATTGCTAAGCTTATCTTGGCTTAATTGGATAGAATCTAATTTTACTTTATCAAATTTTAAAGCCATTTGCTTTAAGGCCTCATCACCCTTTGTTTTAACATCTTCAATGATTTGTTCTACTATGGTTTTAACCTGTGCATTAGCGCTTATAGCTGGGCGTTTTAATGCTTGTTCTTGTTCGTTTTGGTTTAATTGTTTAAAATCTAATATCTGCATAATTTTTTCCTTAAGAGAGCATTTTTTCAATAGGTAAAACTAAAATTGCACTAGCACCTTCTTTTTTCAAAGCTTCCATAGTTTCCCAAAATAAATTTTCTTGACTAACCATATGCAGTGCGACTCTGGCTTTATCATTTTCCAAAGGTAAAATCGTAGGTTTTTCAACCCCTGGCAATAAGGCTGTGATTTTTTCTAATTTTTCAATAGGAGCATGAAGCATAATGTATTTTGATTCTCTTGCTTGCATAACCCCATTAATCCTAATGAGTAATTTATCGATTAATTCTTGCTTATGCGAAGCTAGGCTTTCTTTTCTTTGGATAATACAAGCTTTAGATTTATAAATTACCATAACTTCTTTAAGTCCGTTTGCTTTTAAAGTAGCACCACTTGAAACCAAATCACAAATTCCATCTGCTAAATTTGCACTTGGGGCTACCTCTACTGAACCTGTTAGCATACAAGTTTTATAAGGGATATTGTTTTCTTCCATAAAACGCTTTAAAAGCTGTGGATAAGAAGTTGCTATGCGTAAATTTTTAAAACTTTCTATACCTTTATATTCACACTTTTCTGGCAATGCTAAAGACAAACGACATCCACCAAAATCAAGTTTTTTAAGCATTATAAAATCTGCGTTTTCATTTTTTGATTTTCTTTCGAGTGCATTTTCTTCTAAAACATTTTCTCCAACTATACCAAGATCTACCACACCATCAAAAATAAGCCCTGGTATATCATCATCTCTTACTCTAAGTAGATCAATAGGTAAATTTGTAGAAAAAGCAATCAAACTTTGATCGTGTATGCGAAGTTTCACTCCTATAGACTCAAGTAAAGCAATAGAATCTTTACTCAAACGACCTGATTTTTGTATAGCTATGCGTAATCTCGAATTTTCTTGCATTTTTACCCTTTTTTGTAGTTAAAAAGTTAATAGTAGCAAAAAATGGATAAAAATACAAAAAATAGTAAGTAAATAAATAAAAATAAGAAGTTTTTAGCCTTTAAAAAGGCTAAAAATTAAGCTACAAATTCAATGAAAGCCATTTCTGCAGCGTCGCCACGGCGAATTCTTGTTTTGATGATTCTTGTGTAACCACCATTTCTATCTGCAAATTTTGGAGCAATTTCTGTGACAAGTTTATTGGTTGCTTCTTTATCTTGTAAATTTGCAAATACTGCTCTGTGAGCATTAAAATCACCCTTTCTTGCACGCGTGATTAGTCTTTCAACATAAGCTCTTAACTCTTTTGCTTTAGGCAATGTTGTTTCTATTTTACCTGCTTTAATAATAGCAATAGTTAAATTTTTTAATAAGGCAGCACGATGAGATGAAGTGCGTCCTAATTTTCTATATCCATGTCTATGTCTCATTGATTATCCTTCATTATGTGCTTTTAATTCTGTTATTTTTCTTTTTAGCGTTTCTTTTGCACTATCTGTAAGTTTTGAATTACCTATAGGAAAACCTATAGAATCCATTACACTTTTAATCTCATCAAGAGATTTTTTGCCTAAATTTTTTAAGTCTGCAAGTTCGCTAACACTCATTAAAGCAAGTTCGCCAATATATACTACATTTGCTTTTTCTAAACAATTAAAACTTCTTGCACTTAAATTTAACTCAGTTATATTTTGAAGCAATTTTACATGTTCTACTTCATTACTTGGCGCTTGATTTCTAACAACACTTTGTGCATTTGTGATCTTATCAAATACCGATAATTGTTTATACATAGCTTCCAAAGCATTTTTAAAGGCATCGCTTGGAGAAATTTGTCCATCAGTTGTGATTGTAAATACAACTTTTTCATAATCTGGATTATCTTCAAAAAGAACTTTTTCGATATCATAAACTGCATGTTTTACTGGAGTAAAAAATGCATCAAGTGCTATAAAATCAGAGTCTAAGAAATTTTGGATTTCTTCAGAAGGCACATAACCAATGCCTTTTTCTATAATCAAAGTAAATTCTAAATCCGCATCTTCATTAATCGTTGCAAGGTAGCTATCTGAATTAACAACCTCAACAAGATCATTATTTAGATCCTTTCCGCAAATTTCTTTAGGCCCTTTAAAACTAAAAGTCACAATTTCTTTTTCAGAATCTGTTTTTATTTTAAATCTTAATTTTTTTAGATTGATAATAAATAGTGCTACATCCTCAAGCATACCACGCATGCTATCAAATTCATGTGCTACACCCTTGATTTTAACTCCAGTTGGAGCAAAACCCACCGTGCTAGAATAAAGCAAACGGCGTAAAGGATGTGCTAAAGTAATTGCATAACCTATTTCAAAAGGCCATGCACTGACTTTAGCTACTGTATCACTGATATTTTCAATACTAAACTCTGTTGGCGTATAAGCAGAAGTTGTAATATGTCTCATATCAAAAACCTTTATTATTTAGAATACAACTCAACGATAAATCTTTCCTCAACTGGGATGATAACTTCTTCTCTTTCAGGTTTTCTTGTAAAAATTCCAAATCTTTTGTCTTTTTCTACATCAACCCAAGCAACAATACCAGTTTGAGCAGTTAGCTCTATCGCTCTTGAAATTTGAGGATTGTTTTTACTTTTCTCAATCACTTCTATTTTTTGTCCTGCTTCAACTCTATAGCTAGGAATATCAACTCTTTTTCCATTTACTAAAATATGTCCATGTGTTACTAATTGTCTAGCAAAACGACGCGTTGTAGCAAAACCCATTCTATAAACAACATTATCAAGTCTTTGTTCTAAAAGCTGGATCAAAAGCGCACCTGTATTGCCATCTTTTCTCGCAGCTTCAGCAAATAATCTTCTAAATTGTTTTTCGCTAACTCCATACATAAATTTAGCTTTTTGTTTTTCTCTTAATTGAAGTCCATATTCACTAATTTTTGCTTTTCTTTGTCCATGTTGACCTGGTGCATAAGGGCGTTTATCTAAAGCACTTTTTCCTGCTAGTCTTCTCTCGCCTTTCATTGCCAAACTTACGCCAAGTCGTCTTTCTAATTTTTCTACTGGTCCTCTATATCTTGCCATAATATTCTCCTAAAATCTTATATCTTATTCTTAGACACGACGACGCTTTGGTGGTCTACAACCATTATGAGCTAATGGAGTAATATCTTTTAAGAAAGTTACTTTTATACCTTCCATAGCACCTACACTTTTAACCGCTGTCTCACGACCACTACCTGGTCCTTGAACTTTAATGCCTACTTCTTTAATTCCATGTTCTTTTGCTTTATTTAATGCATCTTCTACAGCTTGTTGTGCTGCATAAGGAGTTGATTTTTTAGAACCTTTAAATCCTAAACCACCTGCACTACTCCAAGCGATAGCATTTCCCATTTCATCGGTAACAGTAACCATGGTATTATTAAATGTTGCACTAATATAAACTATACCTTTAGCTATATTTTTTTTAACTATTTTTTTCTTAACTATTTTTCTTTTTGCCATATTTTATCCTTATGATTTTGCACCAACGGTTTTTCTCTTACCTTTTCTAGTTCTAGCATTTGTTTTAGTTTTTTGTCCACGAACTGGTAAGCCTTTTCTATGTCTTAAGCCTCTAAAGCTTCCTAGATCCATCAATGCTTTGATATCCATAGCAACTTGTTTTCTAAGATCACCTTCCACCATATAGTTTTCTTGAATTTCTTTACGAATAGCTGCTGCTTCATCTTCACTTAACTCATGAACTCTTTTATCATAAGAAATTCCGGTTTTATCTAAGATTTTTCTTGAAGTATGCAAACCTATACCATAAATATAAGTCAAACCATATTCAATTCTTTTTTTCTTTGGTAAATCTACACCTGCGATACGAGCCATAAATTATCCTTGTCTTTGTTTGTGTTTTGGATTTTCGCAAATAATGCGAACTACGCCTTTACGACGAACTACTTTGCATTTGTCACACATCTTTTTAACAGATGGTCTAACTTTCATGCCTTACTCCTGTTATGTAAATTCCACTTTAATTTTACAACTGCACCAGGTTTTTAGAACAACCAACTATTTTCAAAATAAGTGGTAATTTTGAAAATACTTCTTCATACAGTTTAATTGCAATTTCTGCAAAAAGTGCTAATTATATCTTATTTTAGCTTTTAAATAACTTAGATTATTTATATCTAAAAGTAATACGCCCTTTATCAAGACTATAAGGTGTTAGTTCAACTTTAACTCTATCACCTGGCATAATCCTAATATAATGCATACGCATTTTACCTGCAATATGACAAAGTATTACATGTTTGTTATCAAGCTCTACTTTAAAAGTAGCATTTGGTAAAGCTTCAATTACATTACCATCTATTTCAATAACATCATCTTTTGCCAAAGTTCTTCTCCTTTCTAAAAATTACAAAGCTGATATTCTATCATAATTTTTCTTTTAATTTTTTAATATTTTTTTTATAAATTTTATATTTATTTGATATTATTTTAAATTTAATAATAAATTATTTTAGGAATATTAATGCATAAAATACTAAGAAAAAATGATTTTAAAACTTTATCCTTATCTTCTTTAGGAGGGGCTTTAGAATTTTATGATTTCATTATATTTGTATTTTTTGCAACTTATATTTCAAAGAATTTTTTTCCCAATGATACTGATGAATTTTGGAGATTATTAAATACTTATGGAGCTTTTGCAGCAGGTTATTTAGCAAGACCTCTTGGTGGTATAGTTATGGCACATTTTGGTGATAAATTTGGCAGAAAAAATATGTTTATGTTAAGTATTTTACTAATGGTAATACCTACATTTTCTCTAGCTTTTATCCCTACTTTTGAAACTATAGGTTATTTTGCACCTATTTTTTTAATACTCGTTAGAATTGCTCAAGGAATAGCCATAGGTGGAGAATTACCTGGTGCTTGGGTTTTTGTAAAAGAACATGCACCCGAAGATAAAAGTAGTTTTTATATAAGTGCTATTAATGCTTCAATGGCTCTTGGAATTCTTCTTGGTTCTTTTGTAGCCTTACTAATAAATAAATATTTTTCTCAAGAAGAAATTTATGAATATGCTTGGAGGATTCCTTTTGCTATAGGTGGTATTTTTGGAATTATTTCAATTTATCTTAGAAGATTTTTACAGGAAACACCTGTTTTTAAACAAATGAAAAGAGAAAATTCCTTAGAAAAATTTCCTCTAAAGGCTTTATTTAAAAAGGCAAGTATATTTTTTGATATTTTACCTTCAATGCTTTTAACTTGGATGCTTACAGCATGTGTAATTATATTAGTTTTACTTATGCCTAATTTTATGCCTGAAGTTTTAGTAATAGAAAAAACAGACGCTATTTATATACAAATGATAGGTATTATTATATTAGCCATTGGAACTTTACTTGCTGGAATATGGGTAGATAAATTTGGTTTTTTTATCACTGCTTCTATTTTTATAGTTTGTTTTTGTCTATCTTGCTTTTTTTATTTTTACTTTTTCTATGCACAAATTTTACACTTAAGTATTTATTTTTACTTTATAGCAATATTTTTTGGAGGTATTAATGCTTTAGCACCTATACTAATGTGTAAAGTATTTGAACCAAAAATTCGTTTTAGCGGAATTTCTTTTTCATATAATATAGCTTATGCCTTTGCAGGTGGTTTTACACCTCAACTTGTTTTTGCTTTACATTCTTTAGCTGTTAATCAAGAAAATCCATTTATATATGGTATTTTTATTTATATTTTTATCTTGTCTTTTATAACTTTCTTAGGGACTATTCTTGCTTATAAGAGATTAAGATTTTAATGTTATAATGCAAAAATTATTAACTAAAAATTTATATTAAGGATATAAAAATTATGAAATTTTTTTTAACTTTTTTATTATTTATTATACCTGCTTTAGCAATAGAATTAATAACACCTATTCCTGAACAAATTCCATATGATAAAGAAAAAGCTATATTAGGAAAAAAACTTTACATGGATACAAGTTTATCAAAAGATAAAAAAGTTTCTTGTAATAGCTGCCATGACTTAAATAGCTTTGGTGTAGATAACAAGACTTTTTCTACGGGTATTAACGGGATTGTTGATGAGCCATTTCATACACCAACTAATTTCAATGCGGTTTTTAATCTTTCTCAATTTTGGAGAGGAAATGCAAAAGATCTTAAAGAACAAGCTAAACATCCTTTATTAAATCCTAAAGAAATGGGTTTAAGTAATGAAAATGAGGTTATTGAGATAGTAAAAAGCAATCCTCATTATAAAAAAGAATTTGAAAAGCTCTATGGTGAAGTTAGCTTTGATAATATAGCAGATTCTTTAGCTGAATTTCAAAAAACACTACTCACTCCAAATTCCCCTTTTGATCGCTATTTAAAAGGCGATAAAAACGCTATTAGCGAACAAGCCAAAAGAGGCTATGAGGCTTTTGTTTCTAATGGCTGTATAGCCTGCCATCAAGGGCAAAATATAGGTGGCAATATGTATCAAAAAATGGGTGTATTTGTTCCTTATGATAATGGAACAAATTGGCAAGGACGCTTTGAAATTACCAAAGATCCAAATGATAAATTTGTAGTAAAAGTTCCAAGTCTTAGGAATATAGCTAAAACTGCTCCTTATTTTCATGATGGTTCCATGCCAACACTTGATGCTTGTGTTCAATTTATGGCTTATTATCAGCTAGGAAAATTTTTAGAACAAGATGTTGTAGATGATATTGTTGCATTTTTAAATTCTTTAACGGGAGAATACCATGACCCACTCAAATAATAAAAAAAATTCTTCATTTTTATCACAATTTATCATTTTATCGGTTGTGGTTTTAATATTATTACTAGCATTAACTTTTTTCATATTTAACACTTATAACACCACGAAGAAAAATTCTATCATTATAGGTTCATTTCAAAAACTTGAAATTTTAGACACAAAAATAGATGAGATTTTTAAAAATAAACTTAATTTGCAAAATTATGATCCTAGTGTGGAATTAATACAAAATTTTGAAAAAACATTGGAAATATTAAAAAATAATAAAATTGATGTTAGCAAAATAGAAAATATTTTTCAAAAGAAAAATATTCAACTTCAACATTTTAAATCAGCAAATTCTATAGCTATAAATTCTAAAATTTATCTTTATGAAATACAACAAGATATTATAAACCATACCACAAAAATGGCCTTAAGCTCTAATGATTCTAAAACCATAGAAACTATAGGAAGTATTTTAAGTGTTATTGGAACCACGGATATACTAGAGCCTTTAGCCCAAAATAGACTCCAAAATCTTTTAGTTAAACTTACTGCTTCTAAAGATCAAATTCCAAACGAACTTTTGGAATTATTCATTACGCATTGTAAAATGATTACAAGTCAAATTAAAATTTTAAAAGACAACTCACAAACTTTCTTAGATCAAGAATTGTTAAAAGAAATAGTAAGTCAAAAAAAACTTGTGACTGCTAAAATCAATTCAAGTAATAAATACAATCTTTATACTGCTATAGGTATATTTTTATTTACACTTGCTGTTTTAGTATTTTTTATATTATTAACACTAAAAAAAGTTGTTATACCTATTTCTTTACTTGAAAAATTAAGTGCAAATTTAGCAGGTGAGCATGCAAATTTAAGCGCAAGATTAGATATAGATAAAAAAAGCGAGTTAGCCACTAGTGCTAATTATATAAATTCTTTCATACAAATAGTTCAAAATTCCATTATAGAAGCAATACAAACAGCAAATTCAAGTTATAAGAGTTCAAAAAAATTATCTCAAAATGCAGAAGCTTTACAACAAAGCTCTCTATTGCAGCATGAGCAAATTTCTAATGTTCATAAAATTGGTTCTGTATTAGAAAATCATATTGATTTAACTCAAAATTTAGCCAAAGATACTATAAAAGATATGCATGATATGCAAAGTGTTATGGGTGAAGTAGATGTGACGCTTAAAGAGCTAGTCGAGCTTATAGAATTAAGTGGAGAAAAAGAACAAAGTGTTGTTAGTGCTATGGATATGCTAGTTCAAAGTGCAGATAGTATAGTTGAAGTAACAACTACCATTAAAGATATAGCTGATCAAACTAATTTACTTGCTTTAAATGCTGCTATTGAAGCAGCGCGTGCTGGTGAACATGGTAGAGGCTTTGCTGTTGTTGCGGATGAAGTTAGAAATTTAGCAGATAAAACTACAAAATCTTTAGTAGCCATAGAAACAACCGTAAGAACTATAGTTCAACAAATCAACGACAATAAAAGCCTAATGGATGGAATTCACCAATCCATGAGTGATACTTCTAGCAAAGCAAATGTTTTACAAGGTGAAGTAGGAGCTTCTATAGAAAAGCTGAAAATAAGCATTCATTCTACTAAAATCATGGAAGAAAAAAGTGATGAGTCAAAAGCAAAAATGACAGAATTAGAACAAAATATAGAAAAAGTAACTGAGTTAGCAGATAGTGTAAAAAAATACTCACTTGATTTAACACAAATTTCACAAGATGTTTTAGAAAATGCTTCTAAACTTTCAGATAAACTTAAAACTTTTGAGTAAGAAAGTATAAACTTTCTTACTTAGATAATATATCTGCCTTGCCATTTATAATAGCTACACAATGCTCATAATGAGCTGCATTTAAACCATCTTTACTTCCTGCTTCCCAATTGCCTTTTAAATGCACTGGAGTGCCATCTTTTTGGCATACCATAGGTTCTATACAAAATACCATACCATTTTTGATTTTTGGACCGCTTTTTACACTAACACCTGATTCTAAATAATTTGGAATTTCAGGCTCACCGTGTGGTTTTTTACCTATACCATGACCACAATAACCTTTTAAAGGCACAAAACCTCTTTTGGTAATAAACTCGCCAAGTTCATAAGAAAGTTCTTTAAAACGCATGCCTTCTTTAATGATATCTATAGCATAATACAAAGCATCTTTTGCACAAGCAATTAGCGCTTCATCAGTAGCTGAAATTTTACCTATAGGTATAGTCCTTGCTGCATCTCCATAATATCCATCTATACATGTGCCTACATCAAGACCTAAAATATCACCTTCTTTTAGTATGCGTTCATCACCCACACCATGAATACAAGCTTGATTAAGCGAGATGCAAATACTACCTGGAAAACCATACAAACCTTTAAAAGATGGTTTTGCACCATGATTAAGTATAAATTCTTCTGCTTTAATATCAATTTCTTTTAAACTCATGCCTGGAACTATAATACTTTCTAAATAATCAAGCGTTCTAGCTACAAGCTCATTTGCTTTGCGTAATTTTTCAATTTCTACTGGTTTTTTAATTTCTATCATTTATATTTTCCTTAAATTTTTTAAAAATTTAGCATTAGTAGACTTTTAAAAGCTTTAAGAAAAATACCTTAAGTTTATAAAACTTAAGGTTTAACACACACTTGTAAGATTAGTAGCTAAGCCACCTAAAGAAGTTTCTTTGTATTTTGAATTCATATCTTTGCCCGTTTCATACATAGTTTTTATAACCTCATCAAGACTTACTTTTGGGGTGGATTTTCTACTCATTGCCATTCTAGCAGCTGAAATTGCTTTTATCGCACCAAAAGCATTTCTTTCTATGCAAGGAATTTGCACCAAACCTTCTACAGGATCACAAGTTAAGCCTAAATGATGTTCCATTGCAATTTCTGCAGCATTGCAAGCTATCTTTGCATCAAAACCCATCACGCTAGCCATAGCACCAGCTGCCATAGAACTTGCACTACCAATTTCGGCTTGACAACCAGCTTCTGCTCCACTTATACTTGCATTTTTTTTATAAAAAGAACCTATTAACATAGCAGTAAGTAAAAAATTAACAGCCTTTTCATCATTAAAACCAATGGTGTGATTTTTAAGATAAAGCATTACAGCAGGCACAACTGCACATGCTCCATTAGTTGGAGCAGTTACCACTCTAGCTCCACTTGCATTTTCTTCTGCAATAGCAATAGCATATAAAGAGATAAAATCAATAATCCCCAAAGGATCACTCGTCATAGCCAAACGCTCATTAAGTCCTTTAGCACGGCGTTTTAAATGTAAATTTCCTGGGAGATAATCAGAACTTGGATGAATGCCATTATAATACACCTCTTGCATTACTTCCCAAATTTCTAAACAATAAGCTCTAATTTCTTCTTTGGTATGAAATTGCAGTTCATATTCATAAGAAAGTTTTGCTAAATCCCATGATTTTTCTTCACAAATTTTTAAAGCATCGCTTGCATTGTTAATATCAAGCTCTAATTTAGTATGTTTTTGCTCACAAACTCCATCTTTATGTTTTTGAAGCTCAGCTTCACTCATAACAAAACCACCACCTACTGAATAATAAATTTCTTCAGCAATGATTTCTCCATTTTCATTATAAGCACTAAGTTTTAAACCATTTTCATGTAAAGGTAAAAAAGACTTTTCAAAAATTAAATCTTTATCATAGTCAAAATTTAATTCTTTTTGAGCATTTAAGATTAAAATTTTATCTTGTATGATTTTATTAAAAACACGATCTTGCAAAGCAGCGTTTAATTCTTTTGCCTTCAAACCACTCAAACCCCATATAATAGCTTTATCACTTAAATGGCCTTTACCTGTTAATGATAAAGAGCCATAAAGTTTAATTTGAATTTTTGAAATTTGTGGGATTTTATCTTTTATTTTTTCACAAAACATATTACCCGCTAGCATTGGCCCTAGCGTATGAGAAGATGAAGGGCCAACACCAACTTTAAATATACTTAAATTACTACTCATTCACTTAAGCCTTAAAAAGTATAAATTACGGTAATAATAGTTAAAATACCAGTAATAAACACAAAAGCATCTAATGCTTTATTTTGGAATTTTTTCATTTTAGAAACGGTGTAAATTGCAATAATTGGCATTAAAAACAAAATTGCAGCAATAATTGGACCACCCAAGCTTTCTATAAAGCCTAAAATACTTGGGTTTACATAAGCAGTAATTAACATAATAATATACATTACCAAAGTAGAATATACTGCAATTTTTTTCAAATCAGGATTTTCATTACCTGTTAATTTACAACATTTTCTAACTATACCATAAGCACCTTCTCTAGCACCAAAATAATGCCCAAAAAATGAACTTGAAATTGCTAAAAATGCAATCAATGGACCACCATAAGAGATAAATGGATTATCAAGTTTATTAGCAAAATAAGAAAGCACAGGTATGTTTTGTGCTCTAGCTTCAGCAAGTTCAGCTGGAGTTAAAGAAAGCACGCAAGATACCACAAAAAACATAACAAAAGCAAGCAACATCACAGAAGTTCTAAACAATACTTGATTTGCTTTTTGAACTGAATTTTCAGGGTATTGTCTTTTTATGCTTAAAGAAAAGGTTGAAATAGCAGGGGAGTGATTAAACGAAAATACTAAAACTGGTAAAGTTAGCCATACTATAGTGATAAATTCTTTTGTTCCTGGGATTGCACTAAAACTTTCAAACGACCATTGTGGGATAAGATACAAAGAAAATAAAAATAAAATAGCACATAAAGGATATACAAGCCATTCACACACTTTGGTGATTAATTCTTCACTAAAAAGCATGATAAGCATAAAAATACTCACTAAAATAAATGCAAGCACTGCTCTATAAAATGGAAGCAAATTAGCTATAGTTTTTCCTTGTTCATTCACACTTGTTTGATACATAGTGCTAATTGCACTTGCTAAAGAACCATTTGGATCTAAAAGGGGTAAAAATTGATTATAAATAAAACTTTCAAAAGTATTAGTTATACCTACACAATATGCTAAACATATTGGAAAAATCGCAAAGAAATAAAGCACAGAAATAAAAATACTTACTTTTCTACCAAAATACTCTTCAGCCGCATGAGTAATATCTTTATCATTACCATTTGCTTGACATACAAAACGACTTAAAGCCCTATGGCTTAAATATACCATTGGAAAAATAATCAAAGCCATCACAACAACTGGCCAAAAGCCACCAACACCCGCTTTAATAGGCAAAAACAAAATTCCCGCACCAACTGCTGTCCCAAAAAGAGAAAGCATCCAACGCGTATCAAAAGAATTCCACTGAAGTTTATCCACATTTTCTCCTTGATAAAATAATAAAAATTTTTCTATTACTATATATATAAAAAAATTAAAATTTCTTAAAATTATTACTACTTTAGAAAAATATATTAATTTTTGATGAAAAATTATCAAAAATAAACATAATGAGTATTTTTTTTCATTAATTCTTACTCATTTTAGAATGGCAAATTTAGATATAATCACAGATTAAAATAAAAATTTAGGAGAAAAATTAAATATGACAAATTACAAAAAAGCCGTTTTTGCTCTAGCGCTTAGTTCTTTTTGTATGGGAGTAACTGAATTTGTAATGGCTGGAGTTTTAATCGATATACAAAATCATTTTAATATCGATGCAAAAAGCGCTGGTTGGCTTACTACTTTATATGCTATAGGGGTTGTTGTTGGTGCATTATCTTTTACAAGTTTATTAAGTCCTTATAAAAGACACACTCAATTAATTATCAATATAAGCATTTTTTCTCTTGCTAATTTAATCATATTTTTTAGTGATAATTTTTATTTAAGTGCCTTTGCAAGATTTATCGCAGGAACACAACATGGAGTTTTTTATGTGATTGCAACTTTAGCAATTAGTGCTATTGCTCCAAGTGATAAAAAAAGCCAAGCTATAGCTATAATGGTTACAGGATTAACAGTAGCTTTGGTAAGCGGGGTGCCTCTTGGAACTTTTATAGGGCATTATTTTGGTTTTAAATATATATTTTTACTTATATTTATTTTGAGTATAATTGCTCTTTTGGGTATTATTTTTATGATGCCAAAAAATATACATTCTAATATCATCAAATTTAAAGACTTTCTTCCTGCTTTTTCAAATTTAAATCTTTTAAAAACCTATACTATTTCAATATGCGGATGTGGAGCGCATTTTATACTTTATACTTATTTGCAAAAATTACTCGTTGAAAAAAGTGGTTTTGATGTTAGTATGAGTGGTTATATCTTGTTTTTTTATGGAATTTGTGCAATTTTTGGGAATTTATGGGGAGGAAAAATGGTGGATAAATATGGAGCTGTGTATTCTTTAAGAATTATACTTAGCGCACAGGTTTTAATCTATCTTAGTTTCTTATTTACCATGCACTCGTGGATTTTGGTGATTATTTCTTTATCTTTGATAGGATTTTTCTCTTTTTCTACTATATCAGCTTTTAAGGTATTAAGCATAGCAAAAGCAAAAAGATATACACATAAAGCACAAGAAAGCACCGTTAGTGTCAATGAAGCTTCTTTTAATGTAGGCATTGCACTAGCTTCGTTTTTAGGAGGTTTAGTTTTAACTTATTTTGGCATAGAATTTAATGCTTTATTTTCAGCTATTTTTGTTTTACCTGCATTATTGTTTGCTTTTTTATTTGCTAAAGATAAAATCCACTCTATAAAGAGAAAAGCTTAGTCAAACAAGCTTTTCTCAAAACACTTTAGCATAAAACTTTTTCTATGCAAAGGTGAATATCCAAATGCTTTAATTTTTTCTATATGAACTTTAGTTCCATAACCCTTATGCTTTTCAAATTCATAATTTGCATATATTTTTGATAGATAGTTCATTTTTAAATCACGACTTACTTTAGCCAAGATACTTGCGGCTGAAACCTCTTGCACTTTTGCATCAGCTTTAATCATTGTTTTAATACCTAAAACCCCGTAATTTAAATTTCCATCATATAAAATTTCATCTTGATTAAAATGATTTTTTATGATTTTTAATGCAAGATGTAAACACTTACTAAGTCCAAAATTATCAATTTGTGATGGTGAGAAGGCAAGAGTTAAAAAGCTAGAATTAATTATGATTTTCTCATATAATTCTTCTCTTTTTTTTCTACTTAATTTTTTAGAGTCTGTTAAATCATCTATTTTTTTAAAAAGCTTACAAGCACTTATGTGCATGTCTCCAGCCAAAGCTCCTCGTCCTGCTTCATCTACTCCAACTAAAGCCATGTTTATTCCTTGATAACTTTGTATTTTTGCACTAAATCATCTAAAGAATAACTCATATTTGCAGGAGAACTTGAAGGTAATTCATAAAATTCTTTATCAGGATAAAATTTAGTAAAATATTTACTTGCAATTTTTCCTAAAACACAAATTTTTTCTATTTTTGCTTTTTCTAAAATAAAATTAATATCATTAGCTTTTGCATAAGAAATTGTTCTATCGTCTGAATTTTTTATTTTACAACTTGAAATTACATCCCAAAGTGCAATGTGGTTATCTTTCAAAAAAACTTTTTGATCGTATATATTTTTTAACTCACACTCAAATAATATTTCAAAAATACGCCAAAAACGATTTTTATTGTGCTGATAATAAAATTTTTCTTCTCTTGATTTAATAGATGGAAAAGAACCGAGTATTAAAATTTTTGAGTTTTCATCAAAAAAGGGTTCCAAAGGATGAGTTAAAATTTGCATATTAAACCTTGATAAAAATAAAATATTTTATCATTTTTATCAAGGTTTTTAGAATTATCCTAAAAATTCGCGTTTGAAGTATTCTTTTGGAGCTTTGCATAAAGGACAGGCATTTGGTGCTTTTTTACCTCTATGAATATGTCCACAAACTTCACAAACCCATAAATCTTCAACTTCAGAATTAAAGAAATCTTCTTCTTCGAGCATTTTCTTAAGTGCTAAGTATTCTCTTTCGTGTTCAATTTCTACTTTTCCAATAGCAGTAAATAATCTTGCTATATTTTTCTTTCCT
Source organism: Campylobacter peloridis LMG 23910 (assembly GCF_000816785.1). NCBI lineage: Bacteria > Pseudomonadati > Campylobacterota > Epsilonproteobacteria > Campylobacterales > Campylobacteraceae > Campylobacter > Campylobacter peloridis. Next base: position 66,172 of record NZ_CP007766.1, on the reverse strand, counting down.
TCATCTTCTGCAATTTTTGCAAAATTTGGATACATAATAGTGTGCTCATAATTCTCACCATCAGCAGCACAGATTAAATTTTTAGCAGTTTCTTCTAAAGCTTTACCATCGACTAATTCATGATAAGCTTTAAACTGCGCTCTTGCATGCCATTTTTCATTCTCTGCTGCTTCTCTAAAATGCCTTGCTATTGCATGCCAGCCTTCCTCTTGAGCAATATCTGCAAATAAATCGTATTTATTTCTAGCCATAGACTCACCTGCAAAAGCTTTCATTAAATTTACAGCTGTTAAATCTTTAGTAATGCATTCCATTTCTTGATTACAACAACTTAATTTTCCACTACCAACATTTTGAATTTCTACTTCATTCCCACATTTTTGGCATTTATAAATTTCATATTGTCTCATTACAATTCCTTGTATTTTAATTTATGAGTATAATTACTCAAATGGCAATTTTAGCACATTTGAGTAATTGAAGATTTTAGTATTTTAAGAAATATTCTTGAATTTTTTTAGGATCACTTGTTTTTGTTAATGCAAGCATTAATAATACTCTAGCTTTTTGAGGACTCATATCACCTGTATCTATAAATCCAAGTTTTGCATCCGCATCACTTACCGCTACTCTACCAGCTACTACGCGTGAGCTTACTGCTACATTCAAGCCTTTTTTTATTAATTCTTTTAATACATCTTTTTGATAATCATGAATACTACCAGCACCTGTTCCAGCAACTACTATACCTTTAGTTCCATTTTCAAACAAAGCTTTTGCTGCAACGCCACTACCATCATTAGCGTAGCTATAAAGAATATCTACTTTTGGTAATTCTTTTAGTTTACTAACATCAAATGGAGATTTTTTAGTGTGTAATTTTGTATTAGTATTATAAAAAAATGCTTTACCATCTACTATATAACCCATATCACCCATATCAGGAGAACTAAAAGCATCAACATTTAAGCTATGAGTTTTCATAACTCCTCTAGCGCTTTGAATTCTATCATCCATAGCCACCATGACGCCTTTATTTTTTGCTTGTGGATTTGCTGCTAATGCTACAGCATTGTAAAGATTTTTAGGGCCATCTGCACTAATAGCAGTTGAAGGACGCATCGCACCCACTAAAACAACAGGTTTGTCGCTTTTAATAGTTAAATTTAAAAAATACGCTGTTTCTTCCATAGTATCAGTTCCATGCGTAATAACAACGCCATCTATATCAGATTTTAAAAGTCTATTAACTTCTTTAGCAAGTTTTAACCAAATTTCGTTTGTCATATCTTTACTATCGATATTTGATATTTGCTCTCCGCTAATTATCGCTAAATCTTGAATTTGAGGAACTGCTTTAATTAAAGTATCTATTCCTAAAACACCTGCTGTATAACCAGTAGTAGCTACTGCACTATCAATTGAACCAGCTATAGTTCCACCAGTAGCTAAAATTGCAACTTTTGGTTTTGCTTCCAAAATCCCTGCTCCCAAACTTAATGCCATTGCAGCACACATTAGCATCTTTTTCATAATTATTCCTTTCATTAAGAAAATGATAAAAGATTATAATGTATATAAGTTTAAATAAAAATAAATTATTAACAAATATAATATTTTAGTAAATACTCATTAAAATTAAAGCCATAATTTTGCAATTTTTTTTAATTTTTCTACATCACTAGAAGCATAAAATTTAACAATAGACTCTTGTTGAATTTTTGCCAAAGTATATTCTTGATTTAATTGCCATACTATAGCTTCACCAGAATGAATTAATTTTGTTTTTTCGCCAAAATAATTTTGTAATGATTGTGCAATTAATGGAAAATGCGTGCATGCTAAAATCAAAGCATCAGGTTTAAAACTAAGCCCGCTAAAATAATAATCAAAAGCACTATTTAAAAATTTTCCCTTTAAAATTCCCTCTTCAACCATTGGAACAAAAAGTCCTGTTGCTTTTTCCTCTATATGAAAAAAACCTGATTTTAACAAACCTTGTTTATAAGCATGAGAATTCACAGTAGCTTGTGTTGCAATAACTAAAATTTTAGAATCTTTATTTTTTAAAGAATTTTTTACCGCTAAAATTCCAGCGTCGATAACTCCTATCACTGGAAATGACGCATTTGCTCTTAAAATTTCTAAAGCATATGCACTTACTGTGTTGCAAGCAATTATTAACATATCTACTTTTTCTTTTTTAAAAAAATCTAAAGCTTCTAAAGAAAATTTAATGATAGTTTCTTTATCTTTAACTCCATAAGGAACTCTTGCAGTATCACCATAATAAATACATTCTTTAAAAAATTTTGCCTGAAGTAAAGATTTTAAAACACTAAGTCCGCCTACACCACTATCAAAAACACCTAGTCTCATTAAAATCTTTCTTAAAAAAAGAAAGTAGAAAATCTACTTTCTTATAAGCCTACAGCACTTAATGTTTGGTATTTATTCATATAAATTTGTGCTTCTATTTTTCTCATTGTATCAAGCGCAACTTGCACTACAATCAAAACAGAAGTTCCACCAAAATAAAAAGGAACCCCAAATAATTTTACAATAAGCCAAGGCAAAGTAGCTACGAGTCCTAAATAAATAGAACCTGATAAAGTGAGTCTTGATGCTACTTCATTAAGATAATTTGCAGTTCCTTCACCCGGTCTAATACCTGGTATAAAACCACCCTGTCTTTTGAGATTTTCGGCTATGTCTTTTGCATTAAATACAATTGAAGCATAAAAATATGCAAAGAAAATAACAAGCAAGAAAGTTAAAAAATGAAAGAAAAATCCATTTGGATTTAAAAAATCATGGATCTTTAATGCGTATTCATTTGTGCTTGTTTGCAAAATAGTGCTTGGAAACATTAAAATAGCACTTGCAAAAATAGGAGGAATCACACCGCTTAAATTAATTTTAATAGGTATATAATTCATAATGCGTTTGTTTTGATTTTGCATAATTACTTTTCTTGAGTAAGAAATAGGAATTCTTCTTTCTCCAAGCTCTACTACTATAATAGCCCAAATAGTAAGTAAAATTACAACTAAAATGGCAATGATAGTCAAGAAATTCATTTCACCTGTATTTACCAAATTTACTGTTCCGCTAATTGCACCTGGGATTGTAGAAACAATACCACCAAAGATAATCAAGGATATACCATTTCCTATACCTCTTTGTGTTATTTGTTCACCTATCCACATTAAAAGCATAGTTCCAGCAAGCATAGAAACAGCAGAAAGTGCAATAAAAGTATTCATATCAATCATGATAGCAGATTGCCCAGCCTTTCCATGAAGACTTTGCAAGCCTATAGAAACTCCTATGCTTTGCACTAAAGTAATAGCTATAGTAGCATAACGGATAATTTGCATATATTTTTGCATACCATCGCGTTCTTTTTTCATTTTTCCTATATTTGGAAAAGTTGCCGCTAAAAGCTCCATAATAATCGAAGCAGTAATATAAGGCATAATGCCTAGAGAGATGATGCTAAGCCTTTCAGCAGCACCCCCGCTAAACATATTAAACAAGCCTAATGCATTAGAAGCATTAGAATCAAAAAATTCCTTGATAACACTGACATTAACCCCCGGAACTGGAACATAAGCTAATATTCTATATGCAAATAAAAAAGCTAATGTTATGAGAATTTTATTTGTCAATGTTTTATTCATTATTTTTGTCCGCTAAAAGTAATCTTCTCATCTTTAATTTTACTAGCAAGATTTTTTGCACTTGCTCCAATAAGTTTGATTTTATTTATATTTTTTGAAAGCTTATGGATACTATTAATCGTTTCAAAAGTAATTTCACTTAAATCTTTAATAGCTGTTATTTTTTCAACATTAATCACATAAGGTTTTTCAATTTTAGAAGTAAAACCAACTTTTGGTAATCTTCTTTGAAGAGGTTGCTGACCACCTTCAAAACCTCTTTTTTCATTGTAGCCTTTTCTAGCAGTTTGTCCTTTTCCACCTTTAGTAGAAGTTTTTCCCATACCACTACCTTGACCACGACCTATTCTTTTGGTTTTATGTGTTGAACCTGGTGCTTTTGTTAAATTCATTGATTATCCTTTAAGCATTGTAAGTGCTTTGATAGTAGCACGCACAACATTTGCTGAATTATTTGAACCTAAAGACTTAGTTAAAATGTCTTTAATACCTGCAAGCTCCACTATAGGACGCGTTGAACCACCTGCAATAACCCCTGTACCTTCGCTTGCTGGTTTAAGTAAAATTCTACTTGCGTTGTATTTTACTTCTACATCATGAGGAATAGTTGAACCTTTTGTTTTAACTTCAACAATATTTTTAAAAGCATCATCAACTGCTTTTCTTATAGCATCTGGAACTTCTTTAGCTTTTCCATAGCCTACACCAACTAAGCCTTTTCTGTTTCCAACGATAACTAAAGCAGTAAATCTAAATCTTCTACCACCTTTAACAACCTTAGTAACCCTGCCGATATCGACGATTACTTCTTCAAATTCTTCTCTATTATATTTTTCCATCGATTTTCCTTTTGGGTTATAGTTTGATTCCATTTTCTCTAAGTGCTTGCGCTAAAACTGCAATCACTCCATGGTATAAATAACCATTTCTATCAAACACTGCTTCTTCTATATTTTTAGCTTTTAAAACTTTTGCAAATTCAGCTGCAATTTTTTTAGCGCCTTCTTTATTTGCTTTAATACCAAGTTTTCTTCCATCAACTGCTGCTAAAGTCACAGCTTTAACATCATCAATAGCTTGGATATATAAAGTTCTGTTTGATTTAAAAACAGAAACTCTTGGAAGAGCTTGTGTTCCTGAAATTTTTGCTCTAATTCTTTTTTTTCTTTTAATTCTTAAAGATATTTTTCTTTTTAATACATTTGCTCTCATATTCTATCCTTACTTCTTAGATGTTTTACCAGCTTTGCGGATAATACGCTCAGTAGAATATTTAACACCTTTTCCTTTATAAGGCTCAGGCGGTCTAAATTCACGAATTTGAGCAGCAACTTGACCTACCACTTGTTTATCACTACCTTTGATAATAATATTATTTTTATCAACGACAATTTCTATACCTTCTGGAATGGCATAGTTGATAGGATGAGAAAAACCTAAAGCAAGTTCAAGAACTTTTCCTTTTAATGCAGCTTTATAACCAACACCATTAATTTCTAAAGTTTTGCTAAAACCATCAGTTAAACCAATGATAATATTTTGTGCTAAAGCTCTATATGTTCCCCAATAAGCTCTACTTTGTCTATCTTCACCTTTAGGAGAAAAAAGAATTTGTCCTTCTTTAATCTCAACATTAACATTTGCTTTTGTATCAAGCTCTTTTGCTAAATTTCCTTTTTTAAATTTTAGCAAATTACCTTCTAACTTTACCTCTACTCCACTTGGAATAGCAACTGGTTGTTTACCTATACGAGACATTCATTTTCCTTTTTACTTGTCTACGATATGACTACTTTTATAAGAATGGATACCGAATACCATAAAAAGTAGAAACTCTTACCAAATGGTACATAAAACTTCGCCGCCAACGCCTGCTTTATAAGCTTCATCGTTAGCTAAAACACCTTTTGAAGTGCTTACTATAATAGTACCATAACCATTTTTAAAGCGTTTGATTTCATCTTTACCTTTATAAACACGACGACCTGGCTTAGAAATACGCTTGATTTCATTAATAACGCTTTTGCCTTTTTCATCATATTTTAAAACTACATTGATGAATTTCTTTTTATCCTCTTCAATAACATTAAAGCTTTCAATATAACCTTTAGCTTGAAAAATTCCAACTAAAGCTTCGATAACTTTAGAATGCAAAAGTTGAGTAGTTTCTAATCTTCTCATACCTGCATTTCTTATTCTTGTTAGTGAATCTGAAATTAAATCATTTATCATGGTTCTTCCTCTTACCAACTTGCTTTTTTAAGACCAGGAATTAAACCTTCATTTGCCATTTTTCTTAAGCAAACTCTACAAATTCCAAAATCTCTATAAACTGAATGTGGTCTTCCACAAATTTGGCATCTAGTATACCCTCTAACACTAAATTTAGGTTTGCGGGCAGCTTTTGCAATCATTGATTTTTTAGCCATATTACTTTCCTTTTGCAAATGGCACGCCAAATAATTCTAATAATTTTTGTGCCTCTTTATCTGATTTTGCTGTCGTAACGATAGAAATGTTCATACCATGAGTTCTTAAAATTTTATCATACTCAACTTCTGGGAACATTAACTGCTCATCTAAACCAAAATTATAATTTCCTCTACCATCAAATCCATCTCTTGGAAGACCTCTAAAGTCTTTTACACGAGGAAGAGCAATAGTAATAAGTTTGTCTAAAAAAGCATACATGTTATTTTTTCTTAATGTTACCATTACACCTACTGGGAAGCCTTCTCTGACTTTAAAACCAGCAACTGATTTTTTAGCTTTTGTAATAACTGCTTTTTGTCCAGCAATTAAAGAAATAGTATCTGCAACATTTTGCAATACCTTTTGATCTTTTGCTAGTTCTCCAGCTCCTACACTAATAACAATTTTTTCAATAAAAGGAACAAGCATAGGATTTTTGATATCAAATTCTTTTACTAAAGCAGCTTTGATGCTTTGATCGTATTTTTCTTTCAATCTCATCATCTTATTCTCCTGCCTTTGCTACATTTGAAATATCCATTGGCATTTCTTTGTTAATAAAACCACCATTTGGATTTTTATCACTTGGCTTAACAGCTTTTTTAGCGATTTTACAACCTTCAACAATTACTTTATTTGTCTTAGGAAAAACTGCTAAAACTTTACCTGTTTTGCCTTTGTCATCGCCTGCGATAACTTTAACCATATCATTTTTTTTAATTTTTAATTTCATTACAACACCTCCGGTGCTAGTGAAACAATCTTCATAAAGCCACCATATCTTACTTCACGACCTACTGGCCCAAAAATACGCGTTCCGATAGGCTCTCTTTTAGCATCAAGAATAACTGCTGCATTTTCATCAAAACGAATCAAAGAACCATTATCTCTATGAATTTCTTTTTTAGTTCTTACTATAACAGCTTTTACCACTTGACCTTTTTTTACCTTACCATTTGGTAAAGCTTTTTTTACAGATGCGACTATTACATCACCAACAGTAGCATATCTTCTTTTACTACCACCTAAAACTTTAATACACATTAATTCTTTTGCACCGCTATTATCAGCAACTGCAAGCCTAGTAAAACTTTGAATCATTACTCAACTCCTGCTGATACTATAGTTTTTAAACGAAATGACTTTCTTTTTGAAAGTGGTCTACACTCAATAGCAACAATAGTATTTCCTATTTTAAGTTCATTTCTTTCATCATGAATTAAATATTTTTTAAAGCGTTTTACAATTTTTCTATATTTTGGATGAACTACTTTTCTTTCAACCAAAATAGTCGCTGTTTTATCACCAGCAATTTGGACAACAACGCCTTGAATTTCTCTTTTAAATGCCATTTTCTATCCTTATTTTAAAGCACTAATTGCAGTATTGATTCTAGCAATGTCTTTTTTAACTTCGCTAATTTCTTTAGGATTAGTTAGCTGCATTGTTTTTAGCTTTTGTCTTAAAGTAAATAAAAGCACCTTTTTTTCTTTTAGCATTGTTGCAAGCTCACCTGCTGTTTTATCTTTAATCTCAGTATATTTCATTTTGGCTCTCTCTTGTAACAAACTTAGTTTTAAATGGTAATTTATGCATAGCTAAAGTTAAAGCTTCTCTTGCCATATCTTCACTAACTCCAGCCATTTCATATATAATACGGCCTGGTTTTATATTCATTACCCATTCTTCCACTGCACCTTTACCTTTACCCATACGAGTTTCTAAAGGCTTTTTAGTTAAAGGTTTATCAGGAAAAACTCTAATCCAAGTTTTACCCTGTCTTTTTACAAAACGAGTTAAAGCAATACGCGCTGCTTCAATTTGGCGTGAATTAATACGACCAGCTTCAGTCGCTTTTAATGCAAAATCACCGAAAGTAAATTCTGTCCCTCTATTGGCATAACCTCTGTTACGCCCTTTCATCATTTTACGATATTTTGTTCTTTTTGGCATTAACATGATTATTTACCTCTTCTTGCTCTTCTAGTTTTTTTAGCTGGAGCGTTTTCTTCGGTTTTTTCAGGTTGAACACCTTTTTGCAATACTTCACCTTTAAAAATCCATACTTTAATACCTATATTTCCATAAGTAGTATGAGCTTCAGCAAAACCATAATCAATTCTTGCTCTTAAAGTATGAAGTGGAACACGGCCTTCTAAATACCATTCTGTTCTTGCCATTTCAGCTCCACCTAAACGACCTGAAACTGAAACTTTAATACCTTTAGCACCTGCTTTTTGCGCTCCTTGAATTACTTTTTTCATAGCTCTTCTAAAAGCAATTCTTTTTTCAAGCTGAGTTGCTACACTTTCAGCTGCAAGTTGAGCTGAAGCACCTGCTTTTCTTTCTTCTTTGATATTGATATTAACTTCTTTACCAATTAAATTTTGAAGCTCTTTTCTTAAAACATCAACATCGCTACCTTTTTTACCTATAATAATACCAGGTCTTGCAGCAACAACAGTTACTCTTAATTTTTTTGCTGTTCTTTCTACAAGAATTTGGCTAATTCCAGCATAATAAAGTTTTCTTTTTAAGAAAGTTCTTATTTTGTGATCTTCACCTATATTTTCCGCTAAATTAGCTTTTGTAGGAAACCATCTTGATTCCCAATTTCTATTTATTCCTAGTCTTAAACCAATCGGATTTACTTTTTGTCCCATATTAGCTTTCCTTTTTCACTGATGCTTTTTTAGCTTTTGTAGTTTTTTCAACTTTTTCAGCTTTTATTTCCGTTTTACTAACTTCTACTAAAATATGTGAAGTTGGCTTTCTAATACGGCTAGCGCTTCCTCTAGCTCTTGGTCTAAATCTTTTTAAAACAGCACCCGCATCAACACGACAACTTGAAACAACAACTTCATTTGCTTCAAATCCTCCATTTGCTACAGCACTTGAAATAGCATTTGCTATAAATTTAGCACCTTTATTTGGCATAAATTTTAAGCTAGCTAAAGCAAGCTCTGCATTCATACCTTGAACTTCTCTTGCGATTAATCTCGCCTTAGTTGGAGATAATCTTATGAATTTAATTAATGCTTTACTCATAAATCTCCCTTATTTACCAATTTTCTTTTGAACAGAGCCTTTGTGGCCTTTAAATGTTCTAGTAGGTGCAAATTCACCTAATTTATAACCTATATGGTTTTCAGTAATATATACAGGTATAAAACTCTTTCCATTGTGAACATTAAAAGTTAAACCTATCATATCAGGTATAATAGTGCTGCGTCTTGACCAAGTTTTAATTGGTTTACCATCATTAGCTTTTTTAGCAGCGATGACTTTTTTCATTACATGCTCATCAACAAAAGGACCTTTTTTTAGTGACCTAGCCATCTTACTTTCCTTTTCTTCTTGAGATTATTAGCTTATCGCTAGCTTTTTTACGACGAGTTTTGGCACCTTTAGTTGGTTTACCCCATGGAGTAACTGGATGACGGCCTGAATTTTTCTTACCTTCACCACCACCATGTGGGTGATCAACTGGGTTCATAGCCGAACCTCTTGTTTGAGGACGAATACCTCTATGGCGATTTCTTCCTGCTTTACCGATAGTCACATTTGACCATTCTTCATTACCAACTTCGCCTATACTTGCCATACATTCAGCTAAAACTTGTCTCATTTCACCGCTTGCAAGTCTTAAGATAACATATTTTTCTTCTTTACCCATAAGTTGCGCATAAGCTCCTGCTGAGCGAATCATTTGACCACCTTTTCCTGGTTTTAATTCTATATTATGCACAATAGTACCCACTGGGATGTTTCTTAATTTCATTGCATTACCTGGCTTAATATCAAGTCCACTTTCAGCAGCACAAACTACATCACCAACATTTAAACCTCTAGGCTGTAAGATGTATCTTTTTTCACCATCTTTATAAGAAATCAATGCTATACGGCAATTTCTATATGGATCATACTCAATTGCTTCAACTTTACCTTCGATTCCAAATTTTCTTCTTTTAAAATCAATAATTCTATAAAGCTTTTTAGCACCTGCTTGTTTATGACGACTTGTTATTCTACCATTGTTATTACGGCCTGCATGTGCTGGAAGTTTTATAAGCAAAGAGCGAACACTAGCTTTTGCTGTAATATCTTCTGAACTTATGCCTGTTATGTATCTTCTACTTGGAGTATATGGTTTATAAGTTTTAATTGCCATTTTATGCCTCCGAACTTTCTAAGCTTACACCTTCTGGTAGCTTCACATAGAATTTTTTAAAGCTATTTCTTTGACCTTCACGACCTCTAAAACGCTTTACTTTTCCATCCATTTTTAAAGAATTAATTCTTACTGGAGTTACACCAAAATACTCTCTTAAAACCTCTTTCAAGCCATTTTTTGTCATTCTTGGAGAAGTTTGAATCACTACAACACCTTGCTCTTGAAGGCTTAAGCTTTTTTCAGTGTAAAGTATTGTTTTTATATCAGTAATATCTGCCATTTTAACCCTCTTTTACGATAGATTCAAGCGCTGCTTTTTCAATAATAACAGCATTAAATACAGATACTAAATAAGCATTTACTTCGCTAATATCAACTACATAGCAATTTGCTAAATTTCTAAAAGCAAGAAGTGTTTTTTCATCTAGTAAATCTTTTACGATTAAAGCATCTTTTAAACCAAGCTTTTTAATAACTGCATTTGCATCTTTAGTTTTACCGCTTTCAATGCTTAAACTATCTACTGAGAATAATGCATTGTTTTGTGCTTTATCAGCCAATGCTCTTTCAAGCGCTAAGCGTTTTTGTTTTTTATTAACTTTTTGAAAATAATTACGATTGTTTGTAGGACCAAATGCCACAGCACCTCCAACCCAAACATTCGTTCTTGTTGAACCTGCTCTTGCACCACCACGACCTTTTTGTCTCCATGGTTTTTTACCACCACCGCTTACATCACTTCTTCCTTTAGTATGAGCTGTATTTGCTCTTAAACTAGCAAGGTAAGATTTTACATATAAATAAAGGTTGTGAGGATTAACTTCTGCATACTTTGCTGGAAGATCGAGTTCACTAGCTTTTTCAAATTTATCATTTAAAACAGTTACTTTACTCATTTTGCAATCCTTATTTTACCCATAGCACCATTAAATCCTGGTACTGCACCTTTTACTACTAAGATGCCGTTTTCTTCATCAAATGAAACTACTTCATTTTTAACAGTAACTTTTACATTACCATAATGACCTGCCATTTTCATACCTGGTTGAACACGACCTGGCCATTCACGGTTACCAATTGATCCGTGGCGTCTGTGGAATCTTGAACCATGACTTGCAGGACCTCCGGCAAATCCATGTCTTTTAACAACCCCACTATAACCTCTACCTTTAGAATTAAAGCTCACTTTTAAAATAGAAGCTTCTTTTAAAGGATTAAGATCAATATCACCTGCTTCTGTGTTTGCCACTTCTAAAGAGGCAAATCTATTATATTCAGCTGAAAGATTATATTTTTTTTGCTGACCTGCTATACATTTATTATTTGCTTTACCTTTTGCATAAGCAACCAAAGCTTTTCCGTTTTCTACTTCACATACTTTAGTTTGAACAAGTTTAAGTAAGGTTACAGGAATGCTTGGTGTGCTAATTGTTCTACTCATACCAATTTTTTCTACAATATATTCCATATTCTATCCTTATTTACCCATAGCTCTTACTTCAACATTGACCTCTGGAGCCAAGTCAAGCTTTGTGAGTGAATCTACCGTATCTGGAGTAGCTGCTACAATATCAAGCATACGCGCATGAATTCTCATTTCAAATTGCTCACGCGAATCTTTATTGATGTGTGGAGATTTCAAAACTGTGTATCTTTTGATTTTTGTAGGCATTGGCACTGGACCTCTTATGTCAGCACCTGTTCTTTTAACAGCTTCTACTATTGCTGCAACTGTGCGATCTAGAACTCTGTGGTCATAAGCTTTTAGCTTAAGCCTGATTCTTTCCATATTATTTCCTTTGTAAAGAACTCGTTAGATTGATAAATCTAACCACCATATAAAATGATGTTGGAATTATATAAAAAGTGCATTTTAATTGTCAAGAAAAATCAATTAATTTTACCTATTTTTTTCCTTATTATAAGGATAAAAAATCATTTTATAAGACTAAAATTATTTTTTATTATTATGAAAATATAAGAAAAAATATAGTATGATTTTATTTAATCAAATTCAAGGGGCATTAGCTCAGCTGGGAGAGCACAACGCTGGCAGCGTTGGGGTCAGCGGTTCGAACCCGCTATGCTCCACCAAATTATTAAAGTATAGTTTATGAAAATACTACAATTTTTTTATGATAATTATCCCAAATTTTACTTACCCTATGAAAGAAAAATTCAAATTCAAAGTCAAAAAAATATCATTATAAAAGGCGGTTTTGCATGTGGTAAAAAAAATTTAATTCTAAATTTTTTGTCTTTATATAAAACAGAAAATATTCTTTTTATTGATTGTTTTGATTTAAAATTTGAAGAAGATATTTTTAAACATTTAAATTCTTTTTTAACTTATAATCCCCAAATTAAATTTTTAGCACTTTGTAATTTTAATCATAATTTTGATTTTAATAGCTTAAAACATTTAAATTTGCAAATCATATTAAGCACTTTTAATGCAAATTTACACATAGATTATTTTGAAGAATTATATCTTGATTATTTAGATTTTGAAGAGTTTTTAAGTTTAAACAAAAAACACATTGAAACAAAAACAATGGTAAGTTATTTTTTACACACAGGCCCAAATATAATGTTAAATCAAAACATAAGCTCTACATATTTAAAAAGCTTTTACAATCCACTAGAATTAACTATATTAAAACAAATTGCATCACAAATTGGCACAGAATTTAGCATTAATGATTTACTAAAAACATTAAAAAATAAAATCAAAATTTCTAAAGATACTTTATATAAAAGCATAAAAACACTAGAGGAAAACTTTACTTTATTCTTTGTTAAAAATTACGAGAAAAACCTAAAAAAAATTTATTTTTATGATTTTTCACTAAAAAATTCTTTAAATATACAAAAAGATTTTCATGCTTTGTTTGAAAATTTAGTTTTAAATGAATTATTTAAATTTAAAAAAGATCTTTTTTATACAAAAAATTTTGATTTTTTTATGCCTGAAATAAAAAGTGCTTTTATATGCTCTCCATTTAAAGATAAGGATTTGATTCTTCTAAAAATAAAAAAAATTCTTAGTAAAAATCAGCTACCACTTTCTTCAATATACATCATAACTCTTTCTCAAAGAGAGAAAATTTTTATCAATGGTATAAAAATCCTTATATTGCCGTTTGATGAGTGGGCTTTGGGAAATTAATCAAATTTATCAAGCCCATGTTGGTTTATAATAGAGATTATAAGCTTAGTATAATTGCTTTTAATCTCAGAATATTTTTCTAAATGATTTGCTGCCTCTTTACCATTTAATTTTTCATTTTGTTTTAAAGCATTCCACCGCCATGCTCTAAATTCTTCATATGCATTATGACGATTTAAATTTAATAAATAAGAATCAACGCTTTCTTGCAAAGTATCAAAAATGCGTATTTTATGAGTCTTTCCAGCACTTCTTTCCTTGGGGATTAAGCCTTTTTCTCCCCAAGTCCATTCTCCAAATAAATTATTTGCCTCTTTTGCAAAACGACTAGTGCCAGTAGCACTTTCTATTATAGCTTGGGCTATGGCTAAAGATTTTGGAACTTTTTGTATACGCATTAAATACGCATTATAATCATATAAATTTTTAACACGATATTTTTCTTTCAACTGCCATAATCTTTGCATGGTATTAGAATTTATATTTCTAAAATTATTTTTTATAGCATTTTGAAAAAAATACTCTATAAATTCTTTTTCTTTATTGATATTTTCAAAAGAAACATCCAATAAAGTATTGATTTTTCCTATAAAAACTTCTCGTCTATCTTTGGCATTTAGTGTATAATAACTATCATCAAAACCACGAACAAATTCAGCTTTTAAAAATAAAAAACTAGTTAGTAAAATTATAATCAGCTTCAAAACAACATCTTACCTTTCCTTTTAAATATATCTGATCATCTTCTAATCTTAAATACAAATCCTCATTGCTTTTTGGTCTTATTTTAACATTATTACTAACCTTATTGTTTAAATGAGCTAAATAAAAACAAGCTCCCATACCTGTTCCACATGCTAAAGTCTCTGCTTCCACACCACGCTCAAATGTTCTTACTCTAATATAATCATTACCTTCAATTTTTGCAAAATTAACATTTGCATTATATTTATCACGGAGTTCTTTGCATAAATTTAAATCAAATTCACTTAAACTTTTTGAAAATGTTACTAGATGTGGAACTCCTGTATTACACATTTGCCAAATTCTGTCTTTATATTCAAAAGCATCTTTTACATCTTTAACACCACTTAATCTAACTTCTACAACATTATTATCAACATAAGATTTAATCAATCCTGCTTTGGTTATAAAATTTAAATATTGTGATTTTTTTAAAACATGGTGTGCAAAATGCGCTGCTGCTCTAGCTCCATTACCACACATATTAGCTCTACTGCCATCACAATTATAAAATTCCCATTCAAAATCATATCTTTCATGAGGCAAAATCACTATCATACCATCAGCACCTATACCTTCATAGCGATTGCATATTTTTTTAGCCAATTCACTACGATATTGTTTATCATTGTCTGCAAACACCACAAAATCATTCCCGCTAGCACAATATTTATAAAATTTCATTTTATAACCTTTAAAATATGTTTTAAAAAATTTAGCACATTTTTTTCAAATTCTTCATAAGTGCTTAAATTATGCACCACAAAATCGGCTAAATTTAGCTTTTGCTCTATAGGCATTTGCAAATTTATCCTTTTTAAAGCCTCATTTTCATCTAAATTATCTCTTTGCATTAATCTTTGAAGCAAAAGTTCTTTTGGAGTATAAATTAAAATGCTCTTTCCTAAATTTTGATAATGATTATTTTCAAAAAATAAAGGCAGTTCTATAAAAAAAGCTTTGTTTTTCTTTTCTAAAATTTGTGCTTTTTTTAAAATTTCTTCTTTGATTTTAGGATGTAAGAAATTTTCTAGCTTTTTTTTGGCTTTTAAATCATTAAACACAATAGCACCGAGTTTTTTTCTGTCTATTTTTTTATTTAAAATTAAATTATCATCATCAAAAAGTTTTGCTATGAAATTTGCATTTTTATCTAAAAGCTCATGGGCTATTTTATCCGCATTTAAAGTATCAAAACCCAAATTTTGGACTATTTTTATAAAACTTGATTTACCCCCTGCTATGCTTGAAGTAACAAAATAAGCATTTTGCATAATTTAGCCTTAAATATTTTTGGTTAAAATACCTTTTAAATTCTTAAAGGAAGATAAATGAATATAAGCTATGAAGATGCAGGCGTAAGTATAGATAATGGCAATGCTTTTGTAGAAGCAATCAAACCTTTAGTAAAAGAAACTTTTAATGAAAATGTTTTAGGTGGCATAGGTTCATTTTCTGGTGCTTTTGCTATGCCAAGTGGTTTTAAAAATCCTGTTATGCTAGCAGCAACTGATGGTGTGGGAACAAAGTTGCGTCTTGCTATAGATTCTCAAAAATACGACACTATAGGCGAGGATTTAGTGGCAATGTGTGTGAATGATTTAATTTGCAATTTTGCTACACCTTTGTTTTTTTTGGATTATTATGCGAGTGCAAAATTAGAAATTGAAGTAGCTAAAAAAGTCGTAGCAGGAATTGCAAATGGTTGTAAAAAAGCAAATTGTGCCTTAATAGGCGGAGAGACTGCTGAAATGCCTGGCATGTATCATAGCAATGATTTTGATTTAGCAGGCTTTTCGGTGGGTATGGCTGAAAAAGATGAAATAGATAGAAGAAATTTTGTAAAAAATGGGGATATTTTACTAGCCTTGCCTAGTAGCGGGCTTCATTCAAATGGCTATTCTTTAGCTAGAAAAGTATTATTTGAAGCACAAAAACTTAAATTTGATGATAAGATAGATGGTAAAAATTTAATCGATATTTTGCTTGAGCCTACAAGGATTTATGTAAAAGACTTTTTAAAATTAAAACCTTTCATCAATGCTCTAGCTCACATTACTGGCGGGGGTTTGGTAGAAAATTTACCAAGAGTTTTTCCAAAAGGCATTGGAGCTGTGATTAGAAAACATCATTTAAAAACCCCTGAAATTTTTTATCAAATAGGCCAAAGTGTAGAAGAATCTCAAATGTATAGAAGTTTTAATATGGGTGTTGGTTTAGTTATAGTGGTAGATCCATCTAATGTAGGCAAGGTTTTAGAAAACTCAGATGCCTTTGTAATAGGCGAAGTGGTATTAAATGAAGGGGTGGTTTTAGAGTAAAATCTCTTAGAATTTCTAAGAGATTTTATTTTTAGTTTAGCGGGTGAAGTTCGTTTGCGTAAAAACTTACTGAATTCATACCTTCTTTGATAGCCCATTCATAAGCTTTTGCTACAAATTCCCAGTTAATGTGCGCGTAGAATTTTTCTAAATACGCAGGGCGTGCATTGCGATGATCTACATAGTAAGCATGTTCCCATACATCTACAACTAAAAGTGGAATTTTACCTTCAGTGATAGGTGTAGCAGCATTGCTTGTGCCAATTAGTTCTAATTTTTGATTTTGAGTGTTATAAACTAACCAAAACCAACCAGAGCCAAATACCCCTGTAGCACCTTTTATAAATTCTTCTTTTAAATTTTCCATAGAGCCAAAGTCTTTTTCAACCGCTGCTTTAAACTCATCACTTAAAGAACAGCCACAGCCACAGCATGTTTTTGGTTTAATGCAATCAAAATAAAAATCATGATTATACACTTGAGCAGCGTTGTTAAAAACTCCACCATTTGAATTTTGTATGATATAAACTAAATCTTTTCCTGCAAATTCAGTATCTTTTATAAGATTGTTTAGGTTATTTACATAAGTTTGGTGGTGTTTGCCATGGTGAAATGCAAAAGTTTCTGCACTTAAAAAGTCTCCAAAAGCATCTACATCATAAGGTAGTTTTCTTAATTCAAACATATTGTTCTCCTTTTTTTAAATTTTGTAATATTCTAACATAGTTAAATTAAAAAAGACTAAATAACTCTTTATTTTTCAAAAAGCACTATTTCACCTTGCACTAAACTCTTTGCCACATCGATAATGCGTTGGTTTTTACTGCCTTTAAATTTTAAAGATAAATCTTTTTGCTCTAAAATAAACTTCCCATCGATTAAAACATCAGCTAAGATAAGTAATTCTTT
Organism: Campylobacter peloridis LMG 23910; assembly: GCF_000816785.1. Lineage (NCBI taxonomy): Bacteria > Pseudomonadati > Campylobacterota > Epsilonproteobacteria > Campylobacterales > Campylobacteraceae > Campylobacter > Campylobacter peloridis. The sequence goes on along the minus strand of NZ_CP007766.1, from coordinate 48,700 downwards.
CATAGCTTGATCTTGAAGTAACTTTTCATAAGTAAAGCCTGTATATATAGTAAGATCAAGCCCTAAAGCCTTAATATGTTTTGCCAAAATGCTTAAATTTTTTGCTTGCATAAAGGGCTCTCCACCACTAAAAGTAACGCCTTGAAGCAAAGGATTTTTACAAATTTCATCATATAAACTTGCTAAATCTTGCAAGTATCCTTTGTTAAAATCATGGGTTTGTGGATTATGACAACCCTTGCAATGATGAGGGCAACCTTGAGTAAAAATCACATAACGCAAACCATAACCATCGACTATGGATTCTTTTATAACACCAGCTAATCTAAGAAAAATCGTGTTTAATTCTTGCATGAACTTCTGCTTTTTTAGCATCATTAAAACGATCAAGCGTTCCTACTAAATAACCCGTGATTCTTCTTATGCGTTCGAATTTAATGCCATCTTCTTTTCTGTGGCATTTTGGGCAAAACTCATCTATCACGCCACTATAACCACACACTGGATCTCTATCTAGTGGAAAATTAATCGAACCATAGCCTATATTGCTTTCTTTCATGCATTTTATAATGCGTTCAAAACTTTCTAAATTTTTACTCACATCGCCATTTAATTCTACATAAGTAATATGCCCACCATTGTTTAGCTCATGATATGGAGCTTCTATTTGAATTTTTTCATATATACTAATAGGAAAATCCACAGGAATATGAAAAGAATTAGTATAAAAATCTTTATCAGTTATGCCTTTTAAAATGCCGTATTTTTTTTGATCTAGCTTTAAAAATCTTCCACTTAAGCCTTCAGCTGGGGTGGCTATGAGCGAAAAATTCAGTTTATCTTTACGCGCTTTTTCATCGACAAATTCACGCATAAAACGCATGATTTGTAAGCCTAAATCCCTTGCTTCTTGACTTTGCCCATGATGAGCTCCAATTAAAGCTATTAAACTCTCACAAAGGCCTATATAACCTATAGCTAAAGTTCCATGTGCTATGATTTTTTCTACATTATCATCAGCTTTTAAAGTATCTGAATCTATCCAAATTCCCTCACCCATTAAAAATGGAAAATTTTTTATCTTTTTTAAGCATTGAATTTTATATCTATGAAGCAATTGTTCATACACAAGCTCTAATTTTTCTTTTAAAAGTGAGTAAAAAAGTTCTAAATTTCCTTTAGCTTCTATAGCCAAACGCACAAGGTTTATACTAGTAAAACTTAAATTCCCTCTGCCACTTGTGATTTCTTTGCTCTCATCATAAACATTTGCCATAACCCTAGTTCTACAACCCATATAGGCTACTTCGCTATTATAATCACCTTTTTTATAGTATTTTGCGTTAAAACTTGCATCTAAAAAGCTAAAATTTGGAAAAAGCCTTTTAGAAGCACACTCTATAGCAAGTTTAAAAAGCTTGTAGTTTGGATCTTTTTCATTATAATTAACACCTTCTTTTACTTTAAAAATTTGCACAGGAAAAATCGGTGTTTCACCATTTCCTAAGCCTTTTATCGTAGCTTTTAATAAATTTTCTATCACCATTTGGCCTTCAAAAGAAGTATCAGTGCCATAATTTAGCGTGCTAAAAGGCACTTGGGCACCTGCTCTTGAGTTCATGGTATTAAGATTATGCACCAAAGCTTCCATAGCTTGAAAAGTAGCATTTTGCGTTTGTTCTAATGCTCTTTTATAAGCATAAGCATTGGCTTTTTCTAAGAATTTTTCATCATCATTTAAGCCAAGTTTTAAAAGTTCTTTAAAGCACTCTTTTTCACTAAAAGCTTGAAATTTTGCGTTATTAAAGCAACGCTCATCTAAGTTTTGTTCTAGTTTTATCTCAAAAAAAGCCTTTATAGCCTTTTTATACTCTTTTTGAAAAGTCTTTGCCACACCTTTTGCCATAGCAAAATCAAAATTGGGTATAGACTGGCCTCCATGCATTTCATTTTGATTAGCCTGCAAAGCAATGCAAGCTAAAGAAGCATAAGATCTTATATCATTTGGCTCACGCAAGCTTCCATGTCCTGTGCTAAAACCCTTTTCAAAAAGCTTTAGCAAATCAATCTGACAACAAGTTTGTGTTAGCATATAAAAATCTTTATCATGTATATGTATATCGCCGTTTTTGTGTGCATTTGCTATGTGTTTTGGTAAAATGCACTCATCTACATAGTATTTTGCACCTTCTGAGCCATATTTTAACATCATACCCATAGCACTATCTGAATTTATATTTGCGTTTTCTCTTTTTAAATCCGCATCTTTAGCATCTTTAAAAGTTAAATCATCATATAAATTCAGCAAATCATAACTACTATTGCGAATTTGTGTTCTTTTTTGGCGGTATAAAATATAAGATTTTGCAGTATTTACTAAGGCATTTTTAATCAAAACTTCTTCGACTTTATCTTGAATTTGTTCAACTTGCGCATGATTTTCATTAAGCAAAGCCACAACCTCATCACAAAGCTTGTCTAAATTTTCATTTTCTAATTTTTTATCTGTAGAATTAAGATTAGCTTTAAAAATAGCATTTTTGATTTTAAAAATATCAAATGCAACTTGGCTTTTATCCCTTTTTATAATAAATTTTATCCTCATGGAAATTTTCCTAAAAAATAATCTCTAAATACTAGAAAATAGCACTTTGATAAGGGTAAGTTTATTACAAAAACTTGATGAAAAGCTTAAAAAATAATCATACAAAAATAGTGTGGATTGATAAAAAGTAGTGGTGACCCATACGAGACTCGAACTCGTGTTACCGCCGTGAAAGGGCGATGTCCTAACCGCTAGACGAATGGGCCATAAATAAAATTTGGATTATATAGTTTTATTGCTTAATAAATACTTAATTTATCTTTAAATTTTAAGAGCAAATTCGGCTAAAAATACAAAAACAAAGCCAAATTAGTAGACTTTGAAAATGTATTAAAGCGTTTATTTTTAAATATCTATTTCTATACCTACTGGAGCATGATCAGAACCAAAAATATCATCTTTTATAAAAGCATTTTTTAATTTGTCTTTTAAATTATTTGATATGAAAAAATAATCAATTCTCCAGCCTACATTTCTTTCTCTTGCTTTCATTCTATAGCTCCACCAAGAATATTTTTCTTTTATATCGCCATTTATATATCTAAAAGTATCTATAAAACCTAATTTTAAAAGCTCATCTATCCAAGCACGCTCAATAGGCAAAAATCCCGAAGTTTTTTCATTTGCTTTTGGATGAGTTAAGTCTATCTCACGATGTGCAGTATTTACATCGCCACATATTATAATCTCTTTTCCTTCTTTTAATAATTTATCTAAGTAAATTAAAAAATCATTATAAAATTTCATTTTAAAATTCAAGCGTTCATCATCTTTTTGACCATTTGGAAAATATATATTAAACAAAACTACATTCTTAAATCTATGCTCTAAAACTCTACCTTCATCATCATCAAAAAATTCACACTTTTTTACTTCACAATCAAAATTACAAAGACTCATTACGCCAGAATATCCGGCTCTTTTAGCACTATTAAAATACATATGCTTAAAATCATATTCATAAATTCTTTTAGGAAATTTATCTTCGTGTGCTTTTATTTCTTGAAAACCTATAAAATCTATATTATCTTTTTCTATCCAATCAAGTGCGTTTTTTTCACAAATAGCTCTTAAGCCATTTATATTCCAAGAAAGTAATTTCATTAAAAAAACCTTTTTAATTAAATATCATTATTGCTATTTTATATGTTATTTATTAATTTTATTCAAATAGACTAAGTTTTTTACTTTCATTACTAAAGGATACACTATGCAATTAAAACTCACATGGACAAAATTTACCCTTTTAAACGCAGTTTTTATCATGGTTTTTAATTTTGAGTTATTTAATTTTATGTATGAAAAAATAGATCAAAATTTCTTACTTTTTAGTGTTTTTTTTGGAATTTATTTTTTCTTGGTATTAAGTGTTTTGTCTTTAGTTTATTTTCCCTTCATCACAAAATTTTTAAGTATTTTTTTACTCAGTACTTGTGCCATATGTAGTTATTTTGTAAGTAATTATGGAGTTTTAATCGACAATCACATGATAGAAAATGTCGTTCAAACAGATAATAGAGAATTTTTTTCTTATTTTAATTTTTATTTTGTTTTTTATATGCTAGCTTTTGTTTTTTTACCTAGTTTAATAATTATTTTTATAAAAATTGATTATCAAAGATATATACTTAAAAAAAGTATATTATTTTTTAGTTCATTAGCACTTTGCTTTACCTTAGCTTTTTGTGTTTCAAAAACACTTTTACCTTTTTTAAGATCACATAATATCATTAGAATGTATAATTTACCATTTTATCCAATTTACTCAAGTGCAGAATACATCAAAGAAAAACTTGCGGGTAAAAAAGAACTTACTATTATTTCAGAAGATGCTAGTTTAAAAGATTCAAATGCATCTAAATTAATGATTTTAGTAGTAGGAGAAACCGCAAGAGCTAGTAATTACTCTTTGGGTGGATATAGCATAAATGATACTAATTTCTACACTAAAAATATACCTAATTTGGTGTATTTTAACGAAGTAAGTTCGTGCGGAACTGCTACTGCTACAAGTTTGCCTTGTATGTTTTCAAGACACAAAAGAGCTACTTTTAATAACAACTTATACGAAGAAAATGTTTTAGATATTTTACAAAAGGTCGGAGTGCAAAGCGTTTGGTTTGGAAATAACTCAGGAGGTTGTAAAGGAAACTGCGATCGCATAAAACATCAATTAATCTCAAAAGATTATGATGAGGATTTGCTTAATCTTGTAAAAGAAGAACTTAAAAATACCCAATCAAACAAAATCATCATCGTGCATTTACAAGGTTCTCATGGGCCAACTTATTATAAAAGATATCCAAATGAATTTAAAAAATTTACTCCAACTTGCGATACAAGCAAACTAAACACTTGCACTCATGAGCAAATTGCCAATACCTATGATAACACTCTGCTTTATACAGATTTTATCATCAAAAATCTTATAGATTTACTCAAGCAAAATCCAAACAAAGAAGCTTCTTTGCTATATTTATCCGATCATGGAGAAAGTTTGGGTGAAAATGGAATTTATTTGCATGGTATGCCTTATTTAATAGCCCCAAAAGATCAAAAACACATTCCAATGATATTTTGGAGTAAAGATGAAAAATTAAGCCAAGAATTACAAACTAAGAAAAACTATAAACTCTCCCAAGATAATCTTTTTTCAAGTTTATTGGGATATTTTGGAGTAAATAGTAAAGAATATGAAGCAAATTATGATATATTTAGCAAAAATTTAAAGGAAAATCCTTGATGAAACCAAAGTATTCTTTATTTAAAAATGCAAGTTATGCTTTAAGTGGGATTAAATTTTTGCTCAAAGATGAAATGGCATTTAGGATAGAATTTGCCATTATTTTACCCTTGATTTTAATCAGTTTATTTTTACCTGTGAGTTTTTTAGAGCATTTTGTGCTTGTGTTTGTTTTGGTGTTAATTTTGATTGTAGAAGCACTAAATTCAAGCATAGAAGCTTGTGTAGATCTTTACACAAACGAATTTCACATTTTAGCTAAAAAAGCTAAAGATTGTGCAAGTGCTGGGGTGTTTTTTAGCGTGCTTTTGGCTATAATTACTTGGAGTTTTATTCTTTTTGATTTGGTTAAAACATGGATGATAAAGTAAAAACACTATGTATTAAAATTTTTGGTAAAAAACGCTTTGAAATTTTAGAATTTTTAGCCCTTAATGCAGATAATGATGGCTTTGTCTTTGCAAATATCGAAGAGCTTTCTAAACAACTAAACATCAGCAAGCCAACCATCATTTCTACCTTTAAATTTTTAGAAGAAAAAGCTTTACTTGAAAAACTCAAAAACGGCTTATATAAACTCAAATAGGAGATGATTATGAAAATTAAAAATCCATTAGATATGCATTTGCATTTGCGCGATGAAAAAATGCTTGAATTTGTAGCTTTATTTAGTGCAAAAGATTTTAAAGCTGGTGTTATAATGCCAAATTTAATCACTCCTTTGACTAATTTAAACGATTTAAAAGCTTATAAACAAAGAGTTTTAAAAGCTTGTAAAAATGAAGATTTTATACCTTTGATGACTTTATTTTTTAAAGAATATGATGAAAAATTCTTAGAAAATGCAAAAAATGAAATTTTTGCTATAAAACTTTATCCTGCTGGTATCACTACAAATTCAGATAATGGAATTTCAAGCTTTGATATACAAAGATTAAAACCTACTTTAAATGCTATGAGTGAATTAAATATACCTTTATTAGTCCATGGTGAAACTAATGATTTTGTGATGGATAGAGAAGCAAATTTTGCAAAAATATATGAAAAATTAGCTAAAAATTTTCCAAAATTAAAAATAATAATGGAGCACATTACCACTAAGACTTTATGCAATTTATTAAAAGATTATGAAAATTTATATGCAACTATAACTTTACATCATTTAATGATAACACTTGATGATGTAATAGGTGGAAAAATGGATCCACATTTATTTTGCAAACCTATTGCAAAACGCTATGAAGACAAAGACGCACTTTGTGAGCTTGCCTTTAGTGGATATAAAAAAGCTATGTTTGGAAGTGATAGTGCTCCACATCCAATACATACTAAAGAATGCTGCGGTTGTGCGGCTGGAGTTTTTAGTGCGCCTGTTATATTGCCTGTCTTAGCTGAACTTTTTGAAAAAAACTCAAATGAAGAAAATTTACAAAAATTTATCAGCGATAATGCTTGCAAAATTTATAATTTTAATTTTGAAAAAGAAAAAATCATAAACTTAAAAAAAGAAAAATGGCAAGTCCCACAAAAATACAGCGATGTAGTGCCTTTTATGGCTGGAAAAAATTTAAATTTCAAGGTAATTTAACCTTGAAATTTAATCAATAATCAAAAGCTTTATCTTAGCTTCTATGATCTCTTCTACCTCATCTTTTACAAAGCTTTCTAGCTCTTGTTTATTTGCATTAATGCCATTCATACTCAAATGCCACAAAGCATTTTCTATCGCACTTTCTTTGTCTCTTTTTACCACTCTAGTTTCGTTAAAAATTTCACTCTCATAAGGGATATTTTGTGTATTTAAAAAGCTTTGTAAATCCTCTTCATAAAAACCTTTAAAATGTGTATTAAAATGCAAAAATATAGGATCTAAAAAACTACTTTTACGCCTACTTGCCCAACCTAAATACACTTTTTTAGAAGCTAAATTTAAAAAGGCTTTATAATCTTTTTCATTTTGCAAAGCCGGAGACATACTCAAAAATGCTAAGTCAAATTTTGCATTATTGTTTTTATAAAAATTTTCAAAATCTGAATTTAAAGTTTTAACATTATTAATATTATTTTTTCTAGCATCTTCTTGCAAAATTTCAAGCATAGCATTAGAACTATCTACACCTAAAACGCTTTTTGCTTTTTGTGCTAAATGCAAAGTCCAAACACCACTTCCACAGCCTATATCTACCACACCTTGCCCTTGTAAAGAACCAAGTTTTGCAAAAGTAGCTTTTTGAATTTCGTTTAAATTAGAGCTATATCTTGCATAGCTTTTTGCTTTTTTATTCCATAAATTCATAATTTCTCCTTGTTTTTTTTATTATAATATAATATTTTTTCATTTTTAAAAAAAAGGAGAACTTATGAAAGTCATATTGATTTGTTTATTGTCGTTTTTAAGTTTGTATGCTAAAGCTTTAGTTAGCGTAAGCATAGCTCCTCAGGCTTATTTTGTGCAAAAAATAGCCAAAGATACTCTAGATGTTAATATAGTCATACCCCCTAATGCCAATGAGCATACTTTTGAATTTAAACCAAGTGGAATTTTAAAACTTGAAAAAAGTGATATTTATTTTACAGCCAATTTAGAATTTGAAAAAATTTGGATTTTAAAACTAAAAGATGAACTAAAAAACACTAAAATCATCTCTATGCAAAAAGATATCAAACTTTTACCTATGCAAGAGCATGCACATGAAGGACACCATCATCATGGAATGGATCCTCACACATGGCTTGATCCACTTTTAGTAAAAACCATGGCAAAAAATACTGCCTTAGCTCTTATAGAACAATACCCTCAAAATAAAGCATTTTATGAGCAAAATTTAGAGAATTTTTTAAAAGAACTTGATGCTTTAAATTTAAAAATTCAAAGCGTATTTAAAGATATTAAAAGCAGATATTTTTTAGTTTATCATCCCTCTTGGGGGTATTTTGCCAAAAGGTATGATTTAATCCAAGTTCCTATAGAGCTTGAAGGCAAAGAACCTAAGCCAAAAGATTTGCAAAATCTTTCCAAGCTCATAAAAAAAGAGCAAATCAATACTATTTTTATACCAAAAGCAGCCAATAACAACACTATAAAATCCATAGCATCTACTCATAATCTTAAAATCATAGAACTTGATCATTTAGCTTATGATTTTGAAAATACTCTTTTAGAAGATGCAAAAAATATAGCAAGTGCATTAAAATGATAAAAATTGATATAAAAAATTTAAATTTTTTTTATAATCAAGATATGGTTTTAAAAAATATCAATCTAAACTATGAAAGCAAGGATTTTTTAGCCATAGTAGGGCCAAATGGTGGAGGAAAATCCACACTTTTAAAACTTATATTGGGTTTGTTAAATAATCAAAAATGCATTCATTTTAGCAATATAAATTTAAAAGATATAGGCTATGTCCCACAAAATACCCTAGCAAACCCAAATTTTCCTGTGCGTGTGCAAGAGGTGGTGATGATGGGTAGAGTGGATAAAAAAATCTTTGGCTTTTATACAAAAAAAGACCGCCAAAAAGCTTTAACGGCCTTAGAAAAAGTAGGTATGAGAAATTTTTGGGACAAAAAAATCAATGAATTAAGTGGCGGACAAAGACAAAGAGTTTATATAGCAAGAGCCCTAGCAAGTGATTGCAAACTTTTAGTTCTTGATGAGCCAACCGCAAGCATAGACACAAAGGGCTCTGTGCAAATTTTTGAACTTTTGAAAAAACTTCATGAAAGCGGGGTTGGAGTGATAGTAATTTGCCATGATTTGAATGTATGCTTAGCTTATGCAAATAAAATAGCCTATTTAAACAAAGAATTATTTTTGCATGAAAACACCCCTGAAAAAAAGGCACATTTACTCAAACACTTAAGTCAAAATCATTCTCATTTTTGTGATGTAGAACTTAGCTTAGATCAGTGTTATTGTGAAGGAAAAAACCATGCTTGAGCTTTTATCTAGTTCTTTTATACAAAATGCTTTTTTAGCTGCATTTTTAACTAGCATTGCGTGTGGGATTATGGGAACTTTGATTATGATTAATCGCTTAACTTCAATGGCTGGTGGTATAACGCATGGGGCTTTTGGGGGCATTGGTATAGCATTTTATTTTGGTTTGCCTGTATTAATTAGCACAAGCCTTTTTACTTTGTTTTTAGCCTTACTTGTGGCATTTTTAGTGCAAAAATACCCCTTTAGAAGCGATAATATAGTCGGGGTTATATGGGCTTTTGGAATGGCTGTGGGAATTATTTTTATCGATTTAAGCCCTGGTTATAATAATGATTTAATGGGATATTTATTTGGTAGTATTTTATCTGTGCCAACACAAGATGTAATCTTATTTACCTTTATAGATGTAGTTTTTATTGTTTTGATTTTACTTTTTTATCGTCAATTTGAAATTCTTAGTTTTGATAAAGAATTTGCGAGTTTAAGAGGGGTTAAAACCAATATTTTTCATTATCTTTTAATCGCAATGCTAGCTTTTTGTATAGTAATTAGCATTAAAGTTGTAGGGCTTGTTTTAGTGATAGCTTTGCTTAGCATACCTGCTTTTATCGCTGAAAAATTTTCTAAAAAACTCGGACAAATGATGATAATATCAACACTTTTAAGCATAAGTTTTTGCTTAATAGGGCTTTTTGTAAGTTTTTATTATAACCTTGCAAGTGGTGCTTGTATTATAGCAAGTGCTTGTATTGGTTTTATGCTTTATCTTTGCTTTAGCATAATTTTTAAAAAATTGACTTAATTTTTTTCATAAATTCTTAAAAAACTAGCAAATCTTGGCTTGCCATTTTTAGTTAAGCCATAGTATTTATAAGTGATGATAGAACCAATAGGCGGTGGATTTTCACGCTCTTTGTCTTTAAAGCCGGTGCCGATTTTAAAACTTACTTTTTTATCTTTTATATAAGCTTCACAAAGCAAAGAACCTAATTTACCTTCAAATTTACCCTTGCCTTTAAAATGCTTTTTTACTACACATTCTCCATCATCAAAAGGTTTTAATTTATAGGCATTTTCTGATCTTTTTCTTTCATAAGCAACATCATTTTTTCTTATAATCAACCCCTCGCCTTTGTGATTTAAAACTTCTTGATAAAAATGCTTTAAATGCTCTTTATTTTGTATACGAATTTGAGGAATGATTTTTATAAATTCATTTGGATTTTCAACTAAATATGCTTTTAAAACTTCTAATCTTGCTTCTAAAGTACAAGGATTTAGTTTAAATTCCTCACAAGCATTTGGTACATCAAAGACATTGTAACTTACTTTTTGCCAAAGCTTTTCATCAGGATTTTCTTGGCGTATTAAAGATGCGATTTCTTCAAAAGCTTCTCTTTTAATCCAAAGTTCTCCATCTAGCTCAAATTTTGGAAAATTTTTTGTGAAAAATGAAGGAAGTTTTATAGCATTTCCTGCTCTTGTTTGCATAGACTTACCACTCCAAAGTCCTCTTACACCATCGAGTTTTTCGCTCATGAGATAATGGCTTAAATTTACATCTTTAAATGCTTTTTCATCATAAACTTTAAAAAGCAAAATATCTTTTGCAAAAAGAGAATTTAAAAAGAGAGTAGAAAGAAAAACAAGGCTTATAAATAGCCTTGTTTTAAGATTAAAGTGCTTTTTTAGCAGCATCTGCAATTTTTGCAAAAGCAGCTGCATCATTCATCGCTAAATCAGCTAGAATTTTTCTATCAAGCTCAATGCCTGCTTTTTTAAGACCATTTATAAATCTTGAATAACTAATATCATTTAGTCTGCAAGCTGCATTGATACGCACTATCCAAAGACGGCGGAAATCGCGTTTTTTGCGGCGTCTATCACGATACGCATAAACCAAACTTCTTTCTAATTGTTCTTTAGCTTTTCTAAAGTGTTTGCGGCGACCACTATAAAAACCACGCGCAAGCTTTAAAACCTTTTTATGTCTGCGGCGTCTTACAACACCTGTTTTTACTCTTGCCATATTTATCCTTTCACAAATTGGCGTTCGTTAAACGAATCTTGCCCTTTAAAAAGGGGAGTTTGAATGACTTTTTTGTCAAAAACTAAATTTAAGCGAGCTTAAATTCCTAACATTTTTTCAACCGCTTTAACATTGGTTGAATGAACATACTTAGAAGTGCGAAGATCACGCATTCTTTTAGCAGGTTTTTTTGTCAAAATGTGGCTTCTAAAAGCTGAGCCTCTTTTGATTTTGTTTTTACCTACTTTGAAGCGTTTAACAGCACTTTTAACGCTTTTCATTTTTGGCATGTGTATCCTTTGGATAAATTTTTTCATAAAAGAAAGCTATCATTTTACTATAAAAATGCTTTAAGAAAATTAAATTTAGCTAATGTAAATTTAAGGAATTTTCTTAAAATTAAGTAAAATATCAAAATCAAAAATTTTCAAGGAAAACTATGAATAATCTTTTAATCCTTTACAATCCTTACTATCAAGATAATGTTATCAAAGAACACTTACAAATTCTGCTTAATAAAGGCCAAGTTGCTTTTGCTAAGGTAAAATCAAAAATCAACGATCAAAACAATTCTTTCGAAAAAGACTTAGAAACAATTTATGCTAACACTAGCAAAGATAATCCTTTGCAACTTTTTTTAAGTGATTATGCAAATTTTTTTGTAGCAAAAGTTATAAAGGTAAGCAAAAACTTAGATGATGAGAATTTATTACCAAGTTATTATAAAGAAAAGAATTTTAATATCGAGCATTATTTTATCATAGAAGATTTAAAAGAATTAGTTCGTGAGGATTTTACAATTGTGAAAAATCATTATCTATCAAATTTTACCACGCCAAATTATAAAAACAATTCTTATGCTATCTATGGAAATTCTTATATATATCCTTTAATCATCAAGCAAAAAAACGAGATTAGTTATTTTTTAGATGAAACAAAACATTATTTAGATGTTTATAAAAGCCAAGAGTATTTGCAAATTCAAGATATTTTTAAAAAATACATCTTTGGAAATGAGCTTTTTCACCTTTTACACCCTGATAGCATTAGCAATATAATATACGCTGAAATGGAATTTGATAAAAACAAACAAGATCCTTTGTATGATTTTACTTCTATCATTGTTAAATACTCTAAAACTTTAGAATATGAAATTTATGATTTTTGTAAAAAAGTATTTTTACAACTTTGCCAAAAAGATGAAAGCATAAAAAACATAAGCTATAGCGTGCAACAAAATACTTATACATTAAATGATTTTTTTAAACATAAACCAAACATAGGCACGATGAAGTTTTTACTTATCAATAAACAAATTCAAGACTTACTTGAAATAAAATGTAAAAATTTTATCATTTATGAGCTTTGCAAACACATCAACACCTTGCAAGATGTAAGAAATTCAGCCGTCCATGAAAAAGCCTCATCGCTAGAGCAAACTAAAAAGTTAAGAAATCTCATCTTAGGTATAGATACTTTTAGTGTATTAAAAGGAATTTTAATGCAAAAACAAAGATTAGACGATAAACAAGTATTGTAAATCACAATACTTGTTTGCTACACCAATAAACTAATAAACATATCTTTTATATTTTGAAATTTAACTCTTATGTGACACAACCTGTCATAAGGCTAAAATATAATTCCTTTTGTAAATCAAAACAAAAGGAATTATTTATGGGAAAATTAGGTTTTATTTTAGGTGGAGTAGCTTTAGCTGCAACTGGATATGGATTAAAAAAATGGTATGACAAAACCAAAGAAGAAAACGCATATTGGACTGATGATCCAAAAGACATAGCATGTGAAATGCTTGGGCAAGCCGCTGAAAAAGTTTATAATGTAGTTGATGCGGTGGATGATAAATTTTTCAACGAACCTTTGGTTGTTTCGGATTTATTTGGCGGAAAAGAAGCTATAGAAAACAACCCAGAACTCAAAGAAAGATACGAGCAAACATGCACTAGTATAAAAGAGATTTTTGAAAACGCAAATCCGAGTGAAATAAAAGAGCAAAAATTAGATAATGTTAATAGTTAAATTATATAAAGGAAATTGAATGATACGCCCTATGCCATTTAAAAAAGTATGTAAAAAATGCGGATACTCTAAAGTGATAGTTCCAAAATCTGATGTTATGTCTTTTAGTGATGAAATTTTTTCTTGCCCAAAATGCAAAGAACCACTCCAAAGAAAAAACGCAAATGCCTTAGAAATGGCATTTGGTACCATATTAAGTGTTTTTAAAAGATAATGTTTTTATGACATAAGCTGTCACAGAGCTAAAATATAATTTTATAAAAATTTAAGAAAGGAATTAAATGGCAATAGTAATTGGCATTATAGTTATGATAGCTACTGCTATATGGGCCATAGTTTGTGGTACTTTTTGGGCTTTACTTATATTTGTTTTATATTGTGTTATTTTGCCAAGTTTATTTTTAATAGAAAAATACGGAATTGTAAATGTAGCGGTGTCTTATATACTAATTTTAGCGGGTATAATGGTGCTTGTAAGGATTATTAAAAGTAAGTAAGCTAGTAAACCCTTGACATTATGGGGGGGGGGTATTGATATAATAACAAAATTTAAATTGAAAGGAAAAAGATGGCGTATAAATATGACAAAGATTTGGAATTTTTAAGAGAATTAAATGATGAAGTTTTAAACGATTTGGTAAAAACTCTTACCCACGATGATGATGGTAAACCAAGATATACAGAGGAATTAACCAAAAACGAACTTTATAAAAAGCATTATCCACAACATGAAAAATACATAGAAGCCATAATGGAAGAATTGCAAAAATTTGGCGGTAATACTATTGCTAATAAATTCCGAGATAGTGGTATTTTATATGAAGAAATTCTGCAAGATGTTGCTGAAAAATTAAAAATAAATTTTAATAAAGATGATACAGTCTTAGAAATAGAAGAAAAAATTTTAAAAGATACTTTCAAAAAATCCATCGAAAAACTATCTCCAGAAGAATTAAAAGAGCTTTCACAATCTTTGGGCTTAAAAGATATCACTAACTACTCTAAAGATGTTATTTTAAAATATACAGAAGTGAATTCGAGTTTAGTTTTAATGTTTGGTATTTCGCAAATGCTTATAAAAGCAATTAATCAATCTATACTTAAATTTACTGCAGGTGCTGTCGCTCAAAGAGCTGGAGCTAGTTTTTTAGGTCCTATTGGCATGACTATAACTGGTCTTTGGACACTCAATGACATAGCCGGAACAGCCTTTAGAGTTACAATACCAGCTGTATTTCATATAATACATCTAAGACAACATTATCTTTTAGAAAAACAAGAACTAGAAAAAAGTAAAGAGAAAAAAGTACAATTAAAAAATGAAATACAAAATGGTAAAAAATATAGTATTAATGAGCTATTTGATCAAAAATTAAACATTTTAATAGCTGGTCCCACTGGTGCTGGTAAAAGCTCTACTATAAAAGCACTATTTGAATATGAGGGAAAAGAACTTGATATAGAAATCGGAACAACAGCTAAGCCAGAAACTAAAGAAGTTAAAGATTTTAAACTAGACAATTTAACAATCTATGATTCGCCTGGTTTTGGAGATAGTGAAGAAAACGATAAAATATATAAAAATCAAATCGAAGAATTATTGAAAAAAAGGGGCGACGAAGAAATTGATCTTGTTTTAATCACTTTAAACGGTGCAAATCTTAGAGATTTAGGTACTTTTTACAACCTAATTAAAGATACCATTATGCCCACATTAAAAGACAAAAAAAGAATATTGATTGCTATTAATAAATGTGATAAAGCTTCAGATATACCAAATTCTTTTGATTATGAAAAAAATCAACCTAGCATAGAACTAATAGAAAAACTAGACAAAGATGTAGAAATCATTAAAAAAAGAATTTATGATGATACTAAAATAGATGTTGATATAATATACTATGCAGCAGGATACACCGATAAAACAAAGAAAAAACAAAAATCATACAATCTTAAAAAATTGCTAGCATATATCATTGATAAAACACCTACAGAGAAAAGATTTGTTTATTTAAAATATAAATCACAAAATGAAACAAATTTTCAAGACAATGATAACATTGAAAACTACAATGAAAAAATAGGAAATTCTTTTATAGAAACGCTCAAAGAATATGCTGTAAAAGGCGTAGAAATAGCAAAAGATTTTATTGATTTTACAAAAAGTGAGCAATTTCAAGAAGTCATAAATGTTTTCAAGAAAATATTTAACTCTTCAAAAAGTTCAAAAAAATAACAATTTTGCTAGTCTAAATATTTAGACTAGCACTTAAATTTACAAGTTTAATATTTTCAAAGAAAGTCACACCATGCTAAACAAACTACCTCAACTTTTTTCATTGCTTTTTAGTTATAAATCAAACATCTTTAACATCATCTCAAAACCAAAGCAAGCTTATACCTACACTAAGTTTGCTTTAGAGTTAAAAGAGCTTTATGAAAAAGAAAACGACAAAACAGAAGCTGCTTTTATCATCCTAGATAGAGTGCTTAAATTTAAAAAAGAAAATCCTGATGATTTTAATGATTTTTTAAAGCTTATTCAAGAGCTTTTAGCCACTTATGAAAATGATCCAAAAACAATCAAACAAAACATCAAAGATTTACTAAATAAACAAAAATAAAAAAGGTTATACATGGATAAAGACAAGCTTTCTACGCGTTTAGCACACATTTTACAATGTTTTAACAACGCACAAAGCTTTAGCTTAGAAGAATTAGCACAAGAATTTAATGTCAGTATCCGAACCATACAAAGGGATTTAAACGAAAGACTAGCTTTTATGCCTATAAAAAAAGAAAATGGTAGATATTTTTTGGAAAAATACGCCTTAGGAAAATTAAGCTTTAAAGACATACAAAATTTTGCTATATTAAGTGGCATAGGCAAGCTATATCCTAGTTTAGATAAAGAGTTTTTAAACGATTTACTCAATGAAAAAATCAACAAAGCCTTTTTAGTCAAAAACCAAAATTATGAAATGCTTGATAGACAAATTTTTGAAGAATTAAGCACGGCTATTATCGCAAAACATCCTATAAGTTTTGATTATAAAGAAAAACATCGCCAAGTTTATCCTTATAAACTTATCAATATAGAACATATATGGTATCTTTTAGCAGATGAAAACGACACTTTAAAAACTTTTGCTTTTTTAAAAATCACAAATTTAAAAACCAACACAACACAAACTTTCACGCCAAAAGAAAATTTCATCGAGCAAATAAAAAAAGATCAAAGCCATTGGATTAGCAAAGAAAACAAAGAAGCTATCTTAAAACTTGATAAAAAAGCTAAAGAATATTTCTTTAGAAAAAACGCCTTAAGCAAATACGAATTTATCGATGAAGACGAAAAATACATCTATATAAAAGCCTTTTACGCTTATGATGATGAGCTTTTAAATTTGATAAGATATTGGATACCTTATATAAAAATAAACAAACCTATTGCTTTAAAAGAAAAACTTTTTGAGCAATTAAACACATACATGCAAGATTAGTGTTTTTTTAATACATAGAGTTGCTCTTGTATATGCATGGAGCGTTTAGAAAGGTTTCTACTAGCTCTAAAGGCATTGTATTTTTGCTCAAGCACAAAGCATTTTCCAAGACTTTGAAGTCTTTTTGTGAAATTTTCTTTTTTTACAAAACCTTCACAATTATAAGAAAGCAATACAATCTTAGCTTTTAAATCATTTATTAAATCAAACAAAGCATCTTCAGCTTTTTTTTCTTTGTTAAAAGCACTGCGGTTCCAGTCTTTTGGTATGCCAGAAACCTTTGAAATTTCCTTTGGCTTTTTATAATTAGCAATTAAATTTAACATAAAATAATTTGACCCATAAGGGTGCTGATTATAAGGAGGATCTAAATATGCCACATCAAAATTATCAAGCTCTTTGGCTAAAATATTTGCATCTTTTTGAAAAACCTCATATTTACAAGTAAAATTTGAAAAAACAGGCATTTTTAAAGCTATATCGCCTTTTATACGGCTTAGTGCATTTGCTCCATTTCCTCCAAATTTTCCCACTCCATTTTTATCTTTATAAAAACCTTTAAAAACCCCACTTGTGTTTGCATGCACGCTTGCTTCATAGATAAGCGGTGCGATGAAATATTTTTGAATTTCTTTTGGCAAGCTTGAAATTTTTTCTCGCATAGAATCTAAATACATCGCATTTTTAAGCGTATAAAAAACTCTTTCATCTTTTTGGATACACTCATCATCACTTGGAGCATAAAGCTTGCTTATAAAGCCTTTTTTAAGTTTTAAATCAGAAATTAAAAAAGCATAATGTTTTTGTAATTCTCGTAAAAATTTTGCATTTTGATTGCTCAAATAACACTCATTAATGATTTTAGAATAATCCTCCAAATCATTTGCCATGATAAAACTCGCATAAGGCCTCACAAAACGCGAAACTACCCCAGATCCACTAAATACATCACAAAAACTAAATTTATCTTTTTTAAGCTCATTTTGTGCGAATTTAAAACCTTGATTTAAAAACTCTAACAAGGATCTTTTATTGCCAAGATAAGTTATGATTTGTTCTTTTAAAAATTGCGGATTTTCTAACATAAATTCAAAAATACAAGCCTTAAAAAAGGCTTGTAGTTATTTTTTCTTTTTAGGAGTTACTAACATATTTACATAGCGTCCTTCGAGTAAAGGCTCTTTGTCTCTATCTGCTATATCTTCTACCATTTGCCAAATTTTTTCAAGCAAAACTACCCCTGCTTCAGGAGAACTCATCTCACGACCTTTTAAAAACACTCTAAATTTTACATGTTTACCTTGTTCTAAAAACTCGCTTGCATGTTTTACTTTGTAATTAATATCATTTTGAGCGATTTTCACAGAAAGTTTAATCTCTTTTATATCAATTACCTTTTGTTTTTTCTTTGCTTCTTTTTGCTTTTTTTCTTGCTGATAACGGAATTTTCCATAATCCATTATTTTACACACTGGTGGTTTGGCATCAGCTGCTATCATCACTAAATCAAGCCCTAGTCTGTTTGCTATATCTAGTGCTTCATCACTACTAATAATGCCATAAACTTTGCCATCATCACCTATACATCTAATCTCATCTGCTTGAATTTCTTCATTTAGCAATACATCTTTTTCTTTACTCAAAAGCATACCTCACTTAATTTCTCCTTTGTTAGGGTTATAAATTCATCTAATGTCATTGTTTTTTGTTCTTTTGCTCTTCTATCTCTTAATGCCACACTTTGATTTGCCACTTCTTCATCGCCTAGCACAAGTATCATAGGTACATGTGCTTTTTCAGCGGTGCGGATTTTTTTATTTAAGCTTTCATTTTTATTATACACTTCACTATCAATGCCAAGCTCTAAAAGTTTTCTTGCTATTTCTTTTGCATACTCGTGGTGATTTTGCGAAATTGGCACTATGGCTACTTGAGTTGGTGCTATGAAAAATGGCAATTCACCCGCACAATGCTCTACTAAAATTCCTATAAATCTTTCAAAAGAGCCTAAAATAGCACGGTGAAGCATTACAGGTTGTTTTTTCTCATTATCTGTATCTGTGTATTCAAGTTTAAAACGACTTGGTAAGTTAAAATCTACTTGTATAGTCCCACACTGCCATTTTCTTTTTAACGCATCAGTGATTTTTATATCAATTTTTGGGCCATAAAAAGCTCCACCACCTTCATCAATGCCGTATTTTAAACCTTGTTCATCTAAAGCTTCTTTCAAAGCCTTTGTAGCTATATCCCAAATTTCATCATCGCCTATTGCTTTTGCTGGGCGTGTTGAAATTTCCATTTCATAATCAAACTCAAAAGCCTTCATTAAAGTATCAACAAAGCTTAAAATTTCTAAAACTTGTTCTTTTATCTGACTTGGCATACAAAAAATATGTGCATCATCTTGAGTAAATTCTCTTACCCTAAAAAGCCCGTGCAAAACTCCGCTTTTTTCATGGCGGTGCACTACGCCGTATTCAAAAAACTTCAAAGGTAAGTCACGATAACTTCTAACATCACTTTGATAAATTTTAATATGCCCTACACAATTCATCGGCTTAATGCCGTATTCTTGCTCATCAATTTGCGTAAAATACATATTTTCTTTATAGTTTGCATAATGCCCACTAATTTTCCATGCATCAGCTTTTAAAAGTTCAGGTCCGCGCACAGGCTCATAGCCTCTTAATCTATGTGCTTTATATAACAAATGCTCTAATTTGCTTCTTAATTTTGCACCATTACTAAGCCATATAGGAAGCCCACCACCTATTTCATCATCAAAGGCAAAAAGCTTCATTTCATTACCAAGCTTTCTATGATCTCTTTTTTTAGCCTCTTCAATGATTTTTAAGTATTCATTTAAACTTTCTTTATCAGCAAATGCAGTCCCATAAATTCTTGTAAGCATTTCTCTTTTTTCATCACCACCCAAATACGCTCCAGCTACACGGGTAAGTTTAAAAAATCTTAAATATCCAGTATTTGGCACATGAGGCCCACGGCATAAATCTTCAAATTCACCTTGCTTATAAATACTTACTTTTCCATCAGGAATTCTTAGCAAAACCTCTTGTTTTAAATCATCACTAGCAAATTTTTCTTTAACTTCAGCCTTTGAGAGCTCGTATTTTGTGATGTCTAATTTTGCTTGTGCTAGTTCCTTCATTTTCTTTTCGATTTTATTTAAATCTTCTTCTGAAATCTTACTATCAACCCTAAAATCGTAGTAAAATCCATCTTCTATCACAGGCCCTACAAAAAATTTAGCCTCTGGATATAAACTTTTAATTGCTTGAGCCATTAAATGCGCACAAGAATGACGAATAACTTCTAAACTTTGTTTGGAATTATCAAAATAAATCGGAGTTAAATTTGTATCATTGTTAAAACTTTGAGTATCTACTAAAGTTTCATTATTTGCATATGCGATTATATCTTTTGTCATTTCTACCCTTAGCACTCACTAACCTTGTGAGCTTAAATTAAAATATAAAGACTAATTTTAGCTATGAAAACTTAAACTTTTTTTAAATAAAGAATATTTTTATATTTTAAACACCTGTTCTTGATATATCTAATGCACCACTCATAAAAAGATACAAAAATACAAAACCTAAAATTATCCTATAAATTCCAAAAGGTATGAAATTTATCTTACTAATAAGTTTTAAAAATATTTTGATTACTACAAAAGCTACTACAAAAGCTGTTATGAAACCTATAATCAAAGGTATAAAATTATTCATATTGCTTAAAACTTGTGGTTCTTTATAAATACTATAAGCTGTTGCGATAATCATAGTAGGAATTGCAAGTAAAAATGAAAATTCAGAAGCTACCTTACGATCAAGCCCAAGCAATAATCCACCTATGATACTTGCTCCGCTTCTTGAAGTTCCAGGTATAATAGCAAGTGCTTGAGTTAAGCCTATTAAAAAAGCTTGTTTATAACTTACCTCATCCAAAGAATGTATAGCATAATCTTTTTTTCTATGTTTAAGCTCTATGATGATAAAAACAATTCCACCAATTATTAACATAGTAGCCACGGTATAGCCATTAAATATTTCTTTTAAAAATTTATATGCTATAAAGCCTACCCCGCCTGCAGGCAAAAAGCCCACAGCAAGTTTTAGCCAAATATCAAGTTTTTGAGTGAGTTTATCTTTAAAAATAATAATCACCGCAAGTATAGAACCAAGTTGAATGATAATGAAAAAACTTCTCCAAAAATCATCTATATTTAAACCCAAAATTTCAGCACCCAAGATCATATGCCCAGTTGATGAAACAGGTAAAAATTCTGTTAAACCTTCAATGATTCCTAAAATCAAAGCATAATAATATTCTAAATTCATTTTTTTAATACTCGTCTTGCAAAAATTAACATGATAATTATAAACACCACAAAACCAATAGATCCATCATCTTTAAATGAAGTTGCAATAGCAAGTGGATCTTCAGCCCCACCTCTACTAATAGAAAGCACGGTTAAACCAGCTATTAATACTCCAAATATACTTTCACCCACTATCAAGCCAGAAGCAAACAAGGTTCCTTTTTGTTCATGCTCACTAATGAGTTCTTTTTTATGAGCATTTTTAGCATATCTTTGCTCCAAACGCCTTTTAATTAAATACGCTAGTAATCCTCCTATAAACAAAGGCATATTTACAGCAGGTGGCAAATATATACCTATACCCACAGCTAAAGGTGGTAAAGACATGTTTTTCTTTCTTAATAAACGATCAACTATGATTATACCAACGCCCACAAAAGCACCCGCTATAATATAGCTCCAATCAATATTAGCATTGAAAATACCTTGAGCAATAGTACTCATTAAATTTGCTTGTGGAGCAGCGAGTGCATTTGCCTCATCCATTCCCTCTCTTGGCATTGCACCCACAAAACCATAAGCTTGGTATAATAAATTTAAAACAGGAGCGATAGCCAAAGCTCCAAATACACAACCTATAATCAAAGAAACTTGTTGTTTCCAAGGAGTTGCACCTACTAAATAGCCTGTTTTTAAATCTTGTAAATTATCATTAGAAATAGCAGCAGTTGCCAAAATAACACTAGTAGTAAATATAGCAAAAGCAATAGCAAATTTAGACATCAAAGGATCGCTAAATAAATCTACTTGATAACCCAAAAGCAAAATAATCAAAGAAGAAATCATAATCCCAATAAGTCCTATACCAGAAATAGGCGAAGATGATGAGCCCACCAAACCTGCCATATATCCACAAGCAGAAGCCACAAAAAAGCCTATGAAAATTGCTACTAAAGTTCCTACAAAAGCAAAAAGAATTTGATAGCCACTTGCTAAATTTGAATCAGCTACAAAAGCATAAAAGGATATAAATAAACCTATACTCATTAACGCAAATAAAGCTATCATTGCTTTTAATGATAAATCAGTATCTTTTGGATCTTGTGAAATATGAAGAGAAGTTTTTTTAAGCATATTTTTCATACCATCATATACAGGCTTAGCAAGTTCTATCAAAGTCCATAAAGCTGCTATAGCAATAGCTCCTGTGCCTATTAAACGCACTTTTTGAGCCCAAATTTGATTAGCAATATCTAATGCACTCAAACTCGCATCAAAACTCTCTTTAGCAGAAAAATACGGCACAAAAACCATCCACGCAAGCACCATACCCACAAGCAATGCAACACCTCCAGCTATACCTACTAAGTATCCAGCACCCAAAAGTGCTACTGAATATCCCATAGAAAAACCAAAAGTCATTTTTTGCCACATAAAAGCAAAACTACTTCCACTTGAAAGAAGCTTAAAACCACTTGAAAAAAGGCTAATTACAGAAGCCAATACAACACCAAGAGTAATTTCTTTTAAACCTACTTTGCCTTTTTTATCTGCTTGATCTTTATTAGCAACTTTTAAGATTTCAGCAGCTGCCCTTCCTTCAGGATAAGCTAATTTGCTCTCTACTACCATGGCTCTTCGCAAAGGTATAGTAAAAAGCACGCCTAATCCACCTCCACAAAGACAAAGCATAAAAGTAAGCCAAAGCGGAAATTCAAACCAATACCCACATATAAAAAGACCTGGTATAACAAAAATCACAGCTGATAATGTCCCCGCTGCTGAAACTTGAGTTTGCACCATATTATTTTCTAAAATATTAGAATCTTTAAAAATTTTTAAAACTGCCATTGCAATCACAACAGCAGGAATAGAAGTAGAAAAAGTAAGACCAACTTTAAGCCCCAAATAAACATTTGAGGCAGTAAATATAATCGTTAAAATACTTCCTAAAATTATACCTCTAAGCGTAAGCTCCGGTAATGATTTTTTTGTATACATTTTGTTTCTCCATTTTTATTGACAACCTTCACATTCTATACTTCTATCAACTATATTATCATTAACTTTTTCACTATCAGGACTTTCGCTTCTTAAATAATAAGTTGATTTAACCCCTAATTCCCAAGCAAGTTGATAAATTTCATTCAAATACCCCCCGCTTGCTTTATCTAAAGAAACAAAGATATTTAAAGACTGACCTTGATCTATCCATTTACCACGAATAGCAGCTGCTTTTACTAAGATTTTTTGATCAAGCTCATAAGCAGGGGTATAATACTGCCAAGTATTAGCGCTTAAATTTGGCACCACAGTTGGTATCATACCGCTTAAGTTTTGCTCAAACCATTTTCTCTTATACACAGGCTCAATCGTTTGAGTAGTTCCCACTAAAATAGAAATAGAAGAAGTTGGTGCTATAGCCATTAAATAACCATTTCTTATACCATCTCTTTTAAGTTTTTCTCTTAATTTTTCCCAATCACACTCACTTTGATCAAATAAACCTTCACTTGCGGTAAGTTTTTTGGCATTTTCATTTGCTACATCAATTGGCACTATACCTTTACTCCAATTTGAACCTTCAAAATCAGGATAACTTCCTTTTTCTAAAGCTAAATTTGAACTAGCTAAAATCGCTTCATAGCTAATCATTTCCATAATATGATCAATTTTTTCAAAATGCTCATTAGAACCCCAATAAATTTGGGCTTCAGCCAGCATTTGCGCTTCGCCCATTACACCAAGTCCTATAGCACGCGATTTTAGATTGGTATTTTTAACTTTCACATGAGGATAAAAATTCAAATCAATTACATTATCAAGCATTCTAATAGCCGTTGGAACCACTCTTTGAATATCTTCTTTAGTGTTAATTTTGCTTAAATTTATACTTGCTAGGTTACAAACAGCAGTTTTTCCTTCTATTTTATATTTTTCTACTATATAAACTTTTTTACCATTAATGCTATCTAAGGTAGAAACCTTTTTAGCAGGCTTTTTGTAGCCTCCATCTATGGTGAGTTCTTCATTTTCATCTAAATGAAGCTCTGTTTTATCATCAAATACAATTTTGATTTGATAATAATTTGGATCTGTATTTTGAAAAATTTCTGTACATAAATTCGAACTTCTTATAATTCCTACATGTGAATTTGGATTGGCTTTATTAGCGCTATCTTTAAAGCATAAAAATGGCATACCTGTTTCAAAATAAGAAAGCAATATCTTTTTCCATAGCTCTTTTGCATCAACAATTTCTTTGGCTATGCTTTCATCTTTTTCAAATTCTTCGTATTTTTTTTCAAATTCCTCACCATATAAATCACACAAAATTTCAGTATCTGCAGGATCAAAAAGCGTCCATTTATCATTTGCTCTCACCCTTTTCATAAACAAATCATTAATCCACAAAGCAGGAAAAAGCTCATGCGCTCTTCTTCTTTCTTCACCTGAATTTTTACGCAAATCTAAAAAATCATTTACATCCATATGCCAAGGTTCGATATAAACAGCAATCGCCCCTTTTCTAGTTCCTAGTTGATCAACAGCTACTGCTATATCGTTAGTGATTTTTAAAAATGGTATAATCCCACCTGCTGCATTTTTATGCCCATCTATGCTTCCACCCATTGCACGCACCTTAGACCAGTCCCAGCCTATACCACCACCAAATTTAGATAAAAGTGCCATTTCTTGATAAGAATCAAAAATTCCTTCTATATTATCAGGTGTGCTTCCTATATAACATGAGCTTAATTGGTGTCTTGTAGTTCTTGCATTTGAAAGGGTTGGGGTTGCAAGCATTACTTCAAAAGTTGAGATTAAATCATAAAATTTCTTAGCCCAAGTTTGAGAATCTAGCTCATTTTGCGCCAAAAACATCGCTATAGCCATAAACATTTGCTGTGGCAATTCTATAGGTATACCCTTAGAATCTTTAATCAAATATCTATCATATAAAGTTTTTATACCAAGATAAGTAAATTGCAAATCACGCTCTGGTTTTATATAAGCATCTAAATCATCTAAATCGTATTTTTCTTTTAGGCCTATTAAAATCCTACCTTCTTTTTCACCTTTTTCAAGGTATTCTTTTAGATGTTTATAGCCACTATAACCACTTACTTTTTTATATAAATCATACAAAAACAATCTTGCTGCAACAAAAGTCCAATTAGGTCTATCAATGTCTATTTTATCTACTGCAGTTTTTATAAGAGTTTGTTGGATTTCTTCAGTGCTAATCCCGTCGCGAAATTGGATTTTTGCATCCACTTCAAGCTCGCTTTGGCTGACATTTTCTAAATTTGCCACTGCATCTGTGGTGTATTTTTTGATTTTAGAAACATCTAATTCTTCTGTTCTACCATTTCTTTTTAATACTTTCATATCAGCCTTTCTTACTTAAATGTTCTTTCAAAAATTTTATCTACATTTTTAGTGTAATAATTATAATCAAAACAATTTCTAATATCTGTCTCACTCAAAGACTTTTTCAAATCCTCATCAGCTAATAAAGCTAGTAAAAATAAGCTCTCGCCTTTTTCATTTAAAGCGGGCTTACCATTTTGCAAATCAGCCCAAACTTTCATAGCATTTCTTTGAACAATTTTATAAGCTTCTTCTCTGCTTATACCTTTAAATGGAAGTTCAAGCAATACTCTTTGAGAAAACACAAGCCCACCGGTTAAATTTAAATTTTTCATCATATTTTCTGGATACACCAAAAGTTTTTCTATCACCCCGCATAATCTTGAGAGCATAAAATCAGTCGTAACAAACGCATCAGGCAAAATAAATCTTTCTACACTAGAATGTGATATATCTCTTTCATGCCATAAGGCTACATTTTCTAAAGCAGGATTTACATAAGCTCTTATCACTCTACAAAGGCCAGTAATATTTTCACTCAAAACAGGGTTTCTCTTATGTGGCATAGCAGAACTCCCTTTTTGTCCTTGAGAAAAATACTCTTCAGCTTCATACACTTCTGTTCTTTGAAAATGGCGGATAGCAACTGCAATTTGCTCACAACTTGAAGCTAAAATCGCTAAAGCTGAAATAACTTGTGCGTAACGATCTCTTTGTATTACTTGGTTTGAAACTGGAGCAGGTTTAAGGCCTAAATTTTTACAAACTTCTTCTTCAAATTCAAGCGGAGCATGAGCAAAATTTCCCATAGCACCGCTGATTTTTCCATAGCTAATAACTTCTTTTGCATGAAGGATTAAATCTTTTGCATGGATTAATGAATCATACCAAATAGCCAAAACCAAACCAAAGGTTATAGGTTCTCCATGAATTCCATGACTTCTTCCTACCATTAAAGTATTTTTGTGCTCATACGCTCTTGTTTTAATCGCTGCTAATACTTGATCTAAATCTTGCAAGATTAATTCTAAACTATCTTTAATCTGTAAAGCAACAGCAGTATCTATACAATCTGAACTCGTCATTGCATAATGCACAAAACGACTTTCTTCGCCTAAACTTTCACTCACACTTGTTAAAAAGGCTATTACATCATGTTTGGTGGTTTTTTCTATCTCATCAATCCTTGCTATATCAAATTTAGCATTTTTAATGATTTTTTCACAATCATCATCTTTAATAAGACCTAGTTTATTCCACGCTTTTACAGCAGCTAATTCTACTTTAAGCCATGCATCGTATTTTGCTTGCATGTCCCATTTTTTAGCCATGATTTCCCTGCTATATCTTTCAACCATTTTCAAAACCTTTTTTAGATATAATAATTATTTAAAAAAATGTTTATTTTATCGAAAATTATTTATACTAGGATTAAACTTGCCTTATATAAAAATAAAACTATCAAATAATGGAAAAAAGGCCTTTAAACTACTTATGGATGAATTAAAAATTTCCATAAGTCAAGCACAAAAACTTATCGACAAAAAACGCCTTTTTTGCAATGGAAATTTAGTAGAAGAAAAAAATCAATTTTTAGATGGATTGGTAGAATTAATTGTTTATCAAAATGAGCCAAAGGGCATAGAAATAGTCTATGAAAATGAAGATTTTGCAGTGATAGAAAAGCCAAGTGGGGTATTAAGCCACCCAAATGGAAGAAATTGCACTTATAGCCTTTGTGATGAAATTTGGCATTTATGGGGTGAAAAAGCTTGTGTGGCTCATAGGCTAGATAAAGAAACAAGTGGGCTTATACTTGTTGCAAAACATAAATTTGCACAAATTGAGTTAAAAACCATGTTTGAAAAAAGATTGGTTCAAAAAAGCTATCTTGCTTTAGTAGAAGGAAAAACCAAAGCACAATTTAGAGTAGATGAAAGCATGGATTTAGCTAAAGATTATGATAATGTTAAAACTAGAATGTGTATTTGTAAAAATGGAAAAAAAGCTATAACAGATTTTCAAAGTTTAGAATTTTTTGAAAATTTAAATGCTAGTTTGGTTTTAGCAAAGCCTTTAACAGGAAGACAACACCAAATAAGACTGCATTTGTTTCATGTGAAACATAAAATTTTAGGCGAACCTTTGTATGGTTTAGAAAAAATACAAATAGAACAAATACTTGATGGAAAAATGAGTGAAACTGAAAGAATTCAAACTACAGGTGCTAAAAGACTGCTTTTACACTCTTTTAGCCTAGAATTTAAATATAAAAATAAAAACTTTTTGATACAATCTCAAAAAAATATTAAAGATGAATTCTTAGAAAATTTATCTTAATCTTTTTCTAATTTTAAAACTTTATTGGTTTGAATTGCGACTGCAATTTGCTTAGCTGGAGCACCATAATCTCTACAATAATCACAGGATTTGTAAAAATCTTGAGCGTAAAATTCAAAAAATCTTTCTTTATCATCATCTAAATTTACAAAATCACCCTCAAATTCTTCTAAGCCTTTAAGACGCGATAAAGAAGAAGATATAGGACATGTAAATACAGCTCCATTTGGTGCTAAAGATTTATCTTTTAAGCCTTCTGAAGTCATTAAACTAACACATGGCATTTGACAATTGCGATAATTTTTTATTATATCTTCTTTATTTCTACCGCGTTTGTAAATTTTTTCAGGATCACTCCAAGTGGAATTTTCTCCACTAGAATCCATAGAAAATGGAATTTTATTTTCTTTTAATTTTTTCAAAATGCTTTCTTGTTTCAATGGAATTTTTAAATTTGGAGATCTTTTATAATCTGAAATCGTAATTTTTCTAACCTTATTAGAAAATTTTAATCTTTTTATCAACTCATCTTTAAAATCAATAGTAGCATTAGTCACTAAAGAAAATGTTAATATCTTCTTTTGAGTATCTAAATAATCAATCAATTGCGGTAAATCCTTAAACAACAAGGGTTCTCCACCTATGATTCTAACCCTTGCAATAGAATCCACCTTAGATAAAAGCAATTCTAATGATTTTATAATACCCTCTAAAGTACAGGTATATTGATTAGATGGTGAAAAATATTGCATTAAATTATTACAAGATTCGCATCTTAAAGTGCATTTTGTAGTTAAAACTAATTCTAAATAAGGAATATCTATTTTACCCTCCCCTACTCGTTTTTCAAAATATTTTTTCAAATAAAATTTTCTCATCAAAGCAGCATATGGAAGTTTAAAAATTCTAGCTAATCCTCTTTTTCCAGTTAAATAAGAATAATACCAAGAAATATTTGCTTTTATATATCTATTTTGAAATAGTTCATTTTCTAATAATTGTTTTTTATCTATCATTATTTTTCCCTTCATTTCTCAAAACATAAATAATCCCACCAAGTCCTATTACCACTACTATTGCGATGAAAATAATTTGCGCTATATCCAAAAAAGTCATTTTGCACTTTGCCTTTCTTTAAGTTGTCCACAAGCTGCAGAAATATCAAGTCCTTTACTTTCTCTTATGGTGCAAGTTACGCCTTTAGCGCTCAGATAATCTTGAAATTTAACCGCCGCTTCAACGCTTGGCCTTTTATATAAACTACCTTCGTGAGGATTAAAAAGTATTAAATTTACCTTGGCTTTTATACCATTTAAAAGCTTAACTAATTCTTTGGCATGCTCGATTTTATCATTTATTCCATCAATTAAAAGGTATTCAAACATCACTCTTTTGCGTTGATCTATTGGGAAATTTCTCACTGCTTCCATAATGCTAGCTATATTATAAGCTTTATTTATAGGCATTAATTCACTTCTTAATTCATCATTTACAGCATGAAGTGAAATAGCCAAAAGCACACCCAAATTCATTGCACCTAGTTCTTTAATTTGTTTTGCTAAACCACTTGTGCTTATAGTTTGCCTTCTAGGGCTTATCGCTAAAGCATCATTATCAGCTAAAATCACAACTGCCTTAGAAACATTTTTAAGATTATCCAAAGGCTCACCCATGCCCATATAGACTATATTAACCCTTCTTTCATAAGGAATTTGATTATGCTTTTTTATCCATAAAATTTGTCCTACTATCTCTCCAGCACTTAAATTTCTTTTCAATCCCCCTTTAGCAGTAAGACAAAAACTACATCCGCTTTTACAACCCACTTGTGATGAAACACAAATAGTATATCTTGCATGTTTGATAATCTTACCATTTTCATCTACAAGTTCTTCTTTCATAGGAAGCAAAACAGCCTCTATTTTTTTACCATCTAAAAGCTCAAAAAGGTATTTAATGCTCCCATCTTTGCTTTTTTCATCTTTTACACATTTTAAAGGACTAAAGTGAAAATTTTCTTGCAAATACGCCCTAAATTCTTTTGGCAAAGACGACATTTGTAAAAAATCATCGGCGTATTTTTTATAAATCCACTCAAAAATTTGCTTAGCTCTAAATTTGGGCTGAACTAAATTTTCTAATTCTTCTTTAGTAAAATCTAATATATTTTTTAAATCACTCAATTTTTTTCCTATATAAGTTTTTTATCTAGCAAAAAATCTTTTAATAATTCTTTTGCTTTTTGATGATTTTTTAAAAAATCTTCATGGGCAAATTCATCACAAAAATTTGTCGCACACAAATAACAAATTCCATTAATTCCTTGCATTTTTGCACAAGAAAGCACTGCGTAAGCTTCCATATTTTCTATATGCAAACCTTTTTCAAAAAATTGTTTTGCTATATTTTTATCCTTGCATATATAGTTTGAAGAATTAATCATTGTTTCATGTGAAACATTTAATATGATTTTATTTGCAATAGGTGTATAAAACCCATCGCAAATATCGGCATATTCTATATTTGAAGCATTAGAGCTTTCATAAATTTCTAAGATTTTTCCTTCTTGATAAATTCCACAAGTTCCAATAAAAATCAAATTATCCACCTTTTCTTCGCTTAAAATTTTACCCAAAGAAAAAGCAGAATTAACAAGTCCTATGCCTATACTTTTTGCAAATTTAAAATTTTCATTTCCGCCAGCACATACTATAAGATTTTTCAAAAATCCACCTTTATAAAAAATAAAGTTAAATTTTATCCAATTAGCACTTAAAATAATGCTATAATTAATATTTTTTAGATAAAATATTTTTATGATTAAAGCAAAAAAACATTTTGGGCAAAATTTTTTAGAAGATAAAAGCGTGGTAGCAAAAATCATCCAAGCCATACCCAAAGATACTAAAAATATAGTTGAGATTGGGCCTGGCTTAGGTGATTTAACGCAAGAACTTTTGAAAGTCTCTAAGGTAAAAGCTTATGAGATTGACAAAGATTTAATTCCTATTTTGAATAAAAAATTTCAAAATGAGATTGAAGGTGGAAATTTTGAGCTTATACATCAAAATGCAAGCGATGCATTTGAAAAAGGAAGTTTAAGCGAAAAAGAGTATTTTTTAGTAGCGAATTTACCTTATTATATTGCTACAAATTTGATTTTACAAGCCTTAGAAGATGAAAATTGTTTAGGGCTTATAGTTATGGTGCAAAAAGAAGTAGCACAAAAATTTTGTGCAAGTGAGAAAGAAAGTAATTTTTCGGCTCTAGGGGTGCTTTGTGCATTAATCTGCCAAAGACAAATGCTTTTTGATATAAAACCACAAAGCTTTAATCCTCCGCCAAAAGTTACTTCAGCTGTGATAAAGCTAATAAAATTTAGCCATTATCAGCAAAAATGTGACAATATAAAAGCTTTTAAAGATTTTCTTAGAGTGTGTTTTCAAAACCCAAGAAAACAACTTATATCAAATTTCAAAGATAAAAAAGAAAAAATATTAAAAGCCTTTAATGCACTAAATATCTCACCTACTTCAAGAGCTCATGAAATTAGCGTTGATTTATACCTTAAAATTTATGATTATTTAAAGGATGATTATGAGCGAAGAAAACAAAACTCAAGAACAAAATAAACCTAGAAGATTTAACAAATTTAAAAATAAAAAAAGAAAAGAATCACAAAATTTAGAACAAAACGAGGCAAAACTAGAAAATATTCAAAATGAAAATGTTGAAGAAAAAAAGAGAAAGAAAAAAAATAGAAATTTACCTTCTAAATTAAGTGGTAATGAAGAATGGCAAGTAGAACTTGCTAAAAGTATACAAGCAAATAAAATCATGCATGAGTTAAGACTCCACCCTTTAAAACACAATAACTCAAGCGAGCATAAAATCCGTATTACGCCTTTGGGTGGGCTTGGAGAAATTGGTGGAAATATCACCGTTTTTGAAACCAATAATGATGCGATTATTGTTGATATAGGTATGAGTTTTCCTGATGGAACTATGCATGGGGTAGATATCATCATACCTGATTTTGACTATGTTAGAAAGATAAAAGATAAAATTCGTGCCATTATAATCACACATGCTCATGAAGATCATATCGGTGCAGTGCCGTATTTTTTCAAAGAATTCCAATTTCCTATCTATGCGACACCTTTAGCCCTAGGTATGATTTCAAACAAATTTGAAGAACATGGCTTAAAAGCTGAGCGTAAATGGTTTAGACCAATCACCAAAAGACAAATTTATGAAATAGGTGATTTTGATTTAGAATGGATTCACATAACCCACTCTATCATCGATGCATGTGCGCTAGCTATTAAAACTAAAGCAGGAACTATCATACACACAGGTGATTTTAAGATAGATCAAACTCCAATTGATGGTTACCCAACGGATTTAAGTCGTTTAGCTCAATATGGCGAAGAAGGGGTGCTTTGTCTTTTAAGTGATAGCACAAACTCATATAAAGAAGGTTACACAAAAAGTGAAAGCTCTGTAGGGCCTACTTTTGATCAAATTTTTGCTAAAACTAAGGGCAGGGTGATCATGAGCACCTTTAGCTCTAATATCCACCGCGTATATCAAGCTATTAGTTATGGTTTAAAATACGGCAGAAAGGTTTGTGTGATAGGGCGTTCTATGGAAAGAAATCTCTATACCACCATGGAACTTGGTTATATCAAACTTGATAGAAAAATTTTCATTGACGCTGATGAAGTTAGCAAATACAAAGACAATGAAGTGCTTATAGTAACTACAGGAAGCCAAGGTGAAACCATGAGTGCTTTATATAGAATGGCAACTGATGAGCATAAATTTATCAAAATCAAACCAAGCGATCAAGTTATCATTTCAGCTAAAGCCATACCAGGAAATGAAGCAAATGTTTCTGCTGTGCTTGATTTTCTTTTAAAAGCAGGAGCTAAAGTTGCTTATCAAGAATTTAGCGAAATTCATGTAAGCGGGCACGCTAGCATAGAAGAGCAAAAACTTATGCTTACTTTGGTAAAACCTAAATTTTTCTTACCAGTGCATGGAGAATATAATCATATCAACAAACACAAAGAAACTGCACTAAAATGTGGCATACCTGAAAGAAACATTTATTTAATGAGCGATGGAGATCAAGTAGAGCTTTGCCAAAAATACATCAAACGCGTAAAAACGGTTAAAACAGGAAAGGTTTTTGTAGATAATCAAATCAACAAACAAATCGCAGATGATGTGGTAATTGATAGACAAAAACTAGCAGATAGCGGTATAGTTGTTATCATTGCTCAGCTTGATAAAGCAAGCAAAACGCTTATTAATAAACCAAGAGTATTTAGCTATGGTTTGGTAGCTGATAAACAAGATGGAGCATTTTCAAAAGAAATGAGCGATGTTTTAAGTCAATTTTTCCCTAATGTAAAAGATGAAATTTTAGACAATCCAAAAGTTTTAGAAGCTCAAATTAGACAAGTGCTAAGAAAGCATATTTTTAGAAAAATCAAAAAATACCCAACCATAGTGCCAACTATTTTTGTGATGTAGGCTGAAAATGAGAATTAATAAATTCATCTCACACAATAGCAAATACTCTCGCCGTGAGGCTGATGAGCTAATCAAGCAAGGCTTAGTAAAAATCAATCAAAAAAAAGCCTTGCTAAATGATAGCGTGAATGCTGAAGATAAAGTTTTTATAAATGGCAAAAAGTTGCATAAAAAAACCCAGTTTTCAGTCATCATTTATCACAAACAAAAGGGTGAAATAGTCAGCAAAAAAGATGATAGGGGTAGAAAAACTATTTATCATACCTTACCAAAACAATTTAGCACTTGGCTTAGTGTTGGAAGGCTTGACTTTGCAAGTGAGGGTTTGCTTTTGCTAACGGATTCTCCTGTGATAGCCCATGCACTAATGCATAGTGATTTAGAAAGAGAATACTACTTAAAAGTAAAAGGCAATATAGATAAAAATGTCATCGAAGCTATGCAAAATGGCTTAGAAATTCAAAATGAAAAAAAAGGCGCTCACGCTAAAACCAAAATAACATCTATGAGTTTTGCTCCCTTTTTAGGTTTTGAAATTTTTGGCTCAAGTGGTGGCTATACAAAGCTAAAAGTAATCATTAATGAAGGTAAAAATAGAGAGCTAAGACGCTTTTTTGGACATTTTGATTTAGAAGTGATGGATCTTAAAAGAGTGGCTTTTGGGGCTTTAGATCTTGGTATGTTAAAAGCAGGTAAATACCGCTTTTTAGAAAATGGTGAGTATGAAAAACTACGCGATTTTTTAAGAATGAATAATATTAGATATTAATAATACTTTAAAATGACTTAAATTAATTAAAATTTAATTTTATTTTACTATAATTAGCAATTTAATTTATATAAAAAAGGAAAATTATGGCAAACCATAAATCTGCTGAAAAAAGAGCAAGACAAACTATAAAAAGAACAGAAAGAAATAGATTTTATAGAACAAGATTAAAAAATATCACAAAAGCTGTTCGCGAAGCAGCAGCAAACAATGACAAAGAAGCAGCACAAAATGCATTAAAAATAGCTAACAAAAGCATTCATGCTATGGTAAGTCGTGGATTTTTGAAAAAACAAACTGCTTCACGCCGTGTAAGTAGATTAGCGTTATTGGTAAATAAAATAGCATAATTTAATGTTAGCTGACAAACTTAAACCTTTTTTAGCACGCTTTGATGAGTTAAATACTCTTCTTAGTGATGTTAATATCTCCAATGATGTTTCCAAAATGACTGCTCTATCTAAAGAGCAAAAAAATCTAGAACCCATAGTAGAAAAAGCACAAGAATACCTCAAAACTTTAAATGATATAGAAGAAAATAAACTTCTTTTATCTGATACAGAATTAGGTGAACTTGCAAAAGAAGAGCTAAAAAATTTAGAAGTTTTAAAACCTCAACTTGAAGAGGAATTAAAAATTCTTTTACTTCCTAAAGATCCAAATGATGATAAAAATATTTTCTTAGAAATTCGCGCAGGAACAGGCGGAGATGAAGCTTCTTTATTTGTTGGAGATTTAGTAAAAGCTTATATACGCTATGCTGAAAATCGTGACTATAAATATGAAATCGTAAGTTCAAGCGAAGGTAGTGTAGGTGGATTTAAAGAAATTATTATACTTATAAAAGGAAGTGGGGCTTATTCAAGATTAAAATACGAAGGTGGAACACATAGGGTTCAAAGAGTTCCTCAAACAGAATCTCAAGGGAGAGTGCATACTTCAGCTATCACAGTAGCTATCATGCCTGAAGTTGATGATGTGGAAATTCAAATCAATCCCAATGATTTAAAAATCGATGTTATGAGAAGTAGTGGACATGGTGGACAAAGTGTAAATACCACAGATAGTGCTGTTAGAATCACGCATATCCCAACAGGTATAGTCGTAGTAAATCAAGATGGCAAAAGTCAACATAAAAATAAAGAAAGTGCTATGAAGGTATTAAAAGCAAGGCTCTTTGAAATGCAAGAGCAAGAACGCCTAGCTAAAGAAAGCGAAGCTAGAAAATCACAAGTTGGAAGTGGTGATAGAAGCGAACGCATACGCACTTATAATTTTCCACAAAATAGAATTAGCGATCATAGAATTAACCTTACTTTATATAGACTTGATGCGATTTTAGAAGGTGGTCTTTTTGATGAGATTATCGAACCATTAATCGCTTACTATCAATCAGAAGCTTTAAAACAAGAAAATTTATAAATTCTTGTTTTTAATATATTTTTCAGTATTTGCTAATTGTATATAATGTTCTTCATTAAAATTCACTAACAACGATGCAAGCTTCATAACCCTAAATTTTTCCATAGAAATTAATTTTTTGCTATCTTTTAAAATTATAGCCATCAAATGCGACATTACTTTATGTAGCCATATATTTTTATATTTTGAATTAGCTGAATGATATCTTCCTATAGCATCCCAATTAAAACCATATTTTTGAATAAGCTCATGGAGCAATCTTGCAGCTGTGTCTATATTAACACTAGGTTTTATAATATCTTTTTCTTTGAGTCCAAAGCGTTGTAAATGAATACTATTAATTTGCATCAAACCATAATCTTTAGTTTTATTTTTGTTTTTTCCTATGATATCGTGTTTATATTTTGCATTTTCAGTAAGTGATATAGCTTTAAGTAAAACCATAGGTATATTGTATTTTTTAGCAGCTTGTTTGAATTCTTTATCATACTTGTAAAAATTTTCTGGTATATAGGTATTTGCTATAAAAATTTTTGTTTCATATGTTAAAGCATAATTAAAAATCATTACTAAAAATAAAATTATTTTAAACATATACTTCCTTGATATAAATAATTATTTTATAATCTCTTTTATGGTTAGTTGAGGAGTTATTAAACCTTTGAAGTTATTTTTAGAAATACTAGCGATAAAATCTATATTTTCACCAAGTTTTGGTTCATGATCAAAATTAAAAAATAAAGCTTCTAAAGTTTTATTCCCTTGGGTTAAAATCAATTTCATATGACTTTCATCTTTGCCTATTTTTTTCTTATTTTTTACAAGAAGTTGGCTAAATTTAAAATGTGGCTTAGGATTTTTATGGCCATAAGGTTCAAAAGACTCTAAAAGTTCTAGTAATTCAAAATCTACTTCATTTGGATCAATACTACCTAAAACTTCCTCTGTATTGTAAAAATCTTCTTTTGGAATACTTTGACAAATATCATTAAGTTTGTTTTTGAAAGATTCTAAATTTTCAAGCTCTACCATAACCCCTGCAGCACCTTTGTGTCCACCATAGCTTAAAACAAATTCTTTGGCTTGTTCTATAACATTTAAAATATCTATTTTACCTACACTTCTAACACTAGCTTTAGCCTTTTGCTCACATTCTGAAAAAACAAAAGCAGGTTTGTTAAAATGTTTTGCTAAACGCGATGCAACTATACCTAAAACTCCTTCATGCCAATTTTGCCCATTGACTATAATCACAGGATGATTTTCATTAACTTGCTCTAAGCATTGCTTAAAAAGCTCTCGTTCTTCATCTTTGCGATTATTATTGTAAGCGATAATTTGCTCTAAATACTTCATCACTTCATTTATATTTTTAGAATGCAAAAATTTATAAGAAATAATCGCATCATCCATTCTTCCTGCACTATTTATCAAAGGTGCAATCAAAAAACCAATATTTTCAAGTTCAAATTTATCTTTTCCAAAACACTGCTTAATAGCTTTAAATGCTGCTCGTTTTGAGTCATTAATACATTCTATACCTTTTCTAACTAATGCTCTATTTAAGTCTCTAAGCTCCATCATATCTGCGATTATAGCTATAGCTAAAAGTTCTATAAATTTACACATATTATAATTAATCTTACAAACTTCTTTTAAAGCAGCAACTAAATACCATGCTACTTGAGCCCCACAAATTTCAATATCTGGAAATTCGCAATCTTTTTGCTTTGGATTGATAATAGCATACGCTTTTGGTAAATTTTCTGGTGGCATGTGATGATCAGTAATGATTAAATCAATTCCTTTTTGTAAGCAAAGTTCTGCAGCCTCAAATGCTGCTATGCCATTATCCACCGTGATGATTAAATCTACCTTATCAAGTTCATTGATAATTTCTTCATTTAAGCCATAACCATCTTTAAAACGATTTGGAATTTTTACCACATAATCAAAACCAATATCATCAAAAAATTCAGATAAAATCACACATGATATCACCCCATCAACATCATAATCACCCACTATAGCTACTTTTTGATTTTTTTCAATAGCTTCTTTAATGCGTAAAGCACCTTTATAAACATCTTTCAAGCAAGATGGCATAGGTAAATCACAAAGTTTTACATGAGTATCATTTACAAAACGCTGATGTAAAATTTCTTTTATCTTAGCTTTAGTTAGCATAGTTTTTTTCTAAAGAAGCATTTATAAAAGAAAAAATTGCTGGATTAACATTAACTAAGCGTGAAGTAAATTCTGGATGAAACTGCACAGCTAAAAAGAATGGATGATCTTTAAGCTCCACAGCCTCAACCAAACCTTCATTTTCGCCACTAATAATCATTCCATTTTTTTCAAACATTTCTTTGTATTTTGGATTTGCTTCATAGCGGTGGCGGTGGCGTTCTTTAACACTCTTTTCACCTTTATAAACCCTGCTTAAAAGCGTATTTTCTTTGATATAACATTCATAAGCACCAAGACGCATAGTCCCACCAAGTGGAGTTTTGCTTGTTCTAATTTGCTTTTTTCCACTTCCATCAATAAATTCATCAATTAAAAAGATAATTGGATTTTTACAATTTTCATCAAATTCATGAGAATTAGCATCTTCAAGTTTTAAAACATTTCTAGCAAATTCCACTAAAGAAAGCTGCATACCCAAACAAATTCCTAAAAATGGAATTTTATTTTCTCTTGCATATTGTATGGCTTTGATTTTTCCTTCTACTCCGCGGTATCCAAAGCCTCCTGCTACTAAAATTCCACTTACATCTTTAAAATGTTCTTTTATGTTTGAATTTTCTAGTTTTTCGCTATCAATCCATTTTAAATTTACCCTTGCATCAAGTGCTGCACCTGCATGGATGATAGCTTCTGTTAAGCTTTTATAACTTTCTTTTAAATCCACATATTTTCCAACAAAAGCTATACTAAGTTCATTACTTGGAGCGATAACTCTTTTTACTAAACAATCCCATTCATTCATATTTGGTTTTAAATTTTTTAAATCAAGTAAATTAGCTATGGAATTTAAAATATCTTGTTTTAAAAAATTAAGTGGAATTTGATAAATGCTAGCAGCATCCACACTTTCTATAACGCAGTTTTTCTCTACTCCGCATGAAATTGCGATTTTATCTTTTAATTCTCTGTCTAAAGATTTTTCACTTCTGCAAATAATCATATCAGGGCTAATCCCTATACGGCGTAATTCCCCAACGCTATGCTGAGTTGGTTTTGTTTTTAATTCCCCTGCTGCTTTTATAAATGGCACTAAGGTTAAATGCACATTCATAGCTTCATTTTTACCCACTTCAAGTTTTAAAGCTCTAATAGCTTCTAAAAATGGCAAACCTTCTATATCGCCAACCGTTCCTCCAATTTCTACTATTAATATATCTTTATCAATTCCTGCTTTTTTTATACGATTTTTTATTTCATCTACTATATGAGGGATTACTTGTATAGTTTTTCCAAGGTATTCTCCTCTTCTTTCTTTTTCTATAACACTTTGATAAACCCTACCTGTGGTAAAATTATTATCTTGAGATAAATTTTCATTCAAAAATCTTTCATAATGTCCTAAGTCAAGATCAGTTTCTGCTCCATCTTCAGTTACAAAAACCTCTCCATGCTCTAAAGGACTCATAGTGCCAGGATCTACATTTATATAAGGATCAGCTTTTAAAATGCTTACTTTTAAACCTGAATTTTTTAAAATCGTGGCAATAGAAGCAGCTGCAATACCCTTGCCTAAAGAACTTAAAACTCCACCTGTTACAAAAATATATTTAGT
The DNA here is from genome assembly GCF_000816785.1 of Campylobacter peloridis LMG 23910. Taxonomy (NCBI): domain Bacteria; kingdom Pseudomonadati; phylum Campylobacterota; class Epsilonproteobacteria; order Campylobacterales; family Campylobacteraceae; genus Campylobacter; species Campylobacter peloridis. The sequence continues at coordinate 9,241 of NZ_CP007766.1, read as the reverse complement.
TTGCTTTAATTTCATAAAATAACCTTAATTTACTTTTTTTAAATTATAACGAATAAAAAATTTTATTTTTATAAACCTTTTTGTAAAATAAGATTATTTTAAAAGGATGCATCAATGAAAGTAACATTGCTAAACTATACTCCATTAAATATATGCTCCCATGCTACTAGGACTTGTTGGCAAAGCTTTGATAAGGGTGATTGTGGTGGCGAAAAAGATAAAGAATTAATCGATCGAGTAGGAAATAAATTCAAACACGCATCAACCTTAGAGCATTTAAACTATACATTTTATATACAAGGAATTTCTCGTGCTTGTTTGCAAGAAGTTGCAAGACATAGACACACAAGCCCAAGTGTAAAAAGCACAAGATATACATTAAAAGAGCTTAGAAATGAAGCTGAATTTAAAGAAAATGATTTTGAAAATGCTAAAAGATATCTAGTTTTAACTGGAAATGAAGTAGTAGATAATGCAAGCATAAAAGCCCTAGAAAATTTACGCTTAATCTTGCAAAATAGCATAAGTTTAGATATAGCAAAATACTGCTTACCAGAAAGCTATAAAACCGAACTCACTTTAACTATAAATGCAAGAAGTTTGCAAAATTTCATTACGCTTAGAAGTTCAAAATCTGCACTTTGGGAGATAAGAAATTTAGCAAATGCTTTATTTGAAAATTTACCCAAAGATCATCAATTTATATTTAAACATTGTGTTTATCAAGAGGAAAATTCCCAAAACTAATTGGGAATTTTCGTTTAGATTTTTTTAAGAAATTCAGTTTTTAAAACTATAACTCCAAATTTATCAACTTTAGCTTCGATTTCTGTTTCTTTACTAGTTAATTTGATATTTTTTATAGTAGTGCCACGCTTTAAAGTTGTGCTAGCTCCTTTAACTTTTAAATCTTTTATAACATTTACACTATCACCTGCACTAAGTTCTGTTCCATTTGCATCTTTTGGCATATATTCTCCTTAGAATTTATAGGTATATCCTAGATATAAACCATAATTAGTTTGTTTAGGATCATAAAAGTTTGAACCTACAGCATTTTGATAGAAATTTCTTGTATTATAATGAGTTTGTTCGGCCTTAAAACCAAATTCTATCTCATTTGAAGGATTTAATTCATATAAAGCACCTATTTTTGCTCCATAAGTATATCCATCAAAATCTTGAGATAATGATAAAAATCTAGTTTTTAAAGTGATATCAGTTCTTGCATATCCACCATAAGCCCCAAAAACAGCTCTTGTTTTTTCAAAAATTTTTGGAGTAAAATCATAACCAAATAAAATTTTATGAGTAGTAAATTCTCCATCTATTTTTAATTTTGGTGTATTGATTACATCACTAAATTCACTAGAATAACTATAAGCACCATAAATTCTATGATTTTCACTAAAACGATAACCTGCTCTTAAGCCAAAAACAGGTATATCACCTTCTAAATCACCATTGTATTTTGTATTTTTATTAGTATGATCAAGATCAGAATTTACTTTAGTATGAAACCATCCAGCATCTACTCCTAAAAATAAACCAGAATTTTCATCAGCTAAAGCTAAATTTGAAACTAAAGCCACACTTGCGATTAAACTTAAAAACTTTATTTTCATAATCTTCCTCCATATTTTTTTACAATAATACAAAATATTATATTATTTTTCTAGTAAAACTAAAGGAATTCTCCTTCTTGTATCGTATTTTTCTCCATAATATTTTGTAAGATAATTAAGAATTTTCTCTTCATCTTCAGCAGGAATTTCCCATAAACCTTCTGAAGCTTGCATCCATCTAATAGCTGCAAGCCAAGCTTGCTTACTTGCACGCATATTAGTAATTAATCCTGATCCATGGCATGCTAAACAATGAGCTTCTACTAAAGGTGAATTTTCATCTATAATTAAGCCTGTATCAGGATTTATTTTATATTGTGAATTTGCAAAAATAAAAGAAAATCCTATACATAAAATTAAAACAATCTTTTTTATCATATTATACTCCAAAAACATTTACTCTATGACAAGCATTATTTATGTAACCATTAGGATTCCATTGTGCTAAAACCATAGGCTGACTATTTCCTTTGTTGTCAATTGCTCTTGCCCAAATTTCATAATATCCTTTAGTAGGAATTGAAATTTGTGCACTCCATTTTTGCCATGCAAGACGATTTAAAGGTTTTTCAACTTTTGCTTTAGTCCAAGTTACACCATAATCATTACTTACATAAACTTCGCTAACTTCAAGTTCACCCGCCCAAGCTTTTCCTCTAACTTCGAATTTTTTATTTGCTTTAATTTTGTCATTATTTTTGATATTAGTTATGATAGATTTAACAGGCATAGATTCTATTATTTTCATTTCGCCTTTAGTTGTAAAATCACCAGGTTTTACAGGATTTACAGGAACTTTGTAAGAAGTTTCCATTTTTTCACCATCATGAACTTTATTTCTTACAACAATTTTTGATAACCATTTACCGCTTGCACTTGCAGGATAACCTCCACAGACTAAACGAAGCGGATAACCATTAATCCAAGGTATATCTTTACCTTCATAAGCCCAAGCAATTAATGTTTCATCTTGCATAGCTTTTTTCATAGGCACACCTCTACTAATAGGAGAAGCTTCTTCGCCATTTAATTTTGTATCGATCCCATAATACCCTATATAAACAGCATCATCTTTTATGCCACAATCTTCTAAAATATCTTTTAATCTAACTCCAGTCCATCTACCACATGCAACTGCTCCATATCCCCATTGAGTTCCTTTAGTGCTAGGTATAACTTCACCTCTTCCATTACCACCGCATTCTAAAGTTAAAGCATAAGTGTAATGTTTAAATTTTTTCTTTAATTCATCTAAAGTATAAGTTTTGGCATTTTTTACACTTTCACCACCAATTTCAAGTGTCCAGCCTTTTTTCATTTTTTCTTTAATTACAGAAAGCTCAGGTGGAATACCATTATTTCTTACAAAGAAATTTTCAGGTTTTGTAAAATCAGAATCTAAAGCATAAATTTGTGTTTCAGCTGTCATAGGTCTTTGCCCATGATAAATCACATCTTTTTTACCTTCTATTTTAAAAGTATCTAATTCTTTAGCAAGAACTTTACTTCCTAAAAAGTAATTATCCAAAGAAACATTTGCTAATGCACTAGCTCCTAAAAGTGTAATACCTAAATTTTTTAAAAATCCCCTACGATCATCTTGTAAATTTTGGTTTTGGTCTAAATGATTTTGCATGTTTTATCCTTCAAATATAATTTCCAGATAAAATTTTAAAGTATTTTTATATAAAATAATATAAAAATTCTCTTATTTGTAATGAAGTGTTTCTAAAAGTAAATGTATTTAAATTTTATGTTTTTAAAATTAATATAATATTGACTTTTAAAGTTAAATTAACTTTAAAAGTTATTTAGGTATTACTAAATCGGATCTACATTCTATAATAGTATGGACATTACCACGCGGATTAAAATCACCTACTACTTTTATCCATTTTGGATCTAATTTTTCTTTTAAGGTATTGTAAATTTCATTTATACTTGCTTCATGTGAAACATTTTTATACATAAAAGTATTTATATAAAGTTTTATAGCTTTAAGCTCTACCACTAATTTATTTGGTATATATTCAAGATAAATAGTAGCAAAATCAGGATATCCACTACGCGGACAACAACACATAAATTCAGGCAAAGTAATTTTAATCACATAATCATTTTTAGCATCATTTGGCCATACTTCTATATTTTCAACATCAAATTCTTTGATTTCTTTTTCACCATATCTCATACAATTTCTCCTATTTAAAATTAAAATTATACAAAAAATTCAAAAGCTTTTTGAATTTCAATTTCATAGTCTTTTTTGATTTCTAAAAAAGGTAAATTAAAATTTTCACATTGTGATTTTAAATACTGATGATTTGATATTAAAATATTTATATTTTCTTTTTCACTGGTTAAACGAGTTTCTATAATATTTTCTTTTTGATAAATTAGCTCATAATTTTGCAAAATATACTCTTTAGAAAAAATTATATAAAGCATTTTAATATAAGAGTTATTTTTAAATTTTTGCATCACTTTAGGAGTAAAATAAATTCCTTCTATAATCAAATTTTGTTTATTTTCTATATTAGTTTTAATTATGCCATCTATAATTGGAAATAAAAAATCACCTATATTTTCATCTTCATCTATTTTAAAAGGAAAATCTTTTAATCCTTTAATCAAACCCATTTTTAAATGATCTAAACTTAAATATGGATAATAAAATTTTTCAAGAAGTTTTTGAGCTAATAAAGTTTTTCCAGTATGACTTTCTCCACCAATCAAAAAAATCATAATACTACCACAAAGATGTTAAACATCCAAATGTTTAACATCTTTAGCGTGAGTTTGTATATATTCACGGCGTGGTTCTACATCATCGCCCATGAAAAGATTAAAGGTATCATTTGCGCTTTGAGCGTCTTCTATAGTGATTTTTAATAAACGACGATTATTTGGATCCATAGTAGTTTCCCATAATTGATCAGGATTCATCTCACCAAGACCTTTATAACGCTGTATATAAGCACCTTTTTTAGCATTTTTTTCTACATCTTCTAAAATTTCTAAAATATCTTTATCAAATTTCAAATCCCTATCTTTGATTTTTTGATATATAAAATTTGCTTCTTCATAAAGTGGATGAGAAAATAAATCATCATTTATTATAAGCTCTTCTAAGCCATTTTCAGTTTGCACATAAAGGCGAATTTCATTTTCATTTATATAAGAATTTAAAATATTATGATTTTGTTTTTGTAAAAATTCTTTTATAATATTAAATAATTCTTCATTATTTGATCTTATAAAATCAGGATTTTCTATCAAATATCTAATCACTGAAATTACATTAAATCTTTTTTCTAATTCTTTTAATACATTTTTATAAGCTGCGACTATCTTTAAAAAATCTTTTAAATCATTTAAGCCTATGCCTTCATAAGGCAAATTTTCTATACCAGTTTCGATCAAATAATCATTTAAAGCTTTTTCATCTTTTAAATAAATTTCTTTTTTTTGTCCTTTTTTATAGCGATATAAAGGCGGTTGAGCTAAATAAATATGGCCATTTGCTACAAGATCATTCATAAAACGGAAGAAAAATGTTAAAAGTAAAGTTTGTATATGAGAGCCATCTACATCAGCATCAGTCATAATAATGATTTTATGATATCTTAATTTTTCTATATCAAAATCATCACCTATTCCACAACCAAAAGCTGTGATCATATTTTGAATTTGTTCGCTTTTTAAAATTTTATCAAGTCTTGCTTTTTCAACATTAAGTATTTTTCCTCTTAAAGGTAAAATAGCTTGAAAAGTTCTCTCTCTACCTTGTTTTGCTGAGCCTCCAGCACTATCACCTTCTACTAGATAAATTTCACTTTCACTTGGATCTTTACTTTGACAATCAGCTAATTTTCCAGGCAAAGTTCCTACACTTGAGCTTTCTTTTTTACGCGTTAATTCTCTTGCTTTTTTAGCCGCTTCTCTACCACGAGCTGCCATTAAAGCTTTATTCATTATAGCTTTTGCTTCTATAGGATTTTCTTCAAAATATTTTGTCAAATATTCAAATGTGGCTTTAGAAACTATAGGACGAACATAACTTGATCCTAATTTTCCTTTAGTTTGTCCTTCAAATTGAGGTTCAGGAACTTTTACACTCACAATAGCTATTAAACCTTCTCTTACATCTTCACCTGTAATTTTAGAATCTTTTTCTCTAGCACTTGCATTTGCTTCTATATAATTGCTTATAACTCTTGTAAGTCCCATTCTAAAACCAGCTTCGTGAGTTCCACCATCTGGAGTTTTAATATTATTTACAAAAGAAAGTAAATTTTCACTATAACTATCATTATAAAGTAAAGCTACTTCAACATTTACATCTTCTTCATCTACATTAAAAAATATAGCTTTAGTTAGAGCTTGTTTTTTATTTAAATCCGTTACAAATTGAGAAATTCCACCTTCATAATGAAAACTTTCACTTTTACCTACACGATTATCTTTAAAATTTATAGTAATTTTTGGATTTAAATATGCAAGTTCGCGAAATCTTTTAGCTAAAATTTCATAATCAAATTCTGTTATTTCAAATATTTTATCATCAGGCCAAAATTCTATTATAGTTCCTGTTTTATTTGTTTTTCCTATAATTTCAAATTCACTTATTATTTTGCCTTCTGAAAATTCTTGTCTATAAATTTGTCCATCTCTATGAACTGTAGCAATTAACTTTTTTGATAAAGCATTTACAACACTTACACCAACTCCATGCAAACCGCCTGAAACTTTATAAGTATCTTTATCAAATTTACCACCAGCATGTAAAATAGTCAAAACAACGGTTAAAGTAGGAATATTTTCACTTGGATGTATATCAACAGGAATTCCTCTACCATTATCACTTACTATACAAGAACCTTCATTTGTAATTTCTATATTAATTTCGTTACAAAATCCAGCCATAGCTTCATCTATAGAATTATCAACTACTTCATATATCATATGATGTAATCCGCCTATATTTGTATCTCCTATATACATACCTGGGCGTTTTCTAACTGCTTCTAAGCCTTTTAAAACTTTTATATTTTCAGCGCCATATTGTTTATTTTCTTGCATTTATTTTCCTTATAAAATTACTGGCATAATCACAGTTTGTAGTTCTTCACTTGATACTAAAAATGCCATATGAGGTTCATTAATGCTTAATTTAAAAGTTTCACTTTCAATTGAATTTAAAAAATCTGTAATGAATTTATTTTTTATGCAAAGGTTAAATTCCTCATCTATATCAAGTTCTATATCAAGTTCAGTTTTTGCTTCCATATTGTCTAAACTTACGCCTTCAAATACAAGTTTATTTTTATGAAAATTTAATTTCATTTTTTCAGTAATTACATTAATTTTTTTCAAAGAATCTATAAAATCTTCAGTTTTAAAGATAAATTCTTTTGTAATATTTTTTGGAATTACTCTTTCATAATCAGGAAATTTATCATTAATCAATTTTGTGAAAAATTCAAAATTATCATTTTTTGCAATAAGCATATTTTCATCATAATAAATTTCAATTTTCTCAAAAAATATTTTTTGCATTTCTAAGATAGCTTTTTTAGGAATACAAAGATTAAATTCTTTATCATTTGTTTTATTTAAAGTAAAAATAGCTAATCTTTTAGTATCTGTTCCTACAAAATTTATATGAGTAGTTTTTATATCAAGTAATGCACCATTTAAAGAATATTTTGGATTATTTGTATCTACAGCAGGTAGAATTTTTTTCAAAGATCTACTTAAATCACTAGAATCTATATCAAATTTATCTTTACCTTCAGTACTTGGAAAATTTGGAAAGTCTTCATAATTAAACATAGGAAGTTTATATTTTGTTCCTTTTTGTCTTATAAAAAGGAAATTTTCTATAGTTTCTAATACAACATCTTCATTATTTAAATTTTTTATAATATCTAAAATACTTTTTGCATTTGCTGTTGCAAAACCTGAATTTTCTACTTTTATTTTTTTAATTTTATAGTTTATTCCTATTTCATAATCACTTGCTCTAATGATTAATTTATCTTCATTAACTTCAAAAAGTAGATGTGAGGCTATATTGCTTGAGTCTTTTTTGTCTACATAAGAGTTAGTTAAAACTATAGCTGATTCAAGAGTGTTTTTGTTTATACTGATTTTCATTTTTTCTTCCTTCTGTTTTTTAAAATTTATTTTATCATAATAATAAGTAATGTGAAAATGTGAAATGCTTTTTAAAAGCCTTTTTTTATAGAAATTTTCTTTGTGAGATAATTTTTTTTATTTTTCACATTTATTCACATAGAACTTTTTATTTTTGTTAAAATTTTATTTTTTAATTCATCTATGATAATTTTTAAATTTTCATTTTCTTTTATAAGTTCTTGAATTTTTTTAATATTATGTGAAATTGCTGTATGATCTTTCATATTAAAAAATCTTGCAAGTTGAGGCATAGACATAGTTGTAAGTTCTCTTGCTAAAAAAATTACTACTCTTCTTGCTATAACTATATTTTGTGTTTTTTTATTTGATTTTATATCGTTTGGTTTTAAGTTATATGTTTTTGAAACTTCTAATAAAATATCATCTATACTGATATTTTCTTTTGTTTCTTTTATGTGATCTTTCATAAAACTTTTAACTATTTCTAAAGTAATTTCTTGGTTAAAAAGTCTTGCTTGGGCATTTAAATTTGTTATCATACCTTCTATTTCTCTGATATTATCTCCCATTGAAGTTGCTATATAATTTATTACTTCAGATTTTAAATCAATCGCATTGAAATCACATTTTTTCTTTATAATAGCAATTTTTGTATCAAGTTGAGGAGGAGTTATATCTGCGATAATTCCATTTGCAAAACGGCTTTTTAGACGCTCTGTTATACCTTTTAGCATATTTGGAGGATTATCACTTGTCATTACTATTTGGCCAAATTTTTCTTTTATTTCATTGAAAGTGTGAAAAAATTCTTCTTGAATTTTGTCAGTTTTTCCTAAAAACTGCACATCATCTATAAGTAAAACATCACAATTTTTATATTTTTCATGAAATTTATTCATAGTTTTATTATTTAGATGAGATGTAAAATCATTTATAAAATTTTCACTAGTAGCATAAATTACTTTTTTTCCATTTTCTAAACATGCATTACCAACAGCTTGCAATAAATGAGTTTTGCCAAGCCCTGTTGGTCCATATATAAAAATAGGATTATATAAAACTCCCAATTTTTCTGTAGCAGATTTACATGTTCCGTGTGCAAAAACATTAGAATCACCTACTACAAAACTTTCAAAAGTAAAAGATGGATTTAATATAGTGCTTTGTGTTTTAATTTGTGAAACATCTACTTTAAAATTATTTTTATTGTATTGTATTTCATTTGTGATAATGTTTATTTGAGGATTTATGCCTGTTTTTACTTCATAAAAATAGGCTAATTTTTGTGCATATTTTGTTTGTATAAATTTAGCCAAGAAATAATTAGGTGCTATAAATACTAAAACATTGTTTTTGCTTAATTTTTCACTAAAATGTAGCTGTGAAATATAAGTTTCATATTCGTTGTCGCTGATTTCTGATTTAAATTCTTGTAAAAAATCTTTAATATTCAT